>NZ_JBVJWD010000063.1:0-31316 GCF_055602785.1 Streptomyces sp. NPDC037301
ACCAGCCCCGGCCGGACACCCCAGTCGTCACCCTCGTCGGACCCACCAAACCAGCCCCAACCTCCCGGAAAAAGACCTAAATCACCGGTATTGGGCCTAGACCTCGATGGGCCGACTGCTACCGTCGCCCGGGAAGATCACGACAGTGCGAACGGTCGTGCTCAGTCGGCGGAGAGGGGCAGTGCGGTGACGAGCAGTGCGGTGGGCAGCGACAACGGCGCGGGACGGGTATTCATCGGGTCGTTCACCTCGGCGGGCGGGCGGGGAATCACCGTCGCCGCCATGGATCAGGAGACCGGGGCCCTGACCGTCCTCGGCTCGACGGACACCGTTCCCGATCCCTCGTATCTCGTCGTGGGCCACGGGCCGGGTCCGGGTGGCAGGGCGCTCTACACGGTCAGCGAGACCGAGCACGGTGCGGCCGCCGCACTCGACATCACCGGCGACGTGCCGCAGCCGGTCGGCGAGCTCCGACCGGTGGAAGGCGATGGTCCGACCCATCTCGCGCTCGCGGGCGGTCATCTGCTCACCGCCAATTACGGCTCCGGCAGCGTCACCGCTCTGTCTGTCCGGCAGGACGGTTCCCTCGGCGCCGTCACCACTGTGCTCAGGCACGAGGGCAGCGGTCCGGACGCCGACCGTCAGCGGGGCCCGCACGCACACCAGGTGCTGCCGGACCCATCGGGGAACTGGGTGCTCAGTGTCGACCTCGGGACCGACTCCATACGGATCTGCGCGCTCGACAAGACCACCGGGGAGTTGCGGCTGCATGGCGAGACGGCCCTGCGGCCGGGCACGGGCCCGCGCCACCTGGCCTTCCACCCTGCGGGCAGCCACGCCTACGTCCTGAACGAACTCGAACCGACCGTCACCATATGCAGGTGGGACGCCGCCGCGGGCGTCCTGGAACCGGTCGCCGAGACGTCCGTGCTGCCCGAGGAATCGGCGCGTGGCGGGGATACGGCGACCTACCCGTCCGAGGTGGTCGTCTCGCACGACGGACGGTTCCTCTGGACGGCCAACCGGGGGCACGACAGCATCTCCGTTCTCGCGCTCGACGGAACGGGCGAGAAGGCGACGCTGTTCACGACCGTGGGCTGCGGCGGGCACTGGCCGCGCGATCTCGCGCTCGACCCCACCGGCCGATGGCTGTACGCGGCCAATGAGCGGTCCGGGAACGTCAGCTGGTTCTCCGTCGACCCGGCGACCGGCATCCCGCGCCGCGCGGGCTCGCTGGAGGCCCCTGCCGCGTCCTGCGTGATCTTCGCCTGACATCACGCCACGCACAGCCGAATCGCCGGGCGGGCCAGAAAGATCAAGCCCGCCCGGCGATCGATGACAGACCGCTGCCGGGCGTACCCGGCACCGGGTCAGTGCGTCTGAGTGCCCTGCGGCGTCGCCGGCGCGATACCGAGCGCCGTCGTGTACATCGACAGCACGAGCTTGCCGATCGCCGGGTACGCGCCGAGCGGCTCGGCCGTCGCGCAGCCCGCCTCCTTCGCGGCGGCATCCAGCAGCCCTTCGGCCACCTCGGGGCCGACGAGGTACGGAGCCAGCGCGAGCTGCACCGAGCCGGAGCTCGTGAGCTGCTCCGCGATCGACGCGACGGAACCCTCCACATCGAGTGCGGCGGCCATCACCGGTACCGCGAGCCGGGCAGCCAGCAGCATGCCGGTGATCCCGGCGGCCTGCACGGCCTCCTCGCCACCCACCGTGGCCAGCACGATGCCGTCGGCGGCCGTGGCCACCGTGAAGAGCCTGGCACGGTCGGCGCGGGCCAGACCGGCCTCGGAGAGGCGTACGTGCAGTGCCTCGGCGAGCAGCGGGTGCGGGCCGAGTACATCGGTCAGCTCGACCTGCGTGCCGCTGTCCATCACGGCCTGCCGTATCCGCCGGATCAGGGCGCTGTCCGGCCCCGCGAGCAGCGGCACCACGACGGCGGACGGACCCTCGGGCTCGGCGACCTCGCGGCCCGCGGCCTGCGCCTGCTCGAAGCGCGCGATGCGCTCGGCGGCGCTGTGGGTGAGTACGGACGAGAGCTTCGGGTACTCGGCATCGTCGCCGTCGAGGTAGCCGATCCGGGCATTGAGGCCGGGCAGCTCGGAACGGGCGATGCTGATCACCTCTTCGGCCAGGCTGCGCGTGGCCGAAGAGGGAGTACCGGGAACGGCGAGGACGAGCGCGGCAGCGCCCTCAGGTGCGACCACGGGCTCCGGGCGGCGGTGCCGTCCGGACTGGCGAGGTCGCGGCATTCGTACAGGCAGGCCGGAAGCGGGCCCAGTGGGGGTGCTCATGGCGCCGCATGCTACTGGTTTTGGGTGCCCCTCTGTTCGGGGAGGGCCCGGCCGGGCGTCATCTGTCCGCTTTTATCCGTTGAGAGGCTTATCAGTCGACTGTCCTGCTCTGTCGGGACCTATCCGGGCTCCTGCTCAGGCCCATGACCGGGTACGCAGAGCAGCGTCGGATGGCGGGGCAGTCGCAGATCCCCGGCGGCCAACGCCTGAGCGATGGACAGTGCACCGGTCAGCGGATCACCCGAACCGGGGACCGTCCGTGCCTGCGGGAGCTGCCGGGACAGTTCCTCCCGCAACGGTACGAGCAGTGGATCGCCCATCCGGAACAAGCCGCCCGTCAGGGCCACTTCGCACGGTTCGTCGTCGGCCCCGGCCTTCGGACACACCGCCGCGGCCGCCTCCGCGATATGCCCGGCGGCCTCGCGCAGAATGCCCGCGGCGACCGGATCATGCCTGGCGCACGCGGCGACCTCGGGCGCGAACGAGGCCAGCACGGCAGGCCGGTCGGTGCGCGGATACAGCAGCCCGGGCAGCTCCGGCGCCGGCCCGAACACGGCCTCCAGCCGGGCCAGCAGTGCGGCGGATCCACCGCGCCGCCCGTCATGGGCGCGCATGGCCGCATCGAGCCCGGCCCGCCCGATCCAGGCGCCGCCGCCGCTGTCACCCAGCAGATGACCCCAGCCGTCGGCCCGGCGCCAGCTCGTCAGATCCGTACCCAACGCGATCATGCCCGTACCGCCCGCGACGACTGCCCCCGGGCGCTGACCGACCGCACCCGCGTAAGCGGTCACCGCGTCGGCGGCGAGAGCCAGCCGGCGCATCCCGAGCGCGCTCTCCAGGGCCGAAGGCAGCTCGGCGCGCAACTGTCCGCCGAGCGTCGCCATACCGGCGGCGCCGATCGCCACGGCGGCGATCCCGGTACCGTCACCGCTGCCGTGCCGCTCCAGCAGCCGGCGGGCGGCGGGCAGTAGTTGCTCCAGCAGATGGCCCGCATCGATACCCGCAGGTCCGGTGCGTACCGGCTCGGCGCAGACGGTCGTGCCCACCGGGGCGGACATGCCGACGTTGCCCAGGGCAACCCGCAATCCGGAACCGCCCGAGTCCACGCCGAGCACGAACGGCCCCGACGTACCCGTCGCGCCGGCCGATGCGTCCGTCTCCGTCTGCGCCGTCACGACAGCCTCCACCGGGCGCAACGAGCACCGCCGCTTTCCGGCGAGCGCCTGCGTGACCTCATGGACCGGCTCCAGACAGAGAAGAGGTGAGAAGAGGAATGACGGCGGCAGCCTATCCCGAGTCCCGGATGCGGGACTTCGGGGCACGGAAGACAGGCCGCGGAAGCCGCCACAGCGGCGGGGAGCGGGCCCAGTACGCCGGTAGAGTGATGCTTCGTGGCACCACGACCGTTGAATGAAGTAGTCGAGCCCGGCTGGGCCGAGGCGCTGGCCCCTGTGGCCGGACGCATCGCCGCGATGGGCGATTTCCTCCGTGCGGAGGTCGCAGCCGGCCGCACCTATCTGCCGGCCGGCGCGAACGTTCTGCGCGCATTCCAGCAACCCTTTGACGAGGTACGTGTCCTGATCGTCGGTCAGGACCCCTACCCGACACCCGGGATGGCCATGGGGCTGAGCTTCTCCGTGGCCCCCGAGGTGCGTCAGCTGCCCGGCAGTCTGGAGAACATCTTCCGGGAGCTGCACACGGACCTGGGGCTTCCGCGACCGTCCAACGGCGATCTGACGCCCTGGACGCGCCAGGGCGTGCTGCTGCTGAACAGAGCGCTCACCACGGCGCCCCGCAAACCGGGCGCGCATCGCGGCAAGGGCTGGGAAGAAGTGACCGAGCAGGCCATCCGGGCCCTGGCCGCGCGTGGCAAGCCCCTGGTGTCAGTGCTGTGGGGGCGCGACGCCCGTAATCTGCGGCCGTTCCTCGACGGCTTCCCGGCGATCGAGTCCGCGCACCCCTCGCCCATGTCGGCGGACCGCGGCTTCTTCGGCTCGCGTCCGTTCAGCCGCACCGATGAACTCCTGCTCCGCCAGGGGGCCCAGCCGGTGGACTGGCAGCTGCCATGAGCCGAAGCGGCCGCCGGTCCGGGACCGGCGGCGGCGAAGCTCCCTCTCTGTCTGCCTGCCCCACTCCTCAGGCGTCCGTGACGACGACCCGCTTGAGGATCTTGCCGGTGGGCCCCTTCGGGAGCTGGTCCACCAGCCGGATGATTCGCGGGTACTTGTTGGGGGCTACTCGGGCCTTGACAGGCCGCCGATCAGGCTGGATTCGGTCTGATCGACCACCAGGATGCCGCTGAGCAGGGACAGTTTGCCTCCGCGCCCACCGACTTCGGCGGATGGGGCCTGGGTTGTGGCATTGCGCCCCCTCTTTCATTGCCGGAGGAAGGAAGGTGTGGCCGGTGGCGGGGACGCAGCCCCGTCACCGGCGCCTGACTGCCGGCGATCGGTCAGAGCCCGGCGAGCTCTTCCGCGATCGAGTAGTGCGGGTGGTCGCTCACCAGATGGGTGTAGACACCCGACTGCTTCAGCAGCTCCGGCATCGAGTCGTCGAACGGCTCCAGCGGACCCCAGCTGCGGTGCAGGAAGCTGTACCGGCCCGTGTGTATCTCCCGCCCGGCCGGCATACAGGGCATCGATCCGGCGTAGCGGCTGTCGAAGCTCACGGACCGTTGCGCGAGTCTGGCGAAGTTCGGCGCGTGCGTCCAGTCGTCCCCGTAGGGCGGCAGCATGTGCCGGTTCAGGCTGTCGAACATCACCGTGATCGCCTTCACGAGACCTCCTCGAGCCAGCACTTCATCTCCTCCAGCCACTCCACCCACTGGTCCGCGCACGCCGCGCCACGCGTGTGCATCCGGTCGAAGACCTGCTGGGCCAGACGCGTGTCGAGTTCGGGCAGTGGGTTCTCGAAACGCAGCGTGCGGTCTCTGTTGCGGTTACGGGTGATCTGGGCGCGACGGTAGGCCAGCTCGGTGTCGATCATCCGGATCGCCGCCTCGCGGTCCAGCGCCGCGGTGAATCCGAATCTGGCCTGGAAGTCCGCGTCCTGGAATCGGCTGACCGGTTCGTAGGGCGAGCGCACCCAGGCCAGTAGCTCCTCACGGCCGAGTGGTGTCAGCCGGTAGACCTTGGCGTCGGGCCGACCCTCGCGCGGGTCCACTTCGTACTCCACCCAGCCGTCCGCCATCATGCGCGCGAGCACCCGGTAGATCTGGCTGTGGTGAGCTCGCGAGCGGATGAACTGGCCTTCGAGCTCAAGCCATTTCCGCAGGTCGTAGCCGCTGTAGGGGCGGAAGGACAGTAGCGCGAGCAGGACGTGGTCGAGCTTCACCGGCCGGGCTCCTATGTGCTGGTGCACGTATGTGAGGGTATTCATATACTCGCGTCATGAAGCAGTCAAGAACTTGTTGCGCTCCCGTATCCGGGCGGAGCCTTTGCGGGGGCGGTCGCAATCGCCCCCGCTCCCCGGTCCACGACGAGATCGCGCTGCCGGGCGGCGAGTTCCGGATGGGCGACCGGTTCGCGGAGGGCTACGCGGACGACGGTGAGACTCCCGTCCACGCCGTACGGCTCTCGCCCTTCCGTATCGACGTCACGGCCGTCACCGTCGCGATGTTCGAGGCGGTCACGCAGGAAACCGGCCATTGCACCGAGGCGGAGCGGTCCGGACACTCCGCGGTCTTCCGTCTGGCGGCGGTCGCCGAGCGCGCCGATGCGCTGACGGCGGACCCGGTGGTGTCCTGGTGGCTGGAGGTGGGTGGCGCCGACTGGCGGCACCCGCACGGTCCGCTGTCCGAGGCCGAGCCCGACCCTGTCGGCTACTACGGCGACTTGCCGCACACCGACCCGACGGGCCCGCCCCAGGGGGAACACCGGATGATCAGAGGCGGCTCATATCTGTGCCACCACTCCTACTGCCACCGCTACCGGGTCGCCGCCCGGTCGTCCAACACCCCGGCCTCCAGCAGCGGCAACAGTGGATTCAGGACTGTGGGGTGAATCCGACCGGCACCGGCGTACGCGCCGGTCGCCACGTCGTGCAGTTCTGCATGCTGACCGACTGAATCGACAGGGCAGTCGCTGCTGCGGGCCCTGCTCCACTGCTGGCGACCACACCGGTCAAATGCCGATGACCGCCGCCCGGACGCAAAGGACGTCCGGCAGGTGTGAGGCGAGTTGTTGCCAGCTGTCCCCGTCGTCCGCGCTCGCATACACTTCGCCGTTGCGATTGCCGAAGTAGACGCCCGCAGGGTCGGCGTCGTCCGTACACAGCGCATCGCGCAGCACTGTGCCGTAATGCGTCTCCTCGGGCAGCCCCGCCGACAGCGGCTCCCAGGTGCTGCCCGCGTCGCCGGTGCGGAAGACCCGGCAGCGGTGCTCGGCCGGTACACGGTCGGCATCGGCGTTGATCGGGAAGAGGTACGCCGTGTCCGCGCGGTGCGGGTGCGCGGCTGCGGCGAATCCGAAATCGGAGGGCAGGCCCCGGCCGATGTCCGTCCAGTTGTCCCCGGAGTCGTCGCTCCGGAACACTCCCCAGTGATTCTGGAGGTAGAGTCGGTCGGGATCGACCGCGTCCCGGGCCACCTTGTGGACGCACTGACCGAACTCCGGATCCGGGTCGGGGAGGAAGACCGCCGACACTCCCTTGTTCGACGGAGCCCAGCTCGCGCCGCCGTCCTTGGTGCGGAACACCCCGGCCGTGGAGACCGCGACCGTCACGCCCCGGGCATCCCTCGGGTCCGTGAGGATCGTGTGCAGACCCTCACCGCCCCCGCCCGGCACCCACTTCGAACGCGTCGGGTGCTCCCACAGCGGGCGGACCAGCTCGAAGGACACCCCGCCGTCCTGAGAACGGAACAGTGCCGCCGGCTCGGTCCCCGCGTACACGACATCGGGCGCCTCGGGGCCCGCCGGGTGGAGCTGCCAGACCCGCTCCAGCGATGCCTCGGTGAACTGAGGGAACTTCACGGCCGGTTGCTGTGGTTCGACCCAGGTGCTGCCCAGGTCGTCGGAGCGGAAGACCGAGGGACCCCAGTGCGCGCTGTCCCCGCCGACCAGCAGCCGGGGGACCTGCCTGCGGGTGTCGATGGCGATCGAATAGATCGCCTGGGCATTGAAACGCGGGCCGTCGAACTCCCACGCGCCACCGCGCCTGCGGCCGATGAAGAGTCCCTTGCGGGTACCCACGGTGAGTAGTACGTCGGTCATGGTCGAACCTCCCGAAACGCCGTTGTGTCGGATACGCGCCAGTCTGCACCCCACCACTGACAGTGGCCCGCAGGGCAGCTCCGGTCACCCGGACCCTGTTGCTTCCACGGTCGGCGAAGGTACGGTGCAGCAGGCGTGGAAAGCGCTTGCCCCGGCGCCTGCGCAGAGAGACCGAGGAGTAGCTGTGCCGACCTTCGAAGGGCTGCCCGGTGCCGTCGCCGTTTCCCACCTGCGGGTCTACGACTGGCCCACCGCGGACGGCCTGCGCGGCGGGACGCCCCATCTCCACCTCACCTGCTCCGAGGGGTATGTGGTGGTCGGGGGTACGGGCTCGGTGCAGACCCTCACCGCGTCGGGGTTCCGGCAGACGCCACTGGTCCCGGGTGCCCTGGTCTGGTTCACGCCGGGCACGATCCACCGCCTGGTCAACGAGGACGGGCTGCGCATCGTCGTCCTCATGGAGAACAGTGGGCTGCCCGAGGCCGGTGACGCCGTACTCACTCTGCCGCCCCGCCATCTCGCGGACCCCGACGCCTACCGGGCGGCGGCCGTCCTTCCCGTCGACGGCTCCGAAGAGGAACAGGAGCGGGCCGCCCGCGCCCGCCGTGATCTCGCCGTCGAGGGTTTTCTCGCGCTGCGCCGGGCCACCGAGGCGGGTGACCCCGAACCGCTCGCCGACTTCCACCGGGCCGCCGCCGCACTCGTACGCCCGAGGACCGAGGACTGGCGGGGGCGCTGGCAGAAGGGGGCCGCTGCCGCGTCCGAGGTGACCGGCGGACAGCTGGACGCTCTGGCGCGCGGTGACGGCGGATACCTCGGCGACGCCTGTGTGCACGCCGAACAGCCCTCCGCGTACGGAAAGTTCGGCATGTGCGGCCGTCTGGACGTCTACCGCGGCTGATCCGCCCCGGCGATGCCGGCGCAGGCGGAGCGCGTCAGTACCCGGGTCGTGCTGCCGTCGTCCTCCACCGTGTCCCTGGCGTGCCGGAAGCCGATCCGGCCCAGCAGCGCCAGCGACGCCGCGTTCTCGGCGGCCACCGTCGCATGTACCTCGGTGAGCCCGAGGGCGTCGAACCCGTACGAGGTCAGTGTCTGCGCGATCTCGGTGCCGAACCCCTGTCCCCATGCGGCCGGCGCCAGGGCGTAGACGATCTCGTGGCCGTCCACATCCGGGGACGGGGAGGGCTTGATCTCCGCATGGCCGACCAGACGGCCGCCCTGTCGCGCGGCCCATACGTCGAAGAGCCCCTGTGCGTATACCTTGCTGAAGACCCGCCCGAACAGGGCGCGGTCCTCGGCCTCGGTACAGGGTCCGTCACCCATCCACCGGGACACCCGGGCGTCCTGGAAGAGCGCCACGAAGCCGTCCTCGTCCGAGGGTGTGTACGGCTCCAGGAGCAGCCGCCCGGTGTGCAGGGTGGGGGTCGTCATGACGGGGGACGGTACGCGGCCCCCGTCCGGCCCGCAACGGAATAGAAGCGCAGGCCGGGACCGGTGAGCGGGCAGGAGGGATCAGCGGCTGGGCTCGGCGGTGCTGCTGCGGACCACCAGCTTGGTGGCCAGATCGACCCGGGTGGTCGCGGGCCGGGCGCCCCGGCCGAGGTCGAGGGCCGGGCGGGCGGCGGTCTCGGCCATCTCGATGAGCGGCTGGCGCACCGCGGTGAGCGGTGGTTCGATCCACCGGGTGAGGGGCAGATCGTCGAACCCGACGACGCCCAGGTCCTCCGGGATGCGCAGCCCCAGTTCGCGGGCAGCCTCGTAGATGCCGAGGGCCTGGAGATCATTGCCTGCGAACAAGGCGGTGGGGGGCAGTTGCAGGAGTTCGAGGCTCGCCGCGTAGCCGGCCTCATGGTGGAACTCGCCCTCCCGGATCAGTTCCGGATCGGCGGTGGCGGGATCAGCTGGCAGCGCATCCCCGGCATCGGCCGGACCGGCGCCGGCATGGAACCCTTCCCGGTCACCGCGGCCCGGCAGATCCCGGGCGGCAACAGCCCGCGGCTGGAGTACCGGGTCTCCCTGTTCACGACCGGCCCGGTCACCGTCCCACGCCTACCTGTCGCCCCGTAACAACGCCCTGGCCTCCGACGGGCTCACGTACGCCGTCTCTTTCGACGACGACGCACCGCAGAAGGTGAACGTCACGGCGGTGACGGGTTCCGACGACGGCACGATGAACGCCCAGTGGGCCCGCAACACCTCGGACAACGTCAATGTCACCAGTACGGTGCACCGGATCGGCCGGCCCGGAGTCCATGTGCTGAAATTCTGGATGGTCGACCCGACGGTGGTGCTGCAGAACCTGGTGGTCGACACCGGCGGCCTCAAGCCCAGCTATCTGGGCCCGCCGGAGAGCCTCCGGCTGCACTGAGCCGAAGGGCGCATCGGGCAAGGGGAGAACAGAGCGATGGCCAGTGGGATCGAGGACCGCGACGGACACGTCGCGACCCTGGAGGTGACCCCCGTTGGGGCGGGGGTCCAGGTCAGGGGCGTGGCACCGTCGGGTGAGCTCACTGTGATCTGCACCCCCGCCCGCGCCCGGGAACTGGCGGCGGCTCTCGCCCTCGCGGCGGACGAGGCCGAGAGTGCGCAGTCGGCGGAGCCCGTCACCGTCAAGGCGCGTGAACTGCGTCGAGGGGATGTACGGGACGGCGACCGGGCCATGACGGCGGAGGACATCAGGATCGACGGCACCACCGCCCATGTCACCTGGAAGTCGGGCGCCGGACGCAGCTGGACCCAGGGTTACGACGCGGACGCCGATATCACACTGAGGCGTCGCGGATAGCCCGCATACGGCCGCTCAGCGGCGCGTGAGGCCCATTCCCGGCCGGAGCGGACCGGGAATGGGCCTCACGCATGTCCACGCCCTTGTACGAGGGACGTCGTAATTTGACGGGTATCGTAGTACGGGATGTATCGTACTAGCGATTCTTTCGTTCCGTCGAAACGGAGTCCGATGTGAGTGCCCTCTTCGAGCCCTACACCCTGCGATCGCTCGTCATTCCCAACCGGGTGTGGATGGCGCCCATGTGCCAGTACAGCGCCGAACCTGTGGGGCCGAACGCGGGCGTCGCGACCGACTGGCACTTCGCCCACCTCGCGGCGCGCGCCGTCGGCGGCACCGGACTCATCCTCACCGAGGCGACGGCCGTCAGCCCCGAGGGCCGGATCAGCCCGGCAGACCTCGGCATCTGGAACGACACCCAGGTGGCCGCCTTCCGTCGGATCACGGACTTCGTCAAGGGGCAGGGATCGGTTCCCGGCATCCAGCTCGCCCATGCCGGTCGCAAGGCATCGACGGCTGCCCCCTGGCGGGGCGGCGGTCCCGTCGGGCCGGATGCGCACGGCTGGACGCCCGTCGCCCCCAGCCCGCTGCCGTTCGACGACGGTCACCCCGTGCCGCACGAGCTGACCGTGGACGAGATCCAGGGCGTCGTCGGCCGGTTTCGCGAGGCCGCCCGCCGCGCGCTCGACGCGGGCTTCCAGGTTGCCGAGGTGCACGGAGCCCACGGATATCTCGTCGGACAGTTCCTCTCCCCGCACAGCAACCGGCGTGACGACGAGTACGGCGGCAGCTTCGAGAACCGCATCCGCTTCGCACTGCAGGTCGTCGACGCGGTGCGGGAGGTCTGGCCGGAGGAACTGCCCGTCCTCTTCCGGATCTCCGCGACGGACTGGCTCACGGAGAACGACGAGGACGAGCGCGAGGGCTGGACCGTCGACGAGACCGTACGACTGGCCAAGGAGCTCCAGGCCCACGGCGTCGACCTGCTGGACGTCTCCAGCGGCGGCAACGCCCCGCGCGCCCGCATCGAGACCGGGCCGGGCTACCAGGTTCCCTTCGCCGAGCGGGTCAAGGCGGAGACCTCGGTCCCCGTGGCGGCCGTGGGCCTGATCACCGAGCCGCAGCAGGCCGAGAAGATCATCACGGAGGGCCGGGCGGACGCGGTTCTCCTCGGGCGCGAGCTGCTGCGGAGCCCGTCGTGGGCCCAGCACGCAGCCCGCGAACTCGGCGGCGAACTCCGCACGCCGGAGCAGTACCTCCGCGCGGTCTGACAGCTGGGCGGCCGCAGCCGGGCACTGCACCCGGGCCTCCGCCTTACATCCGGTGGGGGCCAGGTGTGTCCGCTCGCGGTGCCGGTCCCCAGCCGAGCGCTGGTCGCCGGAGGAGGCTCGATGGCCTACCGGCTGTCCGCGGAGCCCGACACCGGGTGGGCCACCGCGCCTTCGGGGCTGCCGCAGTAGGAGCGCGCGACGGAGTTGCTCCGGTCCTCGGCAGACGGACCGGCAGGCAGGCGAGCAGGCAAACATGCCGCGTGAGCCTGTCTGCCGGGAGCATCTTTCTATCGTTGAACATTCTGCGTGCACGACGTGCTGTGTCTCACAGGTGTGAGGCACTCCTGCTCTCGACGAGGACGACGCCTTGAACCGACAACTGCCCCGCCCCGCGCACTGTTCAGAACGCTGGCCTGCCCCGCCGCGCTGCTGATCTTGCTGGGGGCCACCTTGGTCCCGGCCTCGGCCGCGCCCCCCGCCGCCCGTGCTTCGGCCGCCACCGGGGGAATGCCGGAATGTGCCGTGATGTTGCGACGTCCATGACTTTTTCTGTGCACGTGACCGTCCGGGGCTACGAACTCGACACGCAGGGGCATCTGAACCAGGCCGTCTATTTGCAGTACGCCGAGCACGCGCGCTGGGAACTGCTGCGCGCTGCCGGCCTGTCGCAGGAGAAGCTGCTGGCCAGCGGCGTCGGGCCGGTGGCCCTTGAGACGA
Source organism: Streptomyces sp. NPDC037301 (assembly GCF_055602785.1). Classification (NCBI taxonomy): domain Bacteria; kingdom Bacillati; phylum Actinomycetota; class Actinomycetes; order Kitasatosporales; family Streptomycetaceae; genus Streptomyces; species Streptomyces sp. NPDC037301. Next base: position 12,278 of record NZ_JBVJWD010000063.1, read on the forward strand.
CGGTGAAGTTCCTGCGGGAGCTCCGCGGCGGCGACCGGGTGCGGGTGACCTGCCAGTTCGTATACGGCGAGGGGAAGACGTTCGAGGTCGCGCAGAAGATTCTCAAGGAAGACGGCACGGTCGCGGCGCAGATCACGGGCGTGGCGGGGATGCTCGACCTGACGGCCCGCAAGCTGATCGCCGATCCGGCCGGGCATCTCGCCTCACTGGCCGAGAACCCGGACCTGCTCAGCGGCTGACCGGCCGCCCCCCGGCTATGCGGTGCCGGTGGTCGGGTCGGTCTGCTGATACAGCGTCACCAGTACTCCGTGCACGGGTTGTTCCCCGGAGCCCTCCTCGGCCTCGTCGACCGGCCTGGCGAGGGTCTCGCCGAGTTGTTGTGCCTTCGCGGGGCTGAGTCGCAGGTGGCGCAGCGTCAAGTGCGTCTCGGCGGGGGAGCGGTCCAGCTCCTGGGCGACTGAGGCGAACATCGCCGCAGTGCCTGCTTCTTGGGGTTCGGCGACGACGATGCGGCGGGCCGTGCGCGGACGTCGTTTGCCCCTCCGTCGATGCCCTGGACCGCGCCCACGCACTGGCCGTCGCCCGCCTGGCGGGCTGACGTCCTCGGCCGACCGGCCTGCTGCGGCCGGCCGGTTCGGTCATGTCTCCTTGACGCCGATGTGCATGCGGTGGTGACCGGGGGCGTCGATCTCGTCGAGCAGGGCGATGGCGAAGTCGCTGTAGGAAATACGGGCGGCAGCGTCGACCGTGGCCGTGGTGTAACGGCCGGAGCGCGTCCCCTCGTGGTCGAAGTCCCCGGCCGGACTGACGACCAGCCAGTCCAGTGCGGTGGCCGAGGTACGCAGCACCGTCGTGCCGGCTGCGTGGCCGTGGCAGAAGGGGCGGTACTCCTGAGGGAAACCGGGGGTATCCATCAGCGGGGTTCCGCCGGCGGTTTCCATTGTTGCCGACAGGCCGACGGCGATCAGCCGTGGCACACCGGCCCGCGTCAGCCCGTCGGTGAGAGCGCGGGCGGCAGCCGTGAAGAAGACATCGGGCAGGGCGCCACCGTCGTGGACGGCCGAGATCGCGGCATCGTGCCCGGTCGCCAGGCCGGCAACAGCCCCGACCTCGGTGACATCGCCGGCCACGAGCCGGACGCCTGGACCTTCGAGCTTTCGGTACCTGGCCGGTTCCCTTACGACCGCGGTGACATGGTGTCCGCGGCGGAGGGCCTCGGCGACGGCTTCCCGTCCCGCGCTGCCGCCTGCGCCGAAGATGATGATCCTGGTCATGTGCCTACCTCGCCTCGCGTCCTGGAATCTCGGTGCCGACGTGCTCGGGCAAGGTAGCCGGACCCGTGGTTACCTCCTGGATACCTCGCTAATGTGGCTCCGTGACCAAGCCGCTGGACCCGGAGATGTTCGACCCGGTCTGTCCGTCCGGACTGATGCCGATCCGCGTGGGGGACAAATGGGCTGGAATGATCGTCCAGTGCCTTGAGGGCGGCCCGCGACGCTTCTCCGAGCTACGGATCCCGCTGCGTACGATCACGCCCAAGGTCCTCACCCAGTCACTCCGGTCGCTGGAGCGTGACGGTTTCGTCGTCCGCACGGCCCAGGCCGGACCGGCGCGGCACGTCCAGTACGAACTGACCTCGCTCGGCCGGAGTCTCCTTGAGTTGCTGGATACGGTGCGTGCCTGGGCGGAACTCCACATGGAAGAGCTCATCGACGCCCGTGAAGCGGCATGGCGCGCCGATCGCACCGGGTGATGCACGACCGGACCCGTCGTACGGTGAATCTCAAACTACGATGAGTCTCGTATTATGGGAGACCAGACCAAGCCAGGAAGTGGAGCACATCGTGACCCCAGCCAGCGCCCCTGCCACAAGCGCCGCTGCGGTCGGCGGCCGCTCGCTCGATCACCCCACACGGGACGAGATCCGCATCGAGGCAGTGCTCCACGCACTCTCCGACCCGATGAGGCTGCGCGTGGTCCGCGAGCTGGCCGCCGCCGATACCGAGCTCACCTGCTCCCGCTTCGACCTGCCGGTGTCCAAGTCGACGACCACGCACCACTTCCGGGTGCTGCGCGAGAGCGGGATCGTCCAGCAGATCTACCGAGGCACCGCCAAGATGAACGGGCTGCGCCGCGACGATCTGGAGGTGCTGTTTCCCGGTCTTCTGGACAGCATTCTCGACGCCGCGAACCGGCAGGTGCAGCGCATCGGCGAGGACCGATAACCTCACGGTCCGCCCCGGTCGCCGCCATCCGCGGCGCTCAGCAGCCCCGCCCAGTCCGGGATCTTCACCGGCCCCCGGCCCAGCGACCGGCCCAGCGCCGCCTCCGCCTGCTCGATGGACAGCCAGCCGTCCCACTCCACCGGGCGCAGTCCCCACGCCCGCAGCGCGGCCACCGGGTCAGGCGCCGACGGGCGCCCGGCGAGCAGCGTGGCGTCGTCGAGCAACGATGCCACCGTCTCCTTCGCGCAGGACCGGTTCGAACCGATCACTCCGGTCGGCCCCCGCTTGATCCACCCGGCGACGTACTCCCCGGGCGACGGCACCCCGTCCCGCAGCACCCGCCCCGCCAGATGCGGCACGGTCCCGCGCGCCGGGTCGAACGGCAGGCCGGGCAACGGCAGCCCGCGGTAGCCGACGGCCCGCAGCACGAGCTGGGCGTCGATGTCCTCGTACGTACCGGCGTCGCGCACGCCCCCGCTGCCATCCGGCACGGTTCGGGCGAACCGCACTCCGGCCACCCGCCCGTCCCGCTCCAGCAGTTCGACGGGGCGCAGAAAGAACCGCAGGTGGATCGTGCGCAGCGGGTCTCCCCCCGCGCCCGTACCTGTGGGGCCGGCCGCGGCCCATCCGCGCAGCACCTCGACATTGCGCCGCGCCGCCGCCGTCAGGGGCGGTGCGTTCGGTGGTGAGGACAGGGCCGGCGCCGACCGGGGGGACGGATCGACGTACGCCGGGTCGAGGGCCAGCTCCGCCTCGTCCACCACCACCCGTGCCTGCGGCAGCGCGCCCAGCTCCCGCAGCTCCTTGGTGGTGAACCGGGCCTGGGAGGGTCCGCGCCTGCCCGCCATGTGGACCTCGCGCACCCGGCTTCCGGCCAGCGCGCCGAGCGCCCCGTGCGGTACGTCGGTGGGGCGCAGCTCCTCCGCGCTCCGGGCGAGAATCCGCGCCACGTCCACCGCCACATTGCCGACCCCGATCACCACGACCGAACGGGCCTGCAGCGCAAAGCTGTTGGCGGTGGCGTCGGGGTGTGCGCTGTACCAGGAGACGAACTCGGTCGCGGAGTAACTCCCGGGCAGATCCTCGCCCGGTACGGCGAGGCCGCGGTCGGTCGCCGCCCCGACGCAGTACACGACCGCCTGGTACAGCTCGCTGATCCGCTCGGACGGGATCCCGTCGCCGCCCACCTCGACATTGCCGAGGAAGGTGATCCGCTCGTGCTCCAGGACGGTGCGCAGACTGTTCTGCAGCGATTTGATCTTCTCGTGGTCGGGGGCGACGCCGTAGCGCACCAGGCCGTACGGGCAGGGGAGCCGGTCAAGCACATGGACCCGGACATCGGGCACCCGGTCCTGCTCGACCAGAGCCTGGGCGGTGTAGACCCCGCTGGGACCGGAGCCGACGACGGCGACACGGAGCACGGCGCACCTCTTCCCACAGGATGCCTCCAGCATGGCACCGGTGGCCGGGGCGGGGGAGAGGCGCGCCCGGGGGCCGTCAGGACGACATCGCGCGCATCCTGTCGATCTCCACCGTCTGCTGGGCGACGACGTCCCCGGCCATCTCCTCGACCTGCACATTGTTCCCCTGCGAGAGCACCTCCGTCGCCATCGTGATCGCTCCCTGATGGTGGGTGATCATCAACTTCAGGAAGAGCTTGTCGAAGGCCGCGCCGTCCGCCGTCCGCAGCTGATCCAGCTGCGCCGGGGTCGCCATTCCGGGCATCGCCGAGTGATCGTGGCCGCTCGTGCGCTTCTCTCCGCCATTGTGTTTGAGCCACCCCTCCATGGCGCCGATCTCCGGCTTCTGGCCTGCGGTGATGCGCTCGGCGAGCCGCTTGACCGCGGCGGAGTCGGAGCGGGCGGGGACGAAGCCGGTCAACTCCAGCGCCTGGGCGTGGTGTTGGATCATCATCTGTACATATCGGAAGTCGGCCGAGTTGGGGGTGTCGTCCCCGGCGACCTTCGCGGCCTCCTCGGCGGACAAGGTCCGCGCGGGCTCTCCCGGTTTCCCGGGCGCCACAACCGAAGGCCCCCCGCCCGCCTGCGCCTTCGTACGGTCGTCACCGCCTCCCTCATCGCATGCACCCAGGGCGAGGACGGCGGACATGACGGCCACGGCGAGAACAGATCTGCGTACACACATGGTCCGACGGCGGATCAACAAGTGGACCTCCATTGCCATATGGGGTGGTTGCGAACCGTCCTAACACGCTTCCGCGCGACAGCGATCAGAAACTTTCATTACGTCTCTGTTGCCATCTGTTGGGATGCCCGTGGGGAGGACGATACTGCCGGTGTCCGTGAACCGTTCAACTACGTACGGATGCATGGGAGGACGCAGTGATTTCGTTGCACATGAGCCCGGCGCGGCGCAGACGTCTGGGTGTGGCCGTGGCAGCCGCCGGGCTGCTGGCCACGCTGCTGACGGCCGGCCCCGCGGCCGCAACGCCCGACCCCGGCGATACGACCACCGCCCGCACCGATGTCTCCGCCGCCCGGGAGGCCGAAGCCGCGGACGCCATCAGCAGCGGCGAGATACCCGGCGTGGACGAGATCGTCCACAGCAGCAACATCACCCATCTGGCCAACGTCCCGAAGGACGCACTCAAGGGGCTGAACACGGACCTGGCCTTCCAGGGGAAGTACGCCTTCGCAGGAAACTACGATGGTTTCCGGATCTACGACATCAGCAATCCGAAGTCCCCGAAGACGGTCGCCCAGGTCCTGTGCCCCGGATCGCAGAACGACGTCTCGGTCTCGGGAAACCTGCTCTTCCTGTCCACTGACTCCTCGCGCAGCGACAACTCCTGCACCAGCACCACCCAGCCCGCCACGGAGAAGTCCTCCTGGGAGGGCATGAAGGTCTTCGACATCAGCGACAAGCGCAACCCGAAGTATGTCGCCGCTGTCGAGACCGCCTGTGGATCGCACACCCACACGCTGGTCCCCGAACGCAAGAACGTATACGTGTACGTCTCCTCGTACTCGCCGAGCGACACGTTCCCGGACTGCCAGCCGCCGCACGACGGGATCTCCGTCATCAAGGTGCCACGCAACGCACCCGAGAAGGCCGCGGTCGTGAACTTCCCGGTGCTCTTCCCGGACGGCGGCAACCCGGGCGCCCCGACCAACCCGGGCGTCTCCAAGACGACCGGCTGCCACGACATCACAGTGCTGCCCTCGAAGGACCTGGCAGCCGGTGCCTGCATGGGCGACGGTCTGCTGTTCTCCATCAAGGACCCGGAGAACCCGAGGATCATCGACCGGGTGCAGGACAACGTGAACTTCGCGTTCTGGCACTCCGCGACGTTCAACCAGAAGGCCGACAAGGTCGTTTTCACCGATGAACTCGGCGGCGGTGGCGCAGCCACCTGCAACGAGGAGATCGGCCCCAAGCGCGGCGCCGACGGCATCTACGACATCGTCGGCAAGGGAGACCACCGCAAGCTGGTCTTCCGCAGCTACTTCAAGATCGACCGTGCGCAGGCCGACACGGAGGTCTGTGTCGCCCACAACGGTTCGATCATCCCGGTCAAGGGCCGCGACCTGATGGTCCAGGCCTGGTACCAGGGCGGAGTCTCGGTGTGGGACTTCACCGACTCCTCGAAGCCGAAGGAGATCGGCTACTTCGAGCGCGGCCCCGTCAGTACGGACGCGGTCACCACGGCCGGCCCCTGGTCGGCGTACTACTACAACGGCTACATCTACTCCAACGACATCGCCAAGGGCTTCGACGTCCTGAAGCTCGACGACCGGCGGACCGACCCGGCGAAGCGGGTGCGGCTGGACGAGCTCAATGTTCAGACGCAGCCGGACTACTTCGACCGCTGATCCGGCCGGTTCATCCGATCGGCCGACACCATCCTGCTCCACCGCGCACCGAGCGCGTCCCGCCGGGCGGATCTCCCCCGCCCGGCGGGACGCCGCAATCGACACCTGCGTCAGGCGGCCGTCCTGGAGCTCCCGCCGGTCGCCGCGGCCCACTCCACGAGCAGCCTCTGGTACTGCTCCTCGTCCTCCGGGGACAGACAGCCGCCGGAGCGCTGCCACAAGTCACGAATCTCTTTGTTCACCACGGCGGCGGTACGCGCGGAATCGGGGCAGCACGGAGAACGGGACATGCATACAGGCTAAGGCCCCGATGTGACAATCCGACCCATTGGGCGTCAGGGACATCTCTCACATGTCTCTCAGGCAACGCCCGGCGTCAGTCCCAGCATCCGCAGCCCATCGGGCCGCTCCTCCACCGGAAGATGCTGCACAAAGCGCACGTCACAGCCCAGCGCCGCCGCCCCGCCGTCCGCGCGCCGGTCGTCGCCGACCATCACCACATCCGTCGGATCCTGCCCGATAAGTGTGCAGGCAGTGTGGAAGAGCCGTGTGTCCGGCTTCTGGACGCCGTGCTCGTATGACAGGACGTAGGCGTCTATCAGGGCGTCCAGGCCGTGTGCCCGGAAGACCGGCCGCAGGTCCCAGCCGATGTTGCTGACCACACCGATACGGGTGCCGCTGTCGCGCAGCGCACCGAGCACCTCTGCCGCGTCCGGGTAGGGCTGCCAGGCGGCAGGTGATCTGTGCCGCTCGTACAGCGCGTCGTACAGCCCCGGATCCGGCAGGGCCACCTGCCGGGCAAGTCCCGTGTACGCCTCCCGGTGGAGTTCCGCGCTCTCGTCTCGGGTGGCCCACGCGGAGGCGAGGCGGGCAGGGACGTGTTGGGGAGGCGGGCCGCCCGGCAACGCCCCGGCGGCCTCGAGCCCCCGCGCGTACCGCTCGAAGTCGGCCGCGCTGACCGTCACCTCGCGCTCGGCGATGACCGCGCGCAGCCAGGACCGGACCGATTCGATACGGAAGAGGGTCCCGGAGAAGTCGAAGAGCACACCCTTGATCTGCATGGGTGCGATCCTTCCCGGTTCAGGAGTGCCGCGGCAAGGCCTCTCCGCCGCGCCCCTCGTACCTGGCGAACCAGGCGACGGAGAACCCGACCAGAGCCGCCCCCAGCAGCCAGCCGCCCAGCACGTCGCTCATCCAGTGCACCCCCAGGTAGAGCCGGGTGACCCCCACCCCGACAACCGAGACCCATGCCGCCACCAGGGCCGTCCGCCACATCCGGGGTCCCGTACCGTGCCGTCGCAGGAGCCAGAGCAGCAGACCGCAGGTCACCATCGCCGTCATCGCGTGACCGGAGGGGAACGCCGCGTAGTGGGCGGAATCCACCGGGTTCGGCCACTGCGGCCGCTCCCGGCCGACCGCGGCCTTCAGCCCTTGTTGCAGGAGAGTCGACAGCGCGCTCGTCACTGCCACCCACACCGCGAGCACCCGCGCCCCGCGCCACCACAGCACCACCACGGCCACCGCGATCAGGGCGCGCATGGTCCATGGATCCCACACCCAGTCGGTCAGGATCCGGTTCGCGTGGACGAGCCCGGGTTCGGTGACCGCCCTTCGGTGCAGGGCATCCGCGACCGTACGGTCCAGTGTCATGAGCGGCGACCAGCGCATGGCGACCAGGATCAGCAGGACCAGGGCAGCAGACGCGCAGACCACGGCTGTGCCGAAAGGTGTGACGCCGGAACGGGTGCGGGCCTGTGGGGCGAGTGGCGGGCATGGCATGGGGTGATCTTCGCGGACGATCCGTACACCCGGCTAGCCCAGTGCGCTGAGTCCCGGAATGAATGCCACCAGAAGCGGAACCACTGGTACCAGGGCGGCCGCCGCGGTCAGCCGGAGCCGACGGCCCGCGGTGAGCCTCTCCACAGGGGTCAGCAGCCGGTTCACCCGCAGCGGCAGCTGAGAGTCCGGCGCCGGGCACGGGCCGAACACGCCACGGTCCTCGTTGAGTTCCACCAGGGCCAGAGCGATCGTCAGCCGTCCGAAGCGCCTGGACGCCACATCGTCCGCGGCCAGTTCGACCAGCCGGTGCATCTCGTCGCGGAAGGCCGCGAATACCGGCACCTGCGGGAACCCGATCGCGAGTGCGCCGGAACAGTGCAGCAGCCAGTCGTGCCGGGCCCTCGCGTGTCCCTGCTCATGGGCCAGCACCGCATCCAGCTGACGGCCCTTCAGGCGGCCAAGTGCCGCCGTGGTGATGACCAGTTGAGGCGCAGCTCCCGGCAGCCACCAGGCATCCGGACGCTCTCCCTCCAGCACCACGAGCCGACCGCTGCCGGGCTCCTCGCCGGGCATCAGCGGGGAACGCACCAGCAATTCGGTGCGCCGTCGCCTGCGACGCACCTGGGCTCGGTGGATCTCCCGGGTCAGCATCGCCGCGGTCCATACCCCTCCGAGCGCCAGCAGTACGGCCATGGCCGCAGACCACCGCCCGTGCCCGCCCAGTGCATACGCCTCCACCACGGCACGCGGCGCCGGCGCGAACACATGTCCACGCACCGCCTGCCAGGCCGCGGCCGCACTGAACGTCATGGAGAGCGCGAAGGAGAGCAGCACCCCGGCCACCACGCACTGCCAGACCCACAGCGCAACGACGGGCTCGCGCTCCGGCCAATCCGCCCGCGCCATCAGACGTGGGGTCACGACGGCGGTCAGTGCACCGAGCAGCAGCAGCGCGAGGGAGACCAACATGGCGTCAGCCTATGAGCGGTGCGGTAGCCGCGGGTATGGCTGCGCACGGCAAGTGATGCACGCCACGGTTTGGCCTGCCCCCTGTCTCACAGAGTGAGCAGCATTGCGAACATGGCTATCCCCATCGTCAGCCGACAGGCGAGAGCCAGCTCGGGCCATGCGCCCCAGCCGCCCCCGACCGGCCCGCCACCGCTCCCCGCCGTGGTGGCCACCGGTATCAACCGGGCTCCCGAACGCAGCACATACACCGCGTAGTAGGCCAGCAGCAGTCCGGTCAGCAGAGGTATGCCCCCGGCCGTCACCGCGACATCATGGCCCGTGTGTCCGCCGTGCTCGCCGTGCGCACCTCCAGCGCCCGGTGCCATCGCCAGCGCCATGTAGACCATCGCCGATGACCCGACCAGATGGTGCAGATGGTGCGTGCTGCGCCGGGAGAACCACAGTGCGCGCAACGAGGCCGCACCGAACAGCACCGCGTACACCACCCACCCCCACACTGGTGGTGTCACGACGGCGGCCGGCATGGCCATGGCTGCCATGCCGAAGCCCATCAAAGCCTCCGCACGCGCCGTCCTGCGCCGCTCCCCGGTCTCTCTGCGCGTGCGCAGCAGGCAGTACGCGCTTGTCACCCCGCACAACGCCATCAGCAGCCAGCCGGACATCGCCGGTCCGTGCACAGCGCACCTCCCCCTGGACGTACGACGTCGGTCCCTCTTAGTCGATGCCCGGGCCCAGGCCGTCGTACGCGGCGCACTGAGGTACACGGGGAGCGCGCGGAGGGGGTGTTCCCTGCCGTGCCGTGGGCTCCCGCCCGGGGATGGGAACGGCCCGCGGGAGGCTCCGCTCTCTGGGTGGAGATCCCGCCGCCGACGCCGCCCAGCCGGCCCGCCGCGTGGGCTCACTGATCATTTCCGGCCCCGTGTTCTCCGCCATGGACGGCTTCCGACACCTCCTGCGCCTCGCGTTCGCGGACCACGACGGCAGTCTGGAGAAAGCCCTGCCCGCGCTCGTCGACTTCGCGGAGGGAAGCCGCGCCGCGCACCGACGGCGCACCGGCACTTCTACGGGCGGTGGCGCAGTGGATGGTCCTCCGGTACTTCCACCACGACGATCCTGTGCCCGTCCGGATCGCGGATCCACATCTCGACGAGCCCCCACGGCTCGCGCACCGGCGGCCGCAGCACCTCGACGCCACGGGCCGACACCTCCTCGTGCGCCGCCCGGACGTCCGCGACCTGCAGCCACAGTTCGAGGCCGGGCACCGGCGGTGCGGTGGCGCGCCCGGAGACCTCCAGGAAGCCGCCGCCGAGGAAATAGACCGTGCCCCGCTCGGGGCCGGTGCCGAACTCCCGGTAGACGGGCAGCCCGAGGCACTGGCCGTAGAAGATCCGTGATCGCTCGGGATCGGCCGGCCGCAACAGGATCCGGCTGCTCAGCACATGAACCATGCGCCAGACTCTAGGTCCGGAACACGCGGGTTACGCTGCTTCGGCACGGCCACAGCAGAGAAACGGAGAGCCACCACCATGGACATCGCCCCTGCCGAGGACTCGGGACAGCTGACCTTCCGCGACGCGGCCGACGCCGATGTGCCCGCACTCGTGACGCTGATCGAGTCGGCGTACCGCGGGGACTCCAGCCGGGCCGGATGGACCACCGAGGCGGACATCCTGCAGGGGCAGCGAACCGACCCGGTCGGCGTCCGCGAGGTCGTTGAAGCGCCCGGCAGCCGACTGCTCGTGGTGGAGCGCGACGGTGCGCTCATCGCCTGCTGCCAACTCGAACACCGCGGTGACGCCGCCTACTTCGGGATGTTCGCGGTCCGTCCCGAGCTGCAGGGAGCCGGTCTCGGCAAGGTGATCATCACCGAGGCCGAGCGCACCGTCCGCAAGAGCTGGGGGGTGACCGAGATGCACATGACCGTGATCTCGGTGCGCGAGGAGCTGATCGCCTGGTACGAGCGCCGCGGCTACCGCCGTACGGGAAAGCTCAGCCCGTTCCCGTACGGCGACGATCGCTTCGGTATCCCGCAGCGCGACGATCTCGCGTTCGAGCTGCTGGTCAAGGACCTGGTCTGACCGGGCAGGCGATCAGGCGGTGAAGCGGCCGGCGCGGCGAATCTCCGGGTAGTCGGTGGTCGCGCCGTCCAGTCGCAGGGCGCGTACCAGCCGCAGATGGTCCTGGGTGTTCACCACCCAGCCGATGACCTTCAGCCCTTCGGCGTGCGCCTGCTCGACCACCTCCAGGGTGAGACGGCGGATGTTCAGCGCCAGCGTCGCCGCACCCACCGCCTTCGCCCGGTCCACCACATCGCTCCGCCAGCGGCTCGCGATGAGTACCGTCCGTACCCCCGGCACCAGTTGGGCGATCTCGGCGACCGCCTCGTCGTGGAACGACGACACCTCGACCCGGTCGACGAGACCGCGTCGCAGCATCACTTCTGCCAGGGCGCGGGCCGCGGTCACATCCTTGATCTCTGCCTGAACGGGGGATCGTACGGCGTCGAGCACCTCCTCGAAGACCGGCACGCGCTCGCCCTGCCCGGCATCGAGTTCGCGCAGCTCCGACAGGGTCTTCTCGGCGATCGGACCGCTGCCGTCCGTCGTACGGTCCACATCGGCGTCGTGCATGACGGCCAGCGCGCCGTCCTTGCTCAAATGAAGGTCCAGTTCGATGGCGTCCATCCCGGCCTGCTCCGCATGGACGAACGACCGCAGGGTGTTCTCCGGCTCGACACCCATCACTCCGCGATGACCGATGGTGAGAAAAGACAAGGCAACTCGCTTCCGTCGACGGCGTCTTCCCGCGTGCGGCTCCTACCCACGAGGCACTACGGCATTACGGCAATTCGGCAGCTTAATGGCCCACCCCCGAGAGAGAGCCGCTTGGACGAGGGGGAGTGGCGCCGTGTCCCTGGACGTCGGCGGCACCGAGCAGGAACCCGGTGATGACGGCTGCGACAAGAACGGCACGGATACTCACGCGGCGGATCTCCAGAGGTGGTGCGGAGGACGGATGCCGTCCGTCCTGCCGGCAGACAGCCGTGCCGGGCGAGCTGTGTCACCCATGCGTGGGCGTGCTCTGCATGGCCTGACCGCTCATGTGCGCGATGCCGGGCGGAGCGGCAGCCTCTGCAAGGGGTCAGGCCGACGGAAGCGTTCGCAGGGAAGGTTCAATGCAGGAAGAATCGCGGTGACAATGGGGGGTCGGCAGGATAATTTTCTGAGGCCCACTTGTCCGAAGGAACCGCAGATGGATACGGTTGCTTGACGCGAGGTTCTCCTGTGGAGGAAGTGTTATGACGGAAATTCTTGTGCACGACGTTGCCGCAGGTGACATACCTACGGACCAGCGGGTGGTCGATCACCCCGCCTGGCCCGCGCTCAAGAATGCCGTGGAGGATATCCGCCCCTGGCAGTCGAAGGACGGTTCCATCGACTTCGACGCCGAGGGGGCGCCGTCCCGGGCGGCTGCCCGGGCGACGCTGGATCGCGCGATCGTCGCGATCGAGGAGCTCTCTGCGCTGCTTCCGCATGACGACGCCTACCACCGTGCCCTTGTCGTGGACCTGCGTCGCTGGGCCACGGACGGCTTCGGCGTGCCGGACTTCCTCGACTCGCTGCTCGCCTTCCAGCCGGCCAAGGACCGCACCGACGGGCTCCAGCACCTGGTCGTCTTCGCGATGTACACACAGAACGGCAACCCGGACCGCAACCTCGAAGCGGTCGTGCTGCGGATGGTCTGGCCCGAGTGGCTGGCCGAGCTCGAAGCCACCCGCTACGACAACCCGTTGTTCTGCGGCATCACCTTCGAGGGCTTCACCTCGGGATACGACACCAACTCCGCCGTGCTCTTCCCGGAGACCGTCGCCGTGCGCGAGGCCCCCGAGCGCTTCAGCTGGGGCGGAATCTTCTGCGACCGCGAGGCCGCCCGCTTCCGCCGGGTCACCGAGGCGTCGGTCGATCTGCTCGGCGTCGAGCTGCCCGACGACATCCGCGAGATGGTCGGTGACCAGCAGCGCTGCGAGCAGGCCTTCGTGCTCTGGGACATGGTCCACGACCGGACGCACAGCCACGGCGACCTGCCGTTCGACCCCTTCATGATCAAGCAGCGCCAGCCGTTCTGGATGTACGGGCTCGAAGAGCTGCGCTGCGACCTCACCGCCTTCAAGGAGGCCGTGAAGCTGGAGGCCGATGGCTTCCCGCAGGGCCGCGATGTGCAGTACGCCGTGCTGTTCGACCGGATGTTCCGCTTCCCCGTCACCGGTGAGCGCGTCCGCAACTACGACGGCCTCGGCGGCCAGCTGCTCTTCGCGTACCTCCACAAGCACGACGTGATCCGCTGGACCGACAACACGCTGAGGATCGACTGGGACCGTGCCCCGCAGGTCACCAATCAGCTCTGCACCGAGATCGAGAAGCTCTACCGCGACGGCATCGACCGCCCCAAGCTCGTCCACTGGTTCGCCGCGTACGACCTGGTCTCGACCTACCTCGCCCCGCACCCGGGCTCCCGCTGGGCCAAGGGCCCGGACGCGCTGGATCTTTCCCAGCCGCCGCGGAAGCTCGTCGACGACGTGCTTCCGGACGAGTTTCCCCTGAGCATGTTCTATGAGGCACTCTCCAAGAAGCTGAAGAACGTGATTGCCTCGACCAAGGGGATCACCGCCGCGGATGCCGAGCGGGCAGCCGCGTGAGCGCCGGGCTTAAGGAGGCGGTGGCCATGAACGGAAACGGCAAGGGCAACGGGAGCGGTGCTCTCGAAGGCGCCGTGGTCGCGGTCGCCGGGGCCGCGGGCCCGGCCGGCCGGGCCACCCTGCTGAGGCTCGCCGAGGCCGGTGCGACCGTCGTCGCCTCCGACGCCGATGCCACCCGCCTGGCCGAGGCGGTCGACGCCGCCCGCTACGCCCACGGCGGCGCCACGGTCACTGGTGACACCGTCGATCTGCTGGACCTCGCTGCCGCCCGCGAATGGGCGGACAAGACGGAGAAGGAATTCGGCCGGATCGACGGCCTGGTCCACCTCGTCGGCGGCTGGCGCGGCAGCGCCACCTTCGCCGAGACCGACCTCGCCGACTGGAACCTGCTGGAGAAGCTGCTGATCCGCACGGTCCAGCACACCTCGCTGGCCTTTCAGGAGGGTCTGCAGCGCAGTGACCGGGGTCGCTATGTGCTGATCAGTGCGGCCGGTGCGAGCAAGCCCACCGCGGGAAACGCAGCCTATGCCGCGTCGAAGGCGGCGGCCGAGGCCTGGACGCTCGCGCTCGCGGACTCCTTCCGCAAAGCGGGGGGCGACGAAGGGCCCAGGACCGCGGCTACGATCCTGATCGTCAAGGCATTGGTGCACGACGCGATGCGCGCCGAGCGCCCCAATGCGAAATTCGCGGGCTTCACCGACGTCAAGGAGCTGGCCGATGCCATCGCCGGCGTCTGGGACCGGCCCGCCCCGGAAGTGAACGGAAAGCGCCTGTGGCTGACCCCGCAACCGTAAGGACCGACGCGCGGCGCCACCACGACCCGCAGGTACGCGGCTTCGCCAGTGACAACTACGCCGGCACGCACCCGGAGATCCTCGCGGCCATCGCCCTCGCCAATGGCGGTCACCAGATCGCCTACGGCGAGGACGACTACACCGAGCATCTCCAGCGCGTGATGCACAGTCACTTCGGCCCGACCTCCGAAGCCTTTCCGGTCTTCAACGGAACCGGCGCCAACGTCGTCTCCCTCCAAGCGATGACCGACCGCTGGGGCGCGGTGATCTGCGCCGAGTCCGCCCACATCAACGTCGATGAGGGCGGTGCCCCGGAGCGGGTGGGCGGCCTCAAGCTGCTCACCGTGCCCACCCCGGACGGCAAGCTCACGCCCGAGCTCATCGACCGGCAGGCCTACGGCTGGGACGACGAACACCGCGCCATGCCGCAGGTCGTGTCGATCACCCAGAACACCGAACTGGGCACGGTCTACACACCCGACGAGATCCGTGCCATCTGCGACCACGCCCACGGCCACGGCATGAAGGTCCACCTGGACGGGGCCCGGATAGCCAACGCCGCGGCTTCGCTGGACGTACCGATGCGTACGTTCACCAATACCGTCGGCGTCGACGTCCTGTCCTTCGGTGGCACGAAGAACGGGGCGATCTTCGGCGAGGCCGTGGTCGTCCTGAACCCGGACGCCGTCCGTGCCATGAAGCACCTGCGCAAGCTGTCGATGCAACTCGCCTCGAAGATGCGCTTCGTCTCCGTACAGCTGGAGGCACTGCTCGCCGGAGACCTCTGGCTGCGCAACGCCCGGCACGCCAACGCCATGGCCCAGCGGCTCGCGGAGGGCGTGCGCGCGGTGGACGGCGTGGAGATCCTCCACCCCGTCCAGGCCAATGCCGTCTTCGCCCGGCTGCCGCACGAGGTCAGCGAGCGGCTGCAGAAGCGCTTCCGCTTCTACTTCTGGGACGAGGCCGCCGGTGATGTGCGCTGGATGTGCTCCTTCGACACCACGGAGGACGATGTCGACGCATTCGTCCTTGCCCTGAAGGACGAGATGGCGAAGTAGTCAATAGCTGAATAAGTATGCGGTCGACCGGGAAGTCATTGACATCTGGTCGGCCGCCTATTTACGCTCGGTGGCCATGGAGCTGATCCAGGAAGTCCCGGAACTTTCCGCCTATCTCGCCGCCGATGAGGCCATCGACCACGAGCATCGGCTGGTGCGGGACGCGGTCGCCGATCTCCGCAGCAATACCACCGACGCATACACATGCGCGGCCGCCGCCTACGCCTTCGTGCGTGACACCATTCCGCATTCCGCATTCCGCTGATTCGGGCGACAGGCAGGTCGCCTGGCGCGCCTCCGACGTCCTCGCGACGCGCAACGGTATCTGTCACTCCAAGTCCCACGCTCTGGCCGCCCTCCTCCGTGCGGCGGGCATCCCGACCGCCCTCTGCTACCAGGGGCTCGGCGAGGAGAACGGGGATCCGGGCCCCGTGTACGGGCTGATCGCGGTTCGGCTGCCCGGTCGTGACCGCTGGGACCGTCAGGACCCCCCGGGGCAACAAGCCGGGCGTCGACGCCCACTTCTCGCTCGGCGGGGAGCGGCTGGCCTGGCTCATCCGCCCGGAGTTCAATGAAGTGGACTATCCAGTACTCTATGCAGCACCGCATCCGGCGGTACTGCGCGGCCTCCGGTCCGCCGAGGACCGCCCGCAGCTGTGGTGCACTCTTCCCACAGCGCTCTGAGATCCCGTCCCGAGGCAAGGCACCGATGACCCTGACGTTCACCGTCTCCGACGACGTACGCACCCTCGCCCCCGGCTTCAGCCACCTCGCCGTCGAAGCGCGCGGCCTGGTCAACGGGCCCAGCAACGACGACAGCTCGGCCCTGCTGGACGAGGCGGCCCGCCGCCTGGCCGAGCGGCTCGGCGGCCGGGCCCCGCACGAGGACCCCCACCTCGCCGCCTGGCGCGACACCTACACCGCCTTCGGCGCCAAACCGTCCCGTACCCGCAATTCCGCCGAAGCCCTGGCCCGGCGCGCGCTCACCGCCGCCGGGCTGCCGCGCATCAATCTCCTGGTCGACCTCTACAACGCCATCAGCGTCGCCCATCTGATTCCGGTCGGCGGCGAGGACACCGACCGCATCAACGGCGCCATGCGGCTCGTACGTTCCACCGGCCAGGAGCCTTTCGTCACCGTCGCGGGCGGCGAGGAGACCGTGGAGCACCCCGAGCCCGGCGAAGTCGTCTGGTGCGACGACGAGGGCGTCACCTGCCGTCGCTGGAACTGGCGACAGGGCGTGCGTACCCGGCTCACCGAGGAGTCCGTGAACGCCGTATTCCTGCTGGAGCGCCTCGCGCCCATGACGATCGGCGAACTCGAAGCCGCAGGCGCCGAACTCGCCGAACGGCTGGAGAAGCTGAGCCCCGGGGCGCGGATCACCGTCGGCACCCCGGAGTGATATTCCGGTCGTGGCCGTGAGCCGGCCGCGTCAGCTCTTCTCGCGCACCTCGGCGGGCGTCGGAGCCGTACCGCCGAGGTGCGAGGGCACCCACCAGGTGTCGCTCGCGTCCTTCGGGCGTACGGGATAGGCGCGCTGGGCCGCTTCGAGGAGCTCCTGGGCCCGCTCCCGCAGCCGCCGGGTGATCGCGCCCGCGTACTGGTCGGCGGGTGCCTCCACCGGCTCGCCGACCCGGATCGTCACCGGAACGTGGTTGCGCTTGAAATTGCGCGGCCGGCCCTTGGTCCACAATCGCTGCGTCCCCCACAGCGCCATCGGGATCAGCGGCACGCCGGCCTCCTGGGCCAGCCGGGCAGCGCCGGACTTGAAGCTCTTCAGCGTGAACGACTCCGAGATCGTGGCCTCGGGGAACACGCCGACGATCTCGCCGGAACGCAGCGAGGCAAGGGCGTGCGCATATGCGTCCTCGCCCTGCTTGCGGTCGACGGGGATGTGCTTCATGCCGCGCATCAGCGGGCCCGAGACCTTGTGCCGGAAGACCGATTCCTTCGCCATGAAGCGGACAAGCCGCTTCTGCGGCAGCGCCGCGAGCCCGGTGAAGATGAAGTCCAGATAGCTGATGTGGTTGCTGACCAGTACCGCGCCACCGGTCTTCGGGATGTGCTCGGAACCCTGAGTGTCGATCTTCAGGTCGAGCGCCTTGAAAAACGTACGAGCGGCGCCGATGACCGGCCGATAGACGAGTTCTGCCATCTGGAGAAGACCCTTCTTCAGCGCCTGAGGAGGGTTCTCCCGGCGGAAGTTACGCAGCCGTAGGTTTGCGGCATTGCGCCGATCGTGCCCCATGCGCGACGCGGTGGCCAGTCTCCGAGGGCGTGGGCCGCGAGATTCTCGTCACGTGGAACCGCCGGGAATGTCTTGGCACCCGGTGGCGCTGACCCCTTGCGAAGAGCTCTGACAGGAGGCCGAAGGTGGACGGGCAGACACAGGCGGGAACGCTGGACGCGGCCCAACTCGGTGCGGAATTGGGGGAGCGGGCGACCCTTGTGCAGTTCTCCAGTGCGTTCTGTCAGCCCTGCCGGGCCACCCGCCGCACTCTCGTCGAGGTGGCGCGAATGGTGGACGGGGTCGCCCATGTCGAGATCGACGCCGAGGCGCATCTCACTCTCGTGCGCGAGCTGGAGATCAGCCGGACACCGACCGTGCTGATCCTCGACGCCACCGGCCGGATCGTCCGCCGGGCCGTCGGGCAGCCGCGCACCGTCGACGTCGTCGCTGCACTGGGACGGGCGATGTGACGCACCGTGATGCATCTCCCACATTGCGGGACGGTCTTGACTGCCCCCACCACGCATCGTCAGTCTGACGCTATGCCGCCAGAACCCCTTCTCTACGGCCGGGTCCATGTGGATCTCGCCCGCAACGCGAGTGCGCGCTGTCCGGGTGCCTGAGCAACCACGGCCCCGTACGCCTCCCCCGCAGAAGGACACCTCCATGACGGCTTCGCCCGAGCTCGGCACTTCCCGCACGGCATCCTCCGAACTCCTCCGCTCGGTCTTCCGGCAGCACGCCGCCGGTGTGGCAGTGATCACCGCCGCACGTGACCGGCCGGTCGGCTTCACCGCAACCTCTCTCAACTCCGTCGCCGCCGAGCCGGCGCTGATCTCCTTCGGTGTGGGGACATCGTCCTCCAGTTGGCCGGTCGTGGCCGAGGCCGAACACCTCGGCGTCCACATACTCGGTGAGCACCAGCAGGAGCTGGCCGCCACCTTTGCCCGCAGCGGCGCCGACCGGTTCGGCCCGTCCACCCATTGGCGCAGTGGGCCCGAAGGTGTGCCGGTGCTCGACGGTGTGCTGGCGTGGCTGGTCTGCCGCGTGGTGGCCCGGGTTCCGGCGGGGGACCACCGGATCGTGATCGCGGAGGCCGTGGTCGGCGACCCGGCCGGAGGCGGTCGCCCGCTCCTGTATCACCAGGGCCGTTTCACCGCTCTGCGGGACTGAGAACTCCCAAGCGGCACAAGGGCGCCGCACGTTGGCCAGATCACAGTTCCAAGCGCTTGCCCGTGGGTGAAACACTGGGTGTACTGGCTAGTAATATTTCCTTCGGAGCGTCGGTCGCCCCGACCGGAAACCGCCCCATCGGGCGCCTATGCTGCGTGCAACAAGGCAGCCCAGAAATGACGATGCAGTAGGAGAGCCGGCGTGAGCTTGAGGATCGTTGTCTGTGTGAAGTACGTGCCCGACGCCACCGGCGACCGGCACTTCGCCGATGACCTGACGCTG
>NZ_JBVJWD010000064.1:0-31072 GCF_055602785.1 Streptomyces sp. NPDC037301
AAGCGTCAGAACTCCCATCATCGCAGGTCAGCAGGCACCTCTTCTCGTTTCCTCATCCACAGGACGCGAGTCACTCGGTGGATCGAGGCTAAGACAGTACCGAAGGCCCGTACGAACTACGCGGACCAACTCCTCGAAGAACTGGCCGCGAACGACGGCTGTCTCATCAAGCCCCTCGAACCTGGCCCACACGCAGTGAATTGGGCATCACGGGTCAACGCCGCACGCAAGTCCGGCAAAATCTCCCACACACAGGAGCTCTACGGATACCGGACCCACCGCGGCTACGAAATCAAGCTCGCCGACATCCCCGCCTGGCGGCTCGCCGAACTCGCCCCGCTGCCCGTTCCGGCCAGACTCACCAAACCCCACTCCATCGTGGCCGCTCTCCAAAAACAGTCGCAGCCCATGGGTCTGACCAAACCCGTCCAAGGCTGAGCCTTTCGCATCATCCAGGCCCTCATCACCGCCACCGAAACACAAGGGCATAAGGCGGCGCTCGGAACCACACAAGGCGCTCCCCCACCCCATCGGCGCCGCAGCGCACCACCCCACTTCACCATCACCGCCCAAGGCGAAAGCGTCGGATTCCTCATCCTCCAGGAACAGGACCGCAGCGAACACGTCCCCACCGACAAGGAACTCGCTGAAGCCAAGAAGTACTCATGGATGCGCATCGCCCGCTTCGACTACACGCCCTCAAACCGCCTGCGTTTCATGCTCCGAGGCGGCAACCCACACCGCGCCAGCGAATGGGCTGATCTCCCCGACCGACCGTTGGAAGACCAACTCGCCGAGCTCGCGCAAGAAGTCGGCCTCCCTGGCGAAGCCGCGGAACGCAAACGCCGCGCGGATCAGCTAGCCCGCGAGGCAGAGCAACGGCACTGGGAAGCCGCCATGCAGGAAGCCCGCGCCGCGTACGCCCACGCCTATCGCGTCAAACACCTCGAAGAACAAGCAGACGCCTGGCACCAGACCAAGCGCCTGACCGAATACGTCACAGCGGTGCACGACCACGCCACATCACTGCCACCTGGGCAGGAAAGGACCGATATCGAGGCGTGGCTCGCCTTCGCGGATGCCCGCCTCCAACACCTCACCGAGTCCGCCGCAGCGCCGAAGCTGCCCTCCCCACCGAAGCCCAGCGGCGACGACCTCAAGCCTTTCCTCGGCCACTGGAGCCCTTACGGACCCCGCTCCTACTGAGCCCCAAACCCGACCATAAACGGCAGCTCTTCACCAAGAGGCAGCAAAGAAGGAACCCGGAGGACCTCACCCGACGCACCGCCACCTGCGCGAACGGCCGCCTGACGCTCCTTCAGAACGCGCGTCAGAAGGGCCTCACGTGCGTCGAATATGCGTCAAGATATCGCCCGTA
The DNA here is from genome assembly GCF_055602785.1 of Streptomyces sp. NPDC037301. Classification (NCBI taxonomy): domain Bacteria; kingdom Bacillati; phylum Actinomycetota; class Actinomycetes; order Kitasatosporales; family Streptomycetaceae; genus Streptomyces; species Streptomyces sp. NPDC037301. Next base: position 1,379 of record NZ_JBVJWD010000064.1, read on the forward strand.
ACGCCCACAGCGCACATAATGCACACTCGGCGAAGCAGCAGGTCAGGCCAATGCCGGTGAGTTAGCGCGTCAGTGCAGGTCAGGTGGGGTGCTTGGTGACTTTGAGTGTGTAGCGGACGTTACTGGGAGTGCGGGGCTGGTCCCGCTTTCTGACCTCGAAGGTGTTCTTGGGCGGCTTCTTGATGCGTTGGCACTGCCGCTTGCGGCGGGGCGGGAGGAGGGCGGCCAAGAGCTCTGTGGTGACCTCTCGGCGGGCGGCGGCCAGTGTGGTGGCGTCTGCTGCGGCCTGGGCAACGACAGCCAGCCGGGTGACCTGCACGGTGACGGTGAAGGAGATTCGGTCGGGATCGGTCCCGCCGTGTCCTGCCGTGCGCGTCTGCAGTGCGCATAGTGCCTGGTAGACGGTGAGGAGGGCGTAGATCTCCTGGCAGACCAGCTCGGGCGCCTTGGAGCGCAGGATGAATCCGGCGCCGCGCAGGCGGTTCTTCAGTTCCGCGAACCCGTTTTCGATCTCCCACCGCTGGTGATATGCCGTCGCCAGCTGGTGGGCCGGGGCGAGGCGGTGGTCCAGCAGGCTGTACTTCGAGCTGGAATGGGCGGACCACGCCTATGACGCGATCCGCGCCAACGCCCAGCTCGACCGGGTGGCGCAGACCGCGGCGTCGCACGGCTATTCCGCGGCCGACATCAATCAGATCTACAACCACCTGTTCGTCGAATCGCATCAGCTCGACGCGGGAATGCTGCGATTCGATGCCAATCCGCGTATCGCCAGGGCCTGGGAACGCCTCCAGAACGGAAATCCGCACCCCAGCGATTTCGATCTGCTCGCGCATGAACTATACGAGTCGAACTGGATGCGTCAGCATGGCGACCAGAACTATCGCCGCGCCCATCAGGCGACCCTGGATGCCGGCCACATCTGGGACGAACATGCGCCTGCGGCGGACGGTATAGGGTTCAGGTGATCAAATCCCTGGCGCGAGCGAACTGGTGGAAATTCCCGTGACAGCATCACTGACATGCAGGAAGATCCGCTCTCTCGAAGCGGGATCCGTCTACGCCTGGGAAACCGCAGAAGGGGATACCGGAAACATCCTGATCGATCCGGAGGGATCAGTCGCCCGCCCCTGCACGCTCGAGGGAATAGCCCTCGGTGACATGCTCCTCGACAAAGACGTCGGGAATGTGGAAAACCCCGTCCCGGACCCGAAACTCCGCCGCGCTTTCCTGATCGTGGCATCGGTGATTTTTCAGGAGGGGGAGCGGCAGGGACGACTGCCTGACAAGATCACGCGCACCTACTGGTAGGCACCGCGTCACCACCCGAGAGGCCGTGCTCTCCCAGAGCCCGGCCTCTCGGCATTCCAACTGGGAAATGTGCTTCGGCTCATGAGAGCGGCGCGGCGGCCCGTGTAGCGGCCCCGGCAACGCCCCCAACCCGCAAGCCACCCACCGACTGACCAACGGGTACCCCGTCTGCCCCTTGCAACAGCGCCGTGACCTGTGAATGTCACGATGCACAGGACTCAGTGGACGTCCCACCTGCGGAGTTACTCCAGCCAGGGGGCCGACGCAGGCAGGGCGGCGATTCGGCGCTTTCCCTGCACGGACGTCTTCTTCTTCAGCTCGAGGTTTTCGTAGTAGAGGTTCGCCGTCACCGCGGCGAGCTCGTCGAGCTTGCCCTGCAACTCGGTCGCCCTGGTGGTGACATCGCGGAGCCTTTTGCGCAAGTCAGCTATGGTTTCGTCGCGCTGGACCTCTCCCGGCGTGCGGAGCACAGGCCGGGCGACCTTGGCATTCCACTCGGCTAGGATCTCCTCGGCTCGGTGCACAGTGGCGTGGCTGACCTTCGCCTCGCGCGCCAGATTCTCCTTGGTCAGTGCGCCGTCGGTGTGCAGCGGCTCACCGGCCAGCAGACGGGCCATGGCCTCGCGGAGTTTGGTTTCCGTGGCGGCGGACACCGGCATCAGTCGTTCTCCTTCATCTTGTCGAACTGCGCGGTTGCCGAGCGGACCTCGGCGAGCCGGGCCAGAGCCTGCTCGCGCCGCGGCTTGGACAGCTTCTTCTTCAGCAGCTCCAAGAGATCGGCCTCCTCCATCCGCCAGATCGCCTCATGGGCGAGTGTGAGTACCGAGTTGCGGCACCGGGACGGCTGACAGGCCCCCAGCAGCGGTGCCTGGCCGCGCTGATCGCGCGGGAGCTGGTTCTGGCACTCGGCCGTAGGGGCGTTCCACAGGCAGTGGTTGACCGTGCCGAGGTGGAGGTCGGCGAACTCGTCCCGCAGCAGGGTGATCTCCAGGCGTTCGTCGGCGACCTGGGCGCGAAGCGTCCCGGCCTGGTCCATGACGTCGTTGACTTTGTCAAGTCCGGCGTGGAATCGCGCCGCGCCGGGGCCGACCGCGATGGTCTGGCCGGCTCGGCGGGCCTGGAGCAGGGAGACCAACTTCTTGGCGGCGGCGACCTGCAGCTGGTTGTCGAACTCCTTGACCCACTTCGCGTCGGGCTTGCCGTAGGCGAGCGTGGTGCGGTTCGCCATCGCCCGCCGGGCGGCGTGCTTGAGCTGCAGCCCGAGCGCGATCTCGCCGTCGGGTTCCTGGGCCGCGATGATCGACATGGTGTGACGGAACATGTGGGGTCGCACCAGCGCTTCGGGGATCGCTTCGAGGCCGGTGTGCTCGCGGTTGGCGTTGACGGTGGCGATGAAGTCGTCGATGTCCTTCGCGGCGTCGAAGCCACCCTCGCCGTCCTCGGCCTGCGCGATGACCGCGGTGAAGACCTTCGCGTCGTGCAGTGTGAGCTGTTCAGCGACCGCGATGGCCCGCGCGACGGGCTCGATGATCCACCAGTAGCCACGAGGCCGGGAGTCATCCCCCTTCACCTTCCGGGAGGCGAGCGCGGGGGCGCCGTAGTACTGGGTGAGCGCCCCGCGCTCGATCTCGTGAATTACTGGCGGGAGGGGGTTATTCCAACCGTGCGCTATTCGTCCTTCCCGCCCATGTTGCAGCCAACGGGTGGCTTCGTCGACGAGCCGAGAGCAGACGTTACTCAGTGCCGAGAGCGCCCTCTGCGGCCAAGGATCGATGGCGCACAGCTTCACCGTCGCCCTGCGAGCCGCCCGCGCTGGTGATCACCGCCAGCGGCGTGCTGCCCGAGGGCCGACCCGTCCGCCCACGACGCTGAACGCAGCGGCGTTGGACAGCTCGGCCGCGTAGTCAGGCAGGTCGACGCTGCTGATCTGCTTGCCCATCTCCAGCATCTTGTCGAGGATCCAGCGCCGGTTCAGCAGCCCATTGCGCACCCGCAGCCGGGTCGCGGTGCCAGGTGCCAGGAACGGGCCGGTGCGGTCGCCGCCCTTCTGGCAGCCCTGGGCGTAGTCGCGCAGGGTGTGCTCGTAGCGGGCGAAGGCGGTGCGGTGGTCGCCGCGGGCCCGGGCCAGCTCGCCAGCCAGGACGTACGCCGCCACCACAGCGGTGCCAGTGCCCATCCCGCCGATGGTGGCCCCGCAGGCGGCGTCGCCCAGCAGGGCGATCCGACCGGTAGACCAGGCGGGGACGTCGGCCCGACTGATCGAGTCGAAGTACAGCTCGGGGGCCTGCCCCAGGCTCTCCAGTAGCCCGGGCACCTCCCAGCCGAGGCCCGCGAAGGCGTCCTGGACCAGCGTCTTCTGCTGCGCCACGTCGTGGCGGTCGTAACGGAGTTCGGTCGAGGCGAAGACGAAGAAGGCACCCGCCCGAGTCGGGTCGCGGTGGTCGGCGCCGACGGCGGCAAGTCGGCCGGGGACGTTGAGGCCGACTGAACCGGGAGGCAGGCCCAGGTAGTTGGGCAGCTGCCAGGTGGCCGCGTAGTAGCCGAGGTGGCGGACGTAGCGCTCCTCCGGGCCGAAGGCGAGCCGACGGACGTTGGAGTGCAGCCCGTCGGCGCCGATCACCAGGTCGAACTCGCGTGGCGCCGCGCCGTTCCGGAAGGCCACCCGGACGCCGGTGGGCGTCTCCTCCAAGGCGGTGATCGAGTCGCCGAAGAGGTACTCGGTGCGCGGGAGGCTGCGCTGGTGCAGCACCTGGACGAGCTCCCCGCGCGGGACCTCGACGTCCCCGCCCGCGAAGTCGGCTGGCAGGTGGAGGAGCTGACGGCCGCGCTGGTCGACGAAGGTTATCGAGCTGCCGCCGGTGTCGAGGGCACGCAGCTCGTCGAGCACGCCCATCCGCTCCAGCACGGTCAGGTGGGTCTTGCCGCGGAAGTCGACCGCCTGGCCGCCGCCGCGCAGGGCGGGGGCAACCTCGACGACGGTGGTCTCGAAGCCGTACCGCCCCAGCCAGTAGGCCAGTGTGGGGCCGGCGATACTCGCGCCCGAGATCAGGACCTTCGTGCTCACGTGAACCACTCCATCCGGGGCTGTTCGATTAACTGTGTCTTAAGGACACTGTTTATTGCTGTGTACGGTAGACGCAGTTAGGTCGCCTCGCAAGGGCAGCCGGAAACACGAGACGGAGCGGGAATTGGGCGAGGAAGCGAACGAGGGGGTGCGGCTGCTCTGGGGACCGCCTGCCAAGCCGTCCCGGGGGCCGAAGCCCGCGCTGAGCCTGGGGCGGATCGCCGCGGCGGGCGTCGAGATCGCGGATGCCGAGGGCCTCGGCGCCGTCTCGATGCAGAAGGTCGCCGGCCTGCTCGACTTCACCAAGATGTCGCTCTACCGCTATGTGCCCGGCAAGGCGGAACTGGTCGCGCTCATGGTGGAGGCCGCGGTCGACGAACCGCCGCCAGCCGTGGACGGGCTCGGGTGGCGTGAGCAACTATCGGCCTGGGCAAAGCAGTTGGCGCGATTGTTCACCGAGCACCCGTGGCTGCTCGACGCCACCGTCGGACCACGGGTGATGGGCCCCAAGGAACTCGGCTGGCTGGAGCGGGTGGTCGCGGCCCTGGACGGCCACGGGCTGACCGGCCCCGAGCGGATGGACGCCGCGGTGTTGTTGGCCGGGCACGTCCGGGGCATCGCCGAGCAGGCCCGCGCGGCCCGGCCGGATGGCTCGCCCGAGACGGAACTCCTGGCCGTCCTCGGCCCCCTGGTGCACCAGCACGCCGACCGCTTCCCCGCGCTCGCCGCGGCCATGGCCTCACAGGATGGCCGGGACCAGGCGCTGGACTTCGGCCTGGAGCGGATCCTCGACGGTCTGGAGGCCCTGATCACGCGCCGCACCGGGTAACTCGGGGAAGATCAGCCGCGATTCATTTCAGTGGCGCCTACTCGGGGGCGATCTCCAGCCGATGCATCCTGGCCCTGCCCAGCCCTACTCGCGAACACCTTGACCCTGTTCCCCGGCACGTGCGGCGAGGTACTCGGCCCAGTCGCGTCGGGCGTAGGCGACCCAGCGGAGTGCGGTGTGGCGGTGCATCCCGGTCACGTCGGCGAGGATAGGGCTGGGGAGATCAGCGGCAAGAGCGGCCAGCGCCGCGTTGCGCGCGGTGCGGACCGGGATGCCGTGCCGGCTGAGCTTCTGTGTCATGCCGTGCGTCGAGATCGGCTTGCCCGGGACCATGCCCGGGAAGAGCCACCGAGGGCCTGGGCGGACTCGCGAGAGCTGCGGCCGTAGCTCGGGTTGTTCGGCGAGGTGGCGAAGGAGCTCGGCGAGACGTGGAGGCAGCAGGACGGGATGGCGGCCCAGGACGAGGCGGGTGTCCTTGTCGCCGAGCATGAGGTGCTCGGGCGTCAGATGACAGAGGCGTTCGGTGGACGGGCCGAACAGCAGGGTGATAGCCCCGGCTGCGCGGACGTCCGCAGGCAGGGCATCGTCGGTCAGGCAACGCTGGAGGAGCGGCCACCGATCGTCCTCGTCGAGCAGGTTCTGGGGCTCCTGCCTCGGGATGGAGGGGACGGTGAGCTCGCGGGTGAGCCGACGGCTCGTCGTCCACTTCAGGAAGTACCGGATCAGGTAGCGACGTTGGCTGGTCGCTCCGGCGATCCAGTCGTCGATATGCTCCTGGGCGAGGTCGGCGAGAGTCAGGCCGCGTTGGTCCATCCAGGCCAGGAAGTCCAGGGCTACGGTGACGCGGCGCCGCAGGTCGCGGTCTGCGGAGGCAGGATGGCGGCGAATGGCGGCCCGCTGGCGTGCTCGCCGAAGCAAGAACCAGTGCATGAACGGGCGGGCGAGGCTGGCGTGCGCGGCCGGCTTATCCGCGAGTTCGTGCTCCAGCCAGCCGGGGATGCGTTCGAGGTCCTCGTTCCGCTCTACCAACACGCCAGTGTGTACGAGGAGTTGGCGGATGTAGCGCTGGTTCCGGTTGGGCGGGAGCTCGTCCAACAACTCATGACTGAGCGTGTGGCCTTCGGCCGCGAGCTGGGCGAGGAGCTTGGTGTTCGGACTCTCCTTGATCCACTGGATCGCCGGAAACGGCGAGGGAGCGTCCGCCAGCGCGGCGGCGAGCGGTTTCATCTGCGGAGCGACCGTGCCGTCGGGTCCGGCCAGCAGGGCGTTGACCCGCTCGGCGAGAACGCAGTGAGCACACCGGCCGCGGCTGTGGGGGTTGCCGGCTCGGCCGCACTGACGGCAGGTGTAGTCGGCGGCGAAGCCGACACACGGTCCACAGACCTCGGCGCCATCGTCGTCCCGCGCGATCAGCGGCTGGATGATGCCGCAGCGAGGGCACTCGGCTGGCGACCGGAGCACGGCGGTGTAGCAGACGTGGCAGACCGGCCCGATGGGCCACCGCGTGGTGCTCGGCTTGGTCCGACCGCAGCGGGCGCACGGCTCGCCAGTGCGATTCCGCTGGTAGCAGGTGGAACAGACCGGCTGGCCTTGCTGGTCGCGGCTGGCGCAGGGGCGGACACGGCCGCAGGCCGAGCACGTCGCCTCGGGGCCCTGGTAGCAGCCGTCGCAGAGGTCCGGCTGCCCGTCGCGCGCGTTGCGGGCGATGCGCTTGAGTTGCCCGCACCGGCCACAGAGGCGCCGTGGTCGGCGATGCCGGTTGTAGCAGAGGTGACAGAGCGCGCCGTCATCATCAACGAGGGCGGCCGCCGCGGTCTTTCCGCAGCTCACACAGGTGTGCATGGGACGTTTCCAGCACTTGATGCACACTCCTCGGCCGTCGTCGCGTCGCACCACCAGGTGTCGGAGCTGACCGCAGTCAGCGCACTCCTCGAACGTGGCGGGGTCCGCGCGGTAGCAGCGGTTGCAGATGGTGCCTTCGGGGCGTCGGGCAACGATACGTTGACCGACGCGGTGACAGCGTGCACAGGTTGCGCGGCGGCTCCGGGCATCGCACGGCCCGCAGAGCCGTCCCTCGGGCCTCAGTTGGCGCAGGTCGCTTCGCACCGTGCCGCAGTGTGCGCAACCAGGACGGACCGCGTGGTGCCCGGCGTCGTGCAGCACTTCGGCGAGCCGCAGCAGAACCGGCGGGCAGAGCGAACTGCCCGACGTCAGTGCGTCAGGGTGGGCGGCGAGGTGTCCGGCCAGTTTCTCCAGGAACTTCGCCGCCCCGCGCACGGGGATCGGCACCGCGGTCACCAGCGCGGCCGCGGCCTCCTGGGCGTCGAGCGACGGCACCGCGGCGGTGACCTGGTCGACGGCGGCGGCTGTCGCGGCTTCCATGCGGGCGGCCTGCGCAGCGAGTCGGGCGACGGTCGACGGGGCGGTCACAGTCCCTCCGGTCGCCGGATCGAGGTCCGGCGCACGGCCGGAAGCGGGCCGGACATCTCGCCGCCGGCGGTCTTGCGTACCTCTTCGTTGACGACCTGGATCTCGATGAGGTCGTTGGGCTGGCAGTCGAGGATGTCGCACAGAGCCGCGAGGGTGTCCATCGACATCCGCTGCGGTGGCTGCGTGACCAGACGGAAGACCTGCTCGCGCGAGAGGTTGACGCCCCGCTCGGCCAGCAGCGGCACCAGGTCGGTGGTCTGGAACATCTCGCGGTCGGCCATGAGCTTGCGCAGATTCCAGCGGTAGCCCATCTTCTTGATCACTTCGGGTCCTCCCAGATGCCAGGGAATCGCTGGCTCAGCTTCTTGTGCACCAGCCGGTTTCGGTACTCGTCCGAGACGCCGGTATAGAGGGCCGTCGTGCTGGCATAGCCGTGGCCGGCCTGGTCCTGGACGAACCGTTCCGGATAATCAAATTCGGTCAAATGTGTGATATAGGAATGTCTCAGGCAGTGCAATTTGAGTTCTTCGGGCAGGTCGGCGGCCTGCTTGGCGGCTTCGAAGGCTTCGTTCGCCGACCGGCGTGACAGGCGGCCGGCGCGTTCGGTGACCCAGATCGCGGGGTGCTTGCCCACCCCAACAACCTGAGTTACACCGCTCGTTTGACAGACCCACGTGACAGTGCCGTCCGGGGTGTTGAGCTGTTGTCATGGTCTCAATGCAGGGCCGTGGACGATCCGTTGCGGGGGATGGCCGCACCGGGATTGGGGGGACAGCCGTAGTGAGTGGGGGCTACTGCTGCGCATAGCGTCTACGGTGTGAGACATATACGGAACGGGGCGAAGAGATCCCCCTTCGACAGGCACCGACCGGCCCGGTCTGCAGCGGTGTCGGCTGTCCCGTCGGGCGTGGTGGCGGTTGCCGTACCCACGGCGGACGCGGCACATACGACTGGCACTTCCGACCACAACACCCAGCACCTCAAGGAGGCTTCGTGATCACCTCCAGCCCCGCCGTGCGCCGCACCTCTGCGGTGGGCCTCGCCCTCGTGGCCTGCCTCGGCGCGGCCCCCACCGCCACGGCCGCGCCGGCCCCCACCATGTCGAAGTCCGAAGCCCGGCTCGACCGTTATTACGATCAGCGCCTGAGCTGGGGCAGCTGCGCCAAGAGCTCGGGCGACACCATGGGCCGTGATCTGGATAAGGCCGGCGTGCAGTGCGCGGACGTCACTGTGCCGCTCGACTACGCCGACCCCCGGGGCCGTACGATCACCGTCGCGATATCCCGGCTCAAGGCCACTGACACCCGCCACCGCATCGGCTCGATCCTGCTCAACAACGGCGGCCCCGGCGGCACCGCCCTCGAATCCCCGCCGGAATTCCACGCGTGGATGAAGAAGGTTGGCCCGCGTTACGACATCGTCGGCTTCGACCCGCGCTTCGTCGGCCGCAGCACCCCGCTGGACTGCGGTTTGCCCGTCGGCACCAATCTCTTCTCGGCCGGTCACAGCCGGGCGAGCTTCGAGCGCCAGGTCGCCCTCCAGAAGGACCTGGCCGACAAGTGCCGGGCCACCAACGCCTCCGTGCTGCCGCACGTCACCACCCGCAACACGGCCCGCGACATGGACGTCATCCGCGGCGCGCTCGACGAGAAGAAGATCTCCTACTTCGGCTACTCGTACGGCACCTACCTGGGCACCGTCTACACCCAGATGTTCCCCGGCCGCACCGACCGCATGGTCCTGGACGGCGCCATCGACCCACGCAAGTTCGGCCCCCGGCTGCTCCGGGAGGCCGTCGGTGAGAACGAGCAGGCGCTCGCCGACTGGGCCTCTTGGGCTGCCGCCCGCAATGACATCTACGGCCTCGGCCGCACCCGCGCCCAGGTTCTCGCCACCATCGACCGCGTCATCAGGGCATCCGCGCGCGCACCGCTGACCGTCGGCAGCGCCCCGGACGCCTTCCAACTTGACGACACCCAGACCCCGTTCCTCCTGCTCGCCGGCCTCGACAGCGACACCGACGCGTCCCGCGCGGCCCTCGGCGAGCAGGTGTCCGTGCTGAACGAGGCCGCGGCCGGGCAGCCGACCCGGCTGTCACCGCAGTTCGCCGGGCTGCTGCGGTTCGCGCTGACCGGCGAGCAGTCACACCACGGCAGTGTGCAGTCCGCGGTCATCTGCGGGGACGTGGCGGCCCCGCGCGACCCCGAGGTCTACTGGCGGGCCATCGAGCGCAGCCGCGCCGCGTACCCGCGCTTCGGCGCGCTGGCCAACAACATCGGCCCGTGCGCCTTTTGGGACCGGCCCCGCGAGAAGCCCACCCAGGTGAAGCACGACACCAAGGCGCTGATCGTGTCCGCCACCGGCGACACGCGCACCGCCCACAAGGGTGCCGTTGCCCTGCACGGCCTGCTGCCGAGCTCCAAGCTGATCACCCTCAAGGGTGCGAACCGGCACGCGATCTACGGACTGTACGAGAACGCCTGCGTTGACAACAAGGTCAACCAGTACCTGGCCACCGGCCAGCTACCCGCCAACGACCGGACCTGCTCCAAGCAAGCCGGGCTTCAGCCCAGGTGAGCGCACATTCCTTGATCAGGAACTTCCCTCAAGAGGAGCCACACCCATCTTGAGGGGGAGGTTCGACAGGAACGGCCCGCCCCGCGCACCGGCTGTACGCGCGGGGCGGGCCCGCGAGTGACGTTCTGACCCAGTGTCCGGGTTCGGGGGCCCCGCGGCAGTACAGTGCGGAGCCGGTCCGACGCGATCGCGTTGTGGCGGGCTTCGGCCGACAGGCGGACGTTCAAGGACGTCGCGGCTGATCCGAACGTCAACCCGAGACGCTGCGGACCTGGGTGCGTGATGCCGGCGGTCGTCCAGTCGCCGCCGGCGCGTCGCAGGACACCGAGCCTCGATCAAACCCGGAACGGTTCAGTGGTCGCAGTGCTCCCTTGCTGGTTCGGGAGTGCTGGCCGATACCGAGGTCCGGATGCTGCGGGAGCGGTTCGGGGGTTGGGGGCGGATGACGGTGGGCCAGACGCTGGCGAAGGGCGGCACCCCGCCGAGGGGATGCCGCCCTTGGGTTGCGCCGGTTCCGCTCAGGCGGCGCGGGGGGTCTTGCGGCGGCGTACTGCGACGGCGGTGCCGCCACCACCGACGATCAGCGCGGCGGCTACACCAGTGATCGCCGCGGTGTTGATGCTGATCGACGCCCCCATCGGCGCGGACAACGCCTTCGTCGTCATCAGATCCGACGAAGACGCCTCACCGGCGCGCTTGACGCAAGTCTGATTCTTCGTCGGCAGTTTGCCGGTAGCCAGGTACCTGTTGACCTCGTCGTCCACGCAGGCGTTGCCGTAGCGGCCGAAGAGGGCGTGCCGGTTGGCGCCCTTGAGGGTGAGCAGCTTGGAGCCGGGCAGTTGCTCGTGCAGGGCCACGCTGCTCTTGTAGGTGGTGCGGGGGTCGCCGGTGGCTGCCACGATCAGTACCGGGGCGTCGCGGCGGACCTGGGTGGGTTCCTCGCGGGGGCGGTCCCAGAAGGCGCAGGGGCCGATGTTGTTGGTCATTGGTCCGAACACCGGGTGCGCGGCCCGGCTGCGTTCGATGTCGCGCCAGTAGACCTCGGGGTCGCGCGGGGCGGCCACGTCCCCGCAGAGGACCGCGGCCTGGACTCCCGACGGTTCGGCCGCGCCGTGCAGTAGGTACCGGAGCGTCGCGGCGAACTCCGGCGAGAGCGGCATCGGCGCCGTGCCCCGTGCGGCCCTGCTCAGCACGGCCAACTGCTCGGCGAGGAACGCCCGGGTCGGGTCGGTGTCGTCCCCGATGCTGGAGTAGAGGAGGACCGGCACCTGAGTGTCGTCGATCCGGAAGGTGTCCGAGCCGGTGCCGACGGTCAGCGGGCCGCTGGCGGACGCCTTGAGGACGCGGTCGACGGTGGTGAGCACTTGGGCGCGGGTGCGGCCGAGGCCGTATTCGGCGTCGCGGTCCGCCGCCCACGCGGCCCAGGCGGACAGCGCCTTCTCGCTCGCGCGCTCGGTGCCCTTCGTCAGGCGGGGGCCGTAGTCGGCGGGGGCGACCGCGCCGTCGAGCACGACGCGGTCGTAGTGGCCGGGGAACATCTGGGTGTAAACCGTGCCCAAGTAGGTGCCGTACGAGTAACCGAGGTAGGAGATCTTCCGCTCGCCGAGCGCGCCGCGGACGACATCCATGTCACGGGCCGTGTTGCGGGTACTGATGTATGGCAGCACTGAGGCGTCATGGGTGCGGCACTTCTCGGCAAGGCTCTTCTGCAGGGCGACCTGGCGGTCGAAACCTGCCCGGCTGGTGCCGGCCGAGAACCAGGACGTGCCGACGGGCCAGCCGCAGTCCAGTGGGGTGCTGCGGCCGACGAAGCGTGGGTCGAAGCCGACGATGTCGTAGCGCGCGCCGACGTCCTTCATCGCCTTGCGGACGTCCGGCGGCGACTGGACTGAAGGTCCGCCTGGCCCGCCGTTGTTCAGCAGGATCGATCCGATGCGGTGGTGGGTGTCAGTGGCCTTGAGCCGGGATATCGCGAGGGTGATCGTGCGCCCTGCGGGGTGGGCGTAGTCGAGCGGCACGGTGACGTCCGCGCACTGCACACCGGCCTTGTCCAGATCGCGGCCCGTCGTGTCGACGGGGCCCGTGACGCAGCTGCCCCAGCCGAGGTGTTGCCGGTAGTACTGGTCGAGCCCGGCTCCGGTGCCGTTCTTGGCGGGGGCCTCTGAAGCTGAGGCCAGGGCGGGGGAAGTGATGAAGCAGGCGGCGAGGGTGAGGCTCGCGGCGGAGGCGCGCCGCGCGGTGGGGCTGAGGACGGTCACAGGTCTCCTTGGGTTGGTGGGTACGGTCGGTGGCGCGGAACGCGGTGTCCAGGGCGGCGCGGAAGTCGGCTTCGGCTCGGTACCAGGCACCTCGTTGCTGTGGACCTAGAAGTCCGATGAAGATCTTGTTCCGACTGCCTGACTCAACCGCTTCGCCCCTAAATATCGATCGGGGCAAACCTGCCTGGGCCGGGCGCGATGCCAAGATTTCCAGTGGGCTTCTAGGGTGTTTCTGACGGCTCTTGAAACATCTGGTGGCTGTCACGGGTGCGCACGCTCAACCATGCGAGGCCACGCCGGACAGGTGAGGTGCTCACGGGTCACCTGAGCCGTTCGGTCAGTCCGCCATCATGACCCGGTCGGGTTCCGGGGCAGGTGCGTTCGCACGGTGCTGCGGGTGGCTGCCCTTGGTGGGCCGTGGGCGGACCGGCCACCAGATGCTCCGTCCGAGGAGTGCGGTAAGGGCGGGGACCAGCACCAGCGAGAGGACGAGCGCGGAGAGCAGGATTCCGAGCGTCATTGCGAAGGCGATCTGCTCGTTGCCCGGGGTCGTGGCGAGGGTGGCGAAGGAGCCGGCAAGGACCAGGCCTGCGGTCGCGATGGCCGGTGTCGTGTGCTGCACCGCGCGGGCCACGGCGGAGCGGGCCGGGCCCGGTCGCTGCATTTCCTCCCGGATCCGGTCGCTGATCAGGATGTTGTAGTCGGTGCCCAGTGCCACGACGAACAGAAACAGCACGAGCGGGAGGGAGAAGTTGACGCCCGGCTTGCCGAGGACGTGCTGGAAGAGCAGGGTGGCGGCGCCGAGGGTGGCGGCGAAGCCGAGCCCGACGGAGAGCATCAGGATCACCGGTGCGAGCAGGCTGCGCAGGAGCAGCAGGAGGATCAGCGCGATCAGTGCGGCCGCGACCGGGAACACGATCTTCAGGTCGTGGTCGACGGCGGTGGAGATGTCGGCGTAGATCGCCGCCGTTCCGCCCACGTGTGCCGTCGTTCCGGCGGGTGTGTGCTGGGCGACCGCTGCCCGCACGGGTCCGGAGGCCAGGTCGCGGGCCTGCTGGCTCTGCGGGTCCGCGGTCGGGTAGAGGTCTATCCGGGCGGCGCGGTGGTCCTTGTTCAGGGCGGTCCGTGCGACCTGGTCCACGCCCTTGACCTGGGTGAGAGCACGGGAGAGGCCGTCGAGCCGGCCTGCGGTGAGGGTGCCGCCGTCAGTGGCGGTGACGAAGACGCTCGTCGGGTCCGACACTCCGGCCGGCAGCGCACGGGATATCTCGGTCGCGGTGGCCGCCGCAGGGGTCTTGGCAGCGGCGTTGCCCTGGCCGTAGTCCATGCGGATCCCGATCAGCCCGGCGGCCAGCGCGGCAAGCAGGGCGACGGAGGCGAACGTCATCGTCATCGGTCGTCGTGCGACCCGCGCCCCGAAGCGGGCGGCACGGCCCTCGTCGGGCTCGTGGCCAAGGGCCTTGGAGGGCCAGAACATCTTGCGCCCGGCGGCCGCGAGCAGCGCCGGCAGCAGGGTGAGGCTGCCGAGCAGCATCACCAGGACCGCGACGGCGATGGCGGGGCCCAGCGAGCGGAACTGGCCGAAGGTCGCCACGCCCAGCGTGGCGAACCCGGCCACGATGGTCAGCGCCGCCGAGGTGATCGCGGTGCCCACCCGTCCCGAGACCTGCCCGGCCGCCTCGCGGGCGGACTGCTCCGGCCGGGCGCGCAGTTGCTCGCGGAAGCGGAACAGCAGGAACAGCAGGTAGTCGATACCGATGCCGAGCAGGACCACGCTGATCAGATCAGGGGTGCCCGCGTCGAGCTTGCGCCCGGTGAGTATCGCGGCACTCGCGACGGCTCCCCCCGCTACACCGATGATCATGGCGACCGCGACCAGCGGCAGCAGGGCCGCCAGCACGCTGCGGAACACCAGCACGTTGATCAGCAGGATGAGCCCCATGAGGAGGGCGCCCCCGACCTTCGCGGCGGTCTCGTGGGAATCGGTGGTGTCGACGGTGTCGGCGAGACTTCCGGTGAAGCCGGTGCGCATCCCCGCCTCGGAGAACTGCGTCCGGGCGGCGTCCCGGAAGGCCCGGTAGACGCCCTGGACCCCCTTGTCCGTACGGTTCCCGATCAGCTCGACGGAGAGCAGTTCGAAACTCCGGTCGGGTGCCACCATCGCCGGGGCGATCCGGGGTGTCTGGGAGCGGTCCGGGACCAGGAATTTCGGTCTGTCGTCCTCCCTGGGCATGATCACCCGGCGCTGCGCCAGCTTCGCCGCCTCGGCCTCGACCCGCTTCTGGTCGGCGGCGCCGAGAGCCTTGCCGTCGGACCGGGCGACCAGCATCGTCACGGTGGTGGCGTCGGGGTTCACCCCGAACTGTTCTTCGGCGATCTCCAGGGCGGCGGCCGAGTCGTAGCTCTTGGGCAGGAAATCCCCGGTCTGGTTCTGGGTGACGCGGCCGATCAGTGTCGGGGCCAGGGCGCTCAGCACGACACCCAGCACCGCCCAGAGGGCGATGACTTTCCACGGGTGTCTGGTGGAGTATCCGGTCAGGGCGCGGATCACGATGTCCTCCGGCGGACGGACTTGCATGCGGACGTCTGCCGGGGGCTCCCGGCCGGTATCCAGACCATCACCCCGAGGGGCCGGGAAGCGTCCTGGCAGCGGATGATCCGGGCCGGGGCCCTGGGTCCTGCCCCGGCCAGTGACCAGGACCCAGGTCCTGGTCCCCATCCTGGTCGCGGGCCGCGAGCTGCCGCCGACGGTGCTGCCACCAGTGCTGCCGCTGCAGCTGTTGTGCAACTCTGTACCGGAGGCCGTAAGGCCGGACACAGGGAGAACAAACATGCGCAGGCGCCGACACATCGGGCCCGGCGATGCCCGGGAGCCGCTGCACATCGACAGCGCCGGGCCGCCGTGGTCCCGCAACGACGCGCTGGTGACCGGCGGGGCCTGCGCGATGAACCTGCTCAGTTACGTGTTCTTCGACGACCCCGACGGCCGGTACGCCGTGAGCGTGGCCGGGTTCCTCCTCGTCGCGCTGGCAGCCCTGCCGCTGCTCGTCCGGCGCAGCCACCCGGTGGTGGCGCTCGCTGCCGTACTGGCACTCGATACGACAGCCACCCTGACCGCGCCGCTGCCCAGACACTTCGGTGCCGTCCTGCTGGTCGCCCTGTACTCAGTCGCCAGGGCCTGCACTGGCCGGGTGACAGCGGTCGCGGCCGTCGCGACGGTGTCGCTGACGTTGCTGAGCCAGAGCCACGGCCGGATTCCGCCCTGGCAGGACGCCGCTGTCACGCCCCTCTCCGCCCTGATCGTCGTCGGCACCGCCATGGCGGTCAACCGCTGGCAGCGGGAAGTGGCGGCGAACCGTAGACTTCTCGCCGACCGTGCGGTGGCCGACGAACGCCGCCGCATCGCACGGGAGCTGCACGACATCGTGGCCCACCACATCACCACCATGCAGCTGATGGCCGGCGGAGCCCGGGCCAACCTCGCCCGACCGGAGGTGGTCCGGGACGCCCTGGTCACCCTGGAATCCTCCGGGCGGCTCGCCCTGCGCGAGATGCGCCAACTCCTCGATGTGCTGCGGGCCGGCGACGAACCGGAGTCCGCGCCGTCGCAGCCCCAGCCGGGCGTCGACGACCTCGACCGTCTGGTGGCCGAATCCCGCCTTGCCGGACTGCCGACCGAGTTCAGCGTCCACGGGCCGCAGCGCCCGCTGCCGCCGACCGTCGGCCTCACGGTGTTCAGGATCACCCAGGAAGCCCTCACCAACGCTCGCAAGTACGCGGGGCCCGCCCGCGTGTACTTGCGGCTGACGTATCGCCAGGATCGGGTCACCGTCGAAGTGCGGGACGATGGTGGGAGCACACCGCCGCACGACGGGGCGTCGTCGGTGGGCTCGGGCGGTTACGGCCTGATCGGCATGCGCGAGCGCGTCGCCCTGCACGGCGGCACCCTCGCCGTCGGCCCGCAGGCCGACGGTGGGTTCGCAGTGGTGGCCGACCTGCCGCTGACCACGGACGAGGCGGCCGAAGCAGCCGTCCAGCACGAGGGGGCACACCGATGACCAGGACCCGGCCGAACACACCGAGGATCAGAGTGCTGATCGCGGACGACCAGCCGCTGGTCCGGCGCGGCCTGTCGCTGATCCTCTCCCCCGACCCGTCCTTCGAGGTCGTGGGAGAGGCCGAGGACGGCGCGCAGGCTGTCGCCCTCGCCCGCCGGCTGCGCCCCGACGTCGTGGTGATGGACATCCGGATGCCCGTCCTCGACGGTGTCGGCGCGACCGGGCAACTCGCCGCCACCCTGCCCGGCTGCCGGGTCCTGGCCCTCAGCACCTTCGACATGGACGAGTACGTCGTGGGTGCCCTGCGCGCCGGAGCCTGCGGGTTCCTGCCCAAGGACAGCTCGCCGGAGGACCTGAGCGCGGCGATCCGCACCGTCCACGCAGGCGAGGCCGTCGTCGCGCCGCGTCTGCTCACCCGGCTGATCTCCACCTACGTACGGGCCCCTCACGGCGCGTCGCAACCACTCCCCACCGACCTGGGCGAACTCACACCCCGGGAGGTCGAGGTGTGGCGTCTGATGGCCACCGGTCTCGACAACGCCGAGATCGCCCACGACCTGCACATCAGCGTCTCCACGGTCAAGAACTACATCACCAGCATCTTCGGCAAGCTCGACGTCCGTGACCGCGCCCAGGCGGTCATCGCGGCCTACGAATCGGGGCTGGTCACCGCCCGCGCGACAACCGGCAACCCGCGCGGCAACGGAAACACCGCATAGCCGGGCCGACCCGTGCGCTCACTGCTTACACAGGGTGGTGTCGAGGAGGGCCGGGCCATCGGCAGGGCCTCCCGAAACTCCTACGCGGCCGACTTCTCCCGCCGCGAGGGCGGGTAACTCCCCAAGCTCCCATAGCCGGGCCTGCCCCGGGGTGGGGAGGCGTCCAGAGCGTGGAGCCTCGGACGCTGGTTCAGCGGCACAGGCAGGCCGGGGCAGGCCACCTGATGTCGCGTCAGCCCGCGACCCCGGGCACGACCAGGCCGGTTTCGTACGCGATCACCACCGCGTGGGTCCGGTTCTGCGCGCCGAGCTTGGTCAGCACGTTCCCGACGTGTGTCTTCACCGTCTCCAGGCTCACCGTGAGCGACTCCGCGATCTCCGGGTTGGACAGGCCGGTGGCCATCAACCGCAGCACCTCCTCCTCCCGGCCCGCCAGCGCCGCCTGCGGCAGCGCCTCGGCGGAGCCCAGCGGGCGGGCGGTGACCATCTGGCGCAGGGCCGCCGGGAAGAGAATCGCCTCGCCCGCCGCGACCACCCGCACTGCTTCCGCGATCTGCGGGACCGGGAGCCGCTTGAGCACGAAGCCGCTGGCCCCGGCGCTGAGTGCGGCGGTGACGTAGCCGTCGTTCTCGAAGGTAGTGATCGCCACGACTTTCGGCGGTTCGGCCGACTCCGCGAGGAGCTGCCGGGTGGACTCGATGCCGTCGGCAGCCTCCCCGACCACTGCGATCCCCGGCTGCATCCCGAGCAGCGTGCGCAGACCGCTGGCCGCGTTCAAGGCATCCGACACCTCCACCGCCAAGGACCCCCTGCGGCAGTACACGCAGCAGAAGCTCCAGTGGAAACGCTGCGACGCGAAGGGCCCCGACACCTTTCAGCGCGCGACGCTCAAGGTGCCGCTGGACTACAGCGACCCCGGCGGCAAGACGATCGGCCTCGCGATATCCCGGCTGAAGGCGGGCAGCACGAAGGAACGTCGCGGCGTTCTTTCCCGGTATCTTGCGCCGCTCGGTCGTCCCGGGTACGTCCAGCCCGGAGAAGAAGCAGTACTTCGTACCGGGTTCGTCGAGGTGCATGAATAGGCCGTCACGGATTCGTCGGCCTGGACCAACAGCGGTGCCTGATCTCCCTCCTAGGGTCGTAGGCCAGCAGGTGCTCCAGTGCGTCCTCGATGAGGAGACGAAAGCATGCAGACACTTTTGCGTGGTGGCCGTGTCATTGATCCGGGAACAGGGTTCGACGGCATCGCCGACGTCCTCGTGTCCGACGGCGTGGTCAGCGCCGTCGCCGCAGGGCTCGACGCGCCACCGGGATGCGCGGTCGTCGACGTCACGGGTTTGGTCGTCGGTCCGGGGTTCGTCGACCTGCACAGCCATGTGCACTCCATCGCGGGGCAGCGGCTGCAGGCCATGGACGGCGTGACGACGGCCCTCGACCTGGAAGCGGGCCTCATGCCCATCGGACGTGCGTACGCCGAGGCCGCCGCGGACGGACGACCGCTGCACTACGGCTTCTCCGCCTCGTGGGGTGGTGCTCGGGCCCAGGTGCTCGCTGGCATCCAGCCCGACGCACAGATCGGGAGCGGCCTCGCGGTGCTGGGAAACCGCGCATGGCAGCGCTCCTCCACCGATCGTGAACTCGCCGAGTGGCTGGCCCTGATCGAGGGTGAGCTGAGCGCCGGAGCGCTCGGCATCGGAGTCCTCCTCGGGTACGCGCCCCACAGTGAGCCTGCCGAGTTCCTTGCTGTCGCCCGGCTTGCCGCGAAGGCCGGCGTGCCGACGTACACCCACGTCCGCGAGCTGGTCGAGGTGGATCCCGGAACTCCCGCAGACGGCTCCGAGGAGATCGTCATCGCCGCGGCCGAGACCGGAGCAGCGATGCACCATTGCCACGTCAACAGCACTTCGGGCCACCACATCGACCGGGTACTCGGTGCGTTGGACGGTTCACGGCGGTCGGGATCTCGGGTGACGGTCGAGGCCTACCCGTACGGGGCCGGCAGCACGGCGATCGGAGCGGCCTTCCTCGATGCCGAACGCCTGCGTATGAAGGGCCTGTCCCCGTCGAGTGTCGTGATGCTCGAATCGGGGGAGCGCATCGCCGACGAGGGGCGCCTGCGGCAGTTGCGGAACAGCGACCCCGGGGCGCCCTGCATTCTGGAGTTCCTCGACGAGGGCAACCCGCGCGAGCTCGCGATGTTGCACCAGGCGCTGGCCTTCCCGGACGCGATTGTCGCCAGTGACGCGATGCCCGTCTTCTGGCCCGACGGCAGCAACGACAGCACCGAGTGGCCACTGCCGCCCGGGGGAACGACGCACCCGCGCACCGCGGGAACGTTCACCAAGACGTTGCGCGTGATGGTGCGGGAGAGCGGTGCCTGGGACTGGCCGGAGGCGTTCCGGCGGTGTGCCCACCTGCCGGCGCGGGTCCTCGACGAGGTGGCGCCGGGCGCTCGGGCGAAGGGACACCTCGGGGTCGGCGCGGACGCCGACATCGTCGTACTCGACCCCGTGGCGATCAACGATTGCGCGACCTACTTCGGCCCCACGCGGCCGTCTGTGGGCGTGCGGCACTTGTTTGTCGGTGGTGTCCCGGTGGTCAGTGCGGGGGAGTTGCAGGTCGACGCGCTTCCCGGACAGCCGCTGCGAGGTGAGCCGCGATGATGGCGACGCGCGCCGAGGTGGCGGTGGAGGCCCTCGTCGCGGACATCGAGACCCTGGTGCGGTGCGAGTCGCCGTCGTCCGATCACGAAGCCGTCGCCCGCAGCGCAGACGTCGTGGCGGCACTGGGGCGCAGGCTGCTGGACACGGAACCGGATCGCGTGGTGATCGACGGGTGCACGCACCTGAGGTGGCGGTTCGGCGAGGCGCCGCGTGTGCTGCTGCTCGGACACCACGACACGGTGTGGCCCACCGGATCGCTGGAGACACACCCGTATTCCGTCCGGGACGGAGTGCTGCGCGGGCCGGGCTGCTTCGACATGAAGGCGGGTGTCGTGATGGCGCTGCACGCCGGCGCTGCCGCCGGGAACCGGTCGGGTCTTTCGATCCTGGTCACCGGTGACGAGGAGATCGGCTCGCCGTCGTCGCGGCGGCTGATCGAGGAAGAGGCTCGCGGCTGCGACGCGGTGTTCGTGTTGGAGGCATCGGCAGGCGGCGGAGCGTTGAAGTGCCGCCGCAAAGGCGCCTCCCTGTACCGGATCGAAGTGGACGGCCGGGCCGCGCACGCCGGGCTCGAACCGGAGAAGGGGGTGAACGCCGGGGTGGAGGCGGCGCACCAGATCCTCGCAGTCGCGGCACTGGCCGACGCCGAGCGGGGCACGACCGTCGTGCCGACGGTCCTCTCCGCCGGCACCACGACCAACACGGTTCCCGCAGGCGCCGGCGTGGCGGTCGACGTACGTGTGTGGGACGAGGCGGAGCAGCGGCGGGTCGACCGGGCCGTGCGGGACCTCCGCCCCGTACTCGAGGGCTCGCGGATCCGCATCTCGGGTGGCATCAGCCGCCCGCCGCTGCAGGCGGACGCGTCGTCGAGGCTGTTCGGCCTCGCTGCAACGATCGCTGCCGAACTTGGCCTCGGAGCTCTTACCGCCGCCGCTGTCGGTGGCGCCTCGGACGGGAACTTCACCGCCGGCCTCGGGATCCCCACCCTCGACGGCCTCGGCGGCGTGGGCGGCGGTGCGCACGCGGACGACGAACACGTCGTCGTAGCCGAACTGCCACGGCGCACCGCCCTGCTCACCGCCCTGATCGACGCCGTGCTGGCGAAGTGAACTCTGTGTGCTACGACGAACGCGGCGGACAACCCTGGTGCGGCACCACGGTGACCCGCCCGGTAAGCCCGGAAAGGAAAGTCCCGTGAGAGATCTTGCGACATATGAGTCAGGTCTGGTTTCCCCGGCCGTGAGCGCGGCCGCGCTGGCCGCCGCGACCGCTGCTGCCGTCGCCTCACGTGTGGAAATCCGGGACCTGACCGAGGTGTCCGACCTGACCGATGTCTGCCGGCTCTTCGCATCGATCTGGCAACCGGGCACTGGTGCCCAACCGGTGACGACAGAGCTGTTGCGGGCGATGGCCGCGGCGGGGAACTATGTCGCGGGCGCGTACGAAGGGGAGGAGCTGCTGGGAGCCTGCCTCGGCTTCTTCGGCAGCCCGGCCAAGGCGAGCCTGCACAGCCACATCGCCGGCGTGGCGCCGCGGGGGCTCGGGAGGGGGATCGGATTCGCCCTCAAACTGCACCAGCGCGCCTGGGCGTTGTGCCAGGACGTCTCGCTGGTCACCTGGACGTTCGATCCCCTGGTGCGGCGGAACGCGTATTTCAACCTGGTCAAACTCGGCGCCGGCCCGGCGCGCTACCTGCCCGACTTCTACGGGCCGATGCGCGACGGCATCAACGGCGCCGGTGACACCGACCGGCTGATGGTCCGTTGGGAGCTTTCCGGCCCGGCGGCGTCCGCCGCTTCGCTCGGTGAGGCTGCCCGAGTCGAAGTAGCCGCGCTGCGAGAGCGCGGTGCGGCCTCTGCCCTGTCGGTCGCACCTGACGGGGGACCGCTGACCGCAGTGGCCGACGGGCCGGTCGTGCTGGTCGCCGTGCCGCCCGACATCGAGACACTCCGGCGCACGGACCCGGATCAGGGCCAGGCGTGGCGCGTCGCGCTGCGGGAGGTGTTGGGAGGCCTGATGGCGGAGGAAGCCAGGGTCATCGGATTCGATCGTGCCGGTTGGTACGTGGTCTCAAGGGAGAAGTCGTCATGAAGCCCAGTGGTGTGGAACTTCTGCGTGTCCAGATGCCTTTGGTGGCACCGTTCCGGACGTCGTTCGGTACGCAGAACGTACGGGAACTGCTGCTCATACGAGTCGTGACAACGAACGGCGAGGGTTGGGGCGAGTGCGTCACGATGGGAGAGCCGCTCTACTCTTCGGAGTACGTCGACGGGGCCGAGCACGTGCTGCGGAACTTCCTGGTCCCGGCCCTGATGGAGGGCGAGGTCACCGCGAGCCGAGTCGCGCCCCGCCTGGCCAGGTTCAAGGGTCACCGGATGGCGAAGGCCGCACTCGAAATGGCCGTGCTCGACGCTGAACTCCGATCACACGACCTGTCCTTCGCCACCGCGCTCGGGTCCACCCGGGACTCCGTGCCCTGTGGGGTTTCGGTCGGCATCATGGACTCCGTCCCACAACTCCTGGACGTCGTAGGCGGCTATCTCGACGCCGGCTACGTGCGGATCAAGCTGAAGATCGAACCCGGTTGGGACGTCGAGCCGGTGCGAGCGGTGAGGGAGCGCTTCGGCGACGATGTGCTGCTGCAGGTCGACGCCAACACGGCGTACACGCTGTCCGACGTGTCCCAGCTCGCCCGACTGGATCCCTTCGAGCTCCTCCTCATCGAGCAGCCCCTGGACGAGGAGGACCTCCTGGGCCACGCCGAGCTGGCCCGTCGTATCCGTACGCCGATCTGCCTCGACGAGTCGATCGTGTCCGCCCGTTCCGCTGCCGACGCGATCACGCTGGGTGCCTGTCGCATCGTGAACATCAAGCCCGGCCGGGTCGGTGGTTACCTTGAGGCACGGCGGGTGCACGACGTCTGCGCCGCCCACGGGATCCCCGTGTGGTGCGGTGGCATGATCGAGACCGGGCTTGGACGGGCGGCGAACGTCGCGCTCGCCTCGCTGCCCGGGTTCACCCTGCCCGGCGACACCTCGGCGTCGGACCGGTTCTACCGGACCGACATCACGGAACCGTTCGTCCTGAAGGACGGACACCTGAGCGTGCCCCAGGGGCCGGGCCTCGGCGTCACCCCGATTCCCGACCTGCTGGCGGAGGTCACGACCTCGACGGTGTGGCTCGGTTCGTAGCACGCGACGAACTCGCCGTGAAATCCGGTCGGATCGGACCAACAGGTTCCGGTGCGGTCGGAGTTACCTTTGGGCGGTGCTGACACCGACGTCTGGCAAGCCACACACAAGCCTGGCGCGCGTTCTCGAGGACCTGGGGAACGTGTTGCTGGAGTCGATAGCCGGCGGCGGGGGCACGCGCCGGCAGCTGAGCGGCGTAGTCATCCACGACCCGCTCGACGAGGCGCAGTTCCCCGCCCAGGCCGTCGTCCTGGGGGTGGGCTTCCACGAACCGGACGACGTGGTCCGCCTCCTGTACGAACTCGGCCGCAAGGGCGCTGCGGCGCTCGTCGTCCGGTCACCCTTCACCGCGACCGTGGAAATCCGGCGGGCCGCCGACGAGTCCGGCGTCGCACTGCTCGGACTCACCCGAGGCGCCTCGTGGGCGCAGGTCGCCGCCATGCTCCGCACCCTGCTCGTCGAGGGAGACATCGGCGACATCTCACCGCAGACGCTGGGCGGCATGCCGTCGGGCGACCTGTTCGCGCTGGCCAACGCCGTGGCCGCGCTGTTGGACGCGCCGGTCACCATCGAGGACCGCAGCTCACGGGTGCTTGCCTTCTCCGGCCGCCAGGACGAGGCCGACCAGTCCCGAGTGGAGACGATCCTGGGCCGCCAGGTACCGGAACGGTTCACGCTTGGCCTGGCGCGCAACGGCGTCTTCGAGCGTCTCCATCGCGGCCATACACCTGTGTACGTCGATCCGCTCCACGACGAGACGATGACCGTTCCCCGGGTGGCGCTGGCGGTGCGGGCCGGCGACGAGATCCTCGGCTCGATCTGGGCGGCGGTGCCCGGGCCCTTGTCCGAAGAGCGGACGCAGGCGCTGATCGACGCCGGCAAGCTCGTCGCGCTCCACATGTTGCGTCTGCGTGCGGGCGCCGATGTCGAACGCCGCCTGCGCGCCGACCTGGTGAGCACCGCCCTCGAAGGCGGCTCGGGGGCACCGGAGGCGATTGCGCGGCTCGGGCTGGTGGGGCAGCCCGCGATCGTGCTGGCACTGGGTCTGTTCGGTGGTTCGGACGCCGATCCGTCGACGGAGGACGGTCTGCGCCGGGTCGCGGATCGCCAGCGGGTCGCGGACGCGCTGGCCATGCACCTGAGTGCGGTCCAGGCGCGCTCGGCCGTGGCGCTGGTGGGCGACGTGGCCTACGGCATCGTGCCGATGCCGGGAGGCCGGGCGGACTGCCAGGAGCGGTCGATCCGCGTCGCGTCGACCTTCCTGGAGCGCACCGGGCAGCGCGTGGACGCGGCGATCGGCATCGGCCCGCCCGCACTCGACGGCTCCGGACTCAGCCGCTCGCGCGACGGCGCGGACCGGGCGCTGCGGGTGCTGCTCGCCAACGAGGGCGCCCGGCGGGTGGCCACGGCGGAGGACGTCCACGTCGACGCGCTCATGCTGGACCTCGCCGATCTGGCCGCCGCGCGCGGCGACGTGGCGACCGGGCCCGTCGCCCGCCTGCTCGACTACGACGCCCGGCACCAGTCGCAACTCGTCCACACGCTGTCGTGCTGGCTGGACGCCTTCGGCGACGTGGCCGCCGCGTCCGCCGCGGCGTACGTGCACCCCAACACCTTCCGGTACCGACTGCGACGGGTCGCAGAGGTCGGTGAGATCAACCTCGACGACCCTGGCGAGCGGTTCGCGGCGATGCTGCAACTCCGGCTCCACACGCCCGGCACCATGAGCAGAAGCCGAACGCCGCAACGAGTCAACATTCGTCCGCACCGCCCGAACACCACCTGAAGGTTTGTGGAACTCCACGAATCCGCTGCGTCTCCTGATGTCCAGGATGGGCCATCACCCCCGACGCAGCGGTACGGAGGCAACCATGACCGCGGTGGTCACCGAGGACACCTGGACACCTGAGCGGGTCAACCGGACAGCAACGATCACGATGGTGGTCATGCTGTGCGCCTGGTCGATCGACTACATCGACCGGTTCTCCATCAGCATGGCTCTGCCGTCGATCGGAGAGGAGTTCCATCTCGGCAAGACCGCGCAGGGCTCGCTGGTCACCGTCTTCGCGCTGGTCTACATGATCTGCCAGATACCGGCTGGCTACCTGGCCGATCGGTATGGCTCCCGCAAACCAATGCTGATCACGCTCGTGCTGTGGTCGCTGTTCACCGCTTTGACCGGAATGGCCGGCACCTTCGGTCTGCTCCTGCTGTTCCGTGGCCTGTTCGGTGCTTGTCAGGGAGCCTTTCCGGCGGCGTCGTTCAAAGCCATCGCGGAACGGACGACACCGCAGAGACGCGGAACCGCCACCAGCGTGATGTTGTCCGCCAGTGGGATCGCCGGCCTTGCACCCCTGCTCGTCGCCCCACTGCTGACAGCCATCGGCTGGAGGCACACCTTCCTCTGGATGGCGGGTTGTGGCGCGGCCATCGGCATCGGGCTGTGGGCGCTCCTGCCCAAGGCGTTGCCGGACCGGCTCAGCCGGCTCCCGCAAACGGCGGTGACGACGCCCGAAGTCTCGCGTGCGCAAGTGCTGAAGTCCCCGGCCGTGTGGAAGTTCGCGGTGCTGTTCTGCGCGATGAACATGCTCAGCTACGGCCTGGTCACCTGGGTGCCCAGCTATCTGCTCGAGGCCAGACACCTGTCGCTGAACGCGACCGGCGTGCTGTCGGCGATCCCGAGTCTGGTGGGCTTCACGACGACCATCTTCGGCGGCTGGCTGTTCGACCGGTACTTCCATGACAAGGCCAGGTGGTACCTGGTGTCCATCGCGACGGTGACCTCGGTCCTGCTCGCCCTGATGGTGTCGGCGGGCAGCGCGGCGACATTCACGGTCTACGAGACATTGGCCGTCGGAGTGTTCGGGATGGCGACGATGTGCGTCTTCGGCCTTCCGCTGCGGGTGCTTCCCACGGCGGTGGCCGGACTCGGTGCCGGGATGACGAACTTCGGCGGCCAGGTCGCCGGAGTCATCGCGCCGCTGGCGATGGGCTGGCTGGCGGACGCGTTCTCCTACACCGCGGCGTTCGGCTTCCTGATCGGCACCACGCTGCTCACCGCGTTGATCGCGTTCTGGGTCCCGCAGCGCGCCGAACAGTTCAACTTCCCGCCGACCGGCACCAAGTAGCCGGCCGGCGCACCAGCAAACAGATCCGGTCCGGACAGAAAGTCCGCACCGGACAGACAGAAGGGATCACCCCATGGTCACCGAATCGGAACTGATCGCGACAATCACCGCCCGAGCGGCGGAAGTCGGCGTCCGCGTCTGGCTGCACGCGGCCGATCTGGACGGCCCGCGACAGATGGGTATCGACGCCGAGGAGCCGGTGGTCACCGCGTCCGTGTTCAAGGTTCCCGTGGCAGTGGAGCTTGCCCGGCAGGCGGCCGACGGTGAATTCGACCTCGCCGAGCGGATCGCGGTGGCACCGGGACATCCGACCGCCAGCCCGTACGGCCTTGCGACGTTCCGCCACGACGTCACGATGTCCTGGTACGACCTGGCCGTCCTGATGATCGGCATCAGCGACAACGTCGCCACGGACCTGATCCTCGGGAAGGTGGGAAAGGCCGCGGTCGCCAAGACGCTGCGGCGGCTCGGCCTCCCGCACACGGCCGTCCCCCACGACTGCGGGGAGCTGTTGCGCACGATCGGCGAGGATCTCGGGATCGACTACCAGGACGACGAACGGATCCTGGCCGCGTTGCCGGCCGAACAACTCGCCAGGCTGCGTGCGTTGACACCCGAAGAGACCTGCCGGACCACCGCCGCGGAAAGCACCCGGTTGCTGGGCCTGATCTGGCGAGACGAAGCAGCGCCCGCGGCGGCGTGCGCCGACGTCCGGCGCTGGCTGGAACTGCAGCTGTGGCCGCACCGGCTGCGCTCCGGCTTCGCGGACGACGACGTCAGGATCAGCGGCAAGACCGGAACGCTGCCCTCGCTGCGCAACGAGATCGGGGTGGTGGAGTACCCGGACGGCGGCCGGTACGCAGTCGGTGTCTTCACCAGGGCCGTCGACGCCCGATCGAGAGTTCCCGAGCGTGACGCCTTCATCGGGTTCGCCGCCGCCCGGGCGGTGGACTGGCTTCGGCGGTAACCCATACCGGCGGCCGGGTGTTTCGTCGGCCGCGATGAAGGTTCCGCCAGTTCTCGTCGTTTCTCACGAATCGGCCACGCGCGCGTAGGTCGTACCCTCCCGGAATCACCCGTTCTCCCTCGCAGAGACAAGAGGTGCACATGCCCGAACTCAATGAACTCTGTAGCTGGTTGGAAAGTCGCCTTCCCGAGTTGCTGGCCGAGTACAAGGTGCCGGCCGCATCGATCGCCGTATACGCACACGGCGAGGTGATCGACCGCGCGGCCGGGGTACTGAACAAGGACACCGGCGTCGAGGCCACTGCGGACTCCGTCTTCCAGATCGGTTCGATCACCAAGGTCTGGACGACCACGCTGGCGATGCAGCTCGTCGACGAAGGCGCGCTCGACATCGACGCGCCGGTCCGGGCGTACCTGCCCGGATTCGCCGTCGGTGACGAGACAGCATCCGCGAAGATCACCGTCCGTCAGCTGATGTGCCACACCTCCGGTTTCGAGGGCGACATCTTCCTCGACACCGGACGCGGCGACGACGCGGTGCACAAGCTCGTCACCCTCCTCGCCGGCGTGCCCCAGTTGTTCGCGCCGGGCGAGATGTTCTCGTACAACAACGCCGCCTTCTGTGTGCTCGGACGCATCGTCGAGGTGCTGCGCGGCAAGTCCTACGACGACTGCCTGCGCGACCACCTGTTCACGCCACTGGGGCTGACCCACGCCGCCCCCAGCCCGTACGAGGCTGTCAGGTTCCGTGCCGCGTCGGGGCACCTCTCGCCGGAGCAGGGTGCCGAGCCGCAGCCCGCGCAGGCCTGGGCACTGCCCCGGTCGAACGCGCCCGCAGGATCGATGCTGGCGATGCGAGCGCGGGACCTGCTGACGTTCGCGCGGATGCATCTCGACGGGGGCAGGGGGCCCGATGGGACGGCGGTGCTCACGCCGGAGAGCGCGCTCGCCATGCGGCACCGCGAGGTGGACCTGCTGGATCTCGGTCTGATGGGCGACGCCTGGGGACTTGGCTGGTCGCTCTTCGACTGGCCGGGCGGCGCGGTGGTCGGCCACGACGGCGGCACGCTCGGCCAGTCCGCCTTCCTGCGGGTGGTTCCCGACCACGACATCGCGGTGGCACTGCTGACCAACGGCGGCAACCCGCTCCCGCTGTACGTCGAACTCGTCGGCCGAGTGCTGCGCGAGCTGGCCGGAGTGGAAATGCCGGCGCTCCCGGTGCCGGACGCCAACGCCCCACGCGTCGAGACGGCGAGGTTCGTGGGCGAGTACTCGTCGTCCGTCAGTGACACCGTGGTCAGCGAGGACGCCGACGGCCGGCTGTGGGTCCAGCGGAACCCGAAGGGGGTGTTTGTCGAGCTCGACGGCGGTCCGTCGGAAAGGATCGAACTGGTCGCGTACGACGGCGACAAGCTGATCCCGGCCGAGCCGCAGCACGGCATGCACATGGTGCACGCGTTCGTCGGTGACGACGGGAACGGGCGGGCGCAGTTCCTGCACACCGGCCGGGCCGATCGGCGGGTGAGCCGGTGAACGCCATCGCTCGAAGAGATCGAAGCCGCCCGCACGCCCGCTGGCGGCTGGAAGCGTGAAACGAGCCGTCCACGGGGGTTCAAGGCGCGGCCGTGGCCGCGGGGCGCTGGGTTTCCTCTGCGCGGTCGAGCGCTTGGTGCAGGGCTTTGACGAGCCGGGCCCTGGACTGAACGAGCACGAGCCGGCCTCCGGGTGGCTGGCGGCAGTCGAGGCGTCGTCGGGCCTCGTCGCAGGTGATCCGCCCGAGCATCGCCGCTGGGATGGACGGGGAGAGGTCTGTGCACGCCGTGTTGACGTCCTCCAGGAGCATGCGTGCGTAGCCGATGAGTTGGAGGGCAATCTGGTCGAGATCGGCCGGTGGCGGAGTGGTGCCATCGCCCCGCCACCGGAGCACCGTTTCCACGAGGTGTTCATGAGGCTCCCGGTCCAGTGGGATCTCGGCGTCGAGGATGGCTTCTGGGTCGTGGACGACGCTGCCGTAGCGGGGCCGTCGATTTTCTACGGGTTGCTTCCGAGCCTTCGGATCGTTGATGTGGTATGGGGCGTTTCGATGAGTTGATCGGTCCGTTGCGGGCGAAGCTGGAGGTGGTGACGCCGCATCTGGACGAGCGTCAGCGTCGGTTGTTGTACGGGGCGGAGGCCCGGATACTCGGTCACGGTGGGATCGCCGCCGTCGCGAAGGCGGCAGGAGTCTCCAAGGGCTGCGTCTCCCGTGGGCTGGCCGAGCTGGAGGAGGATCCCGCGCCACACGGCCGTACCCGCCGGGCCGGCGCGGGCCGTCCGGCCGCGGCCGAGAAGGATCCGGGGCTGCGGGCCGCACTACTGGCCCTGGTCGAGGACAGTACCCAGGGTGATCCCATACGGCCGCTGACGTGGACGACGAAGTCGCTGCGCCACCTGGCGGGTGAACTGGCCGCCCAGGGCCACGCGGTGGGCCGGGATACCATCGCCGCGCTGCTCAAGCAGG
>NZ_JBVJWD010000065.1:0-30771 GCF_055602785.1 Streptomyces sp. NPDC037301
CCCGAGCGAACAGACCACACAGAACACGCTCGACCCCCGTACGCGGCGCCCGCGAACCCACCACGGAAGCGTAGTCAGGAGCGGGCAGGACCTTGCGGTCCAGCTTGCCATTGGCCGTCACGGGCAGCGCGTCCAGCAACACGAAGGCCGAGGGCACCATGTACTCCGGCAGCCGTTCGGCCAGGTGGGTGCGGAGCCGTGTGGCGTCCGTCGCCGTCGGGTCGGGCGTGGCGACCACGTAGGCCACCAGTCGCTGGTCGCCCGGGCGGTCGGCGCGTACCACCACGACGGCGTGGTGCACTCCGTCGGCCGTCCCGAGGGCCGCCTCGATCTCGCCGAGCTCGATGCGGAAGCCGCGGAGTTTCACCTGGTCGTCGGCGCGGCCGACAAAGATCAGCCGTCCGTCCGGCGTCCAGCGCACCACGTCACCCGTCCGGTACATCCGCTCACCGACACCGAACGGGTTCGCCACGAAACGGGAGGCCGTCAGGCCCGAGCGGCCCACATACCCACGCGCCAGACCCGACCCCGCGATGTAGAGCTCACCCGCCACACCCGGCACCACAGGACGCAACGCCTCGTCCAGCACGTACACCTCGGTCGCCGCGACCGGACCCCCGATGGACACCGGCTCACCAGGACGCAGGAACGTGCCCGTCGCGCACACCGTCGTCTCCGTCGGGCCATAGGAGTTGACCAGGGTATGGCGGGCTGTCCAGGTGTCGACCAGGGCGTCCGGGCAGCCCTCGCTCGCGGTGATGATCACGGCACCGGCGGGCAGGGTGTCCACGGCCAGCGCGCTGAGCAGCGAGGGCGTCACCGTGACATGGGTGACCCCGGCGGTGAGCTCCGAGTCCGGGCCGGCCGCGAGCAGGCGCTCCGCGTCGCCGACGACCAGTGTGCCGCCGGTGAGCAGGGCCATCGCGATCTCCCAGACCGAGCCGTCGAACCCGATCGAGGCCTGCTGGAGCACCCGGTTCCCGGGCCCGGAGACGTAGTCGTGGTGTCGGCGCACCATGCGGGTGATTCCGGTGTGCGGGACCGAGACCCCCTTGGGGCGGCCGGTCGAACCGGAGGTGTAGATGACGTAGCAGGTGTTCTCGGTGCGCAGGGGTGCGAGGCGTTCGGTGTCGGTGACCGGGGCGGCGGAGAGGCCGGCCAGGTCGACCGTGCCGAGCACGGTGGGAGGGTGGCTGAGGCCCTCAGTCCGGGCGGGGTCGTCGACCAGCACCACGGCGGGCCGGGTGTCCTGGAGCATGAACTCCCGCCGGGCCGCCGGGTAGGCGGGGTCGACGGGGACGTAGGCGCCGCCCGCCTTGAGGATGGCCAGCATGGCGACCACGAGGTCGATGCCACGGTCCATGCAGACCGCGACCGGGACCTCCGGGCCGACCCCGCGGCCGATCAGGTGGCGCGCCAACCGGTTGGCCCGCTCGTCCAGTTCGCGGTACGTCAGCCGGTCCGGCCCATCCACCAGGGCGGGGGTGTCGGACTCCGTCTCGACCCAGCCCTCGAAGACCTCGGGCCAGGTGCGCGGCGGGACCTCGGCGGTGTCGTTCCACGTGTGGAGGATGTGGCCGCGTTCGGCGCCGGACATCAGCTCCAGGGCGCTCAGCCGGGTCTGCGGCTCGGCGGCGACGTGGTCCAGCAGTCGGGCCATGCGGTCGGCCAGCGCCTGGACGGTGTCCCGGTCGAAGAGGTCGTCGGCGTAGGTGATCCTGAGATCGAACGTGTCGCCGCGCTCCTTGAGGACCACCAGCAGATCGAACTCCGAGGCGGTGACGGGCGACGCCAGCAGTTCGGTGTGCGCTCCTTCGAGGCGGACCGGTGGGTACTCCTCCTCCACGCCGAAGGCGATCTGGTAGAGCGGGTTGCGGGCCAGCGAGCGGGCCGGCTGGAGGTCCTCGATCAGCAGGTCGAAGGGGAGTTCCTGGTGTTCCATCGCCGTCAGGTCCGTGTCCCGGACCCGGTCGAGCAGTTCGGCGAACGTGGGGTCGCCGCCGGTGTCGGTGCGCAGCACCAGGGCGTTGACGAAGAAGCCCACCAGGTCGGTGAGCGCTTCGTCGTCGCGGCCCGACACGACCGTGCCCAGGGGGATGTCGGTGCCGGCACCGTGCCGGGTGAGCAGCGCGGCGATCGCGGCCTGCGCGACCATGAAAACGGTGGCGTTGTGCCGTGCGGCCAGTCTCTGTAGTTCCTGGACGACGTCGGGGCGCAGGGACCGGGTGACGGCGCCGCCCCGGTAGGAGGCGACCGCGGGCCGCGGGCGGTCGGTGAACAGGGCGAGTTCCTCGGGCAGGTCGGCCAGCGCCTCCCGCCAGTACTTCAGCTGGTCGGCGAAGGCGCTGCCGGGCTCGCCGGCGGCGTCGAGCAGGGCGCGCTGCCACAGCGCGTAGTCCGCGTACTGCACCGGCAGCGGCGCGAAGTCGGGGTCGGCGCCGCGTACCCGGGCCGTGTACGCGGCGGACAGGTCGGCCGCCAGCGGGGCCATGGACTTCCCGTCGGTGGCGATGTGATGGACCACCAGGACGAGGAAGTGCTCGGTGTCCTGCTCGTCGCGGGTCCGGATGAGCTCCGCGTGCAGTGGCAGCTCCCGCTCCAGGTCGAAGGGGTGGGCGCAGGCGGCCGCGATCGCCGTGTCCGCTTCCCCCGCGGTGACGGCACGGGTCACCGGTTCGATTCGTACCTGTCCGGCCTCGGTGATCCGCTGCACCGGCTCCCCGTCCACCTCTGCGAAGCGGGTGCGCAACGACTCGTGCCGTACGACGACGGCGACCAGGGCGGCGGCGAGCGCATCGCGGTCCAGCGGGCCGCTGATGCGGGTGACCACGGGCACGTTGTAAGTGGCGCTGGGGCCGTGCAGCCGGTGCAGGAACCACAGGCGGCGCTGGGCGGCGGACAGCGGGAGTACGGCGGGGCGGGGCCGTACCGGGACCACTCCGCCGCGTGCCGGTACGCCCTCGTCGTCGGCGGCGTGAAGAATCGCGCGGGCGATGACCGGACCGATCCGGGACATTGATTCCGACTTGACGATGTTCACGTGGTCGAACTCGATCTGGCTGCTGTCGGTGGAACCGTGGAGAAACGGCTGCCAGGCCCGGGAGAGCGGCTGTGCCTGTGGGTCGGGGGCAGCCGCGTCGAAGATCAGGACAGGACTGGAGGTCGGCTCGGGAACGTGGCGGGACTGTGCCCGCAGGTTCTCCCGGGCGATCCGCAGCAGCCGCTCGACGGCGGAGCCGGGCAGGGTCGCGAGCGGGCTCTCGGCGGCGGTCAGTGCCTTGGTGAGCTCCGCCTGGCCGGGGAACCCGGTGCCCTGCCAGTCGGGGAGTCCGACGCCGTCGAGGGCGACGTGGGCGACGTCCTGGGCACTGGGCTCGCCGCCCCGGCCGTCCATGGCTCCGGGCGTGGCGTCCAGCATCACCAGCAGGGCGACCCGCTCGCCGGCGTTCTCCAGCAGCCGCGTCAGCTGCTGGCCGACGGTTCCGCCGAAGGACCAGCCGATCAGCAGGTAGGGCCCGGCGGGCTGGAGTTCCCGGATCCACCGCAGGTAGCCGTCGGCCAGTTCACGCGCGTCGAGCGGGCGGACGGGGGTGTCCTCGGTGATGCGGGGGTCCTGGAGTGCGTATACCGGGTGTCCTTCCGGGATGTGCCGCAGCAGCGCGGAGTACCCCCAGCCCAGGCCGTTGGCGGGGGGCAGCAGGAAGACGGGGGTGCGGTCGCCGTGGCCGCGGTAAGGCAGCACCGCGCCGAGGCCGTCGCCCTGGGTGTCCTGCCGCAGCCGGTGATCCAGCTGCGCCACGGTGGGCGCTTCGAACAGGGTCCGGACCTGGAGGTCCACGCCGATGACCGCACGGATCCGGTTGGCCAGGCGGGTGGCCAGCAGCGAATGGCCGCCGAGGTCGAAGAAGCTGTCGTCGACGCCGACTCCGGGCAGGGCCAGCACCTCGGCGAACAGCTCGCACAGGATCTCCTCGCGCGGGCTGCGCGGGGCCCGCCGTTCGGCGGCCGGGAGCTGTGGCGCGGGCAGGGCGGCGCGGTCCAGCTTGCCGTTCACCGTGAGCGGCAGGGCGTCGAGCGGGACGAGGGCGGAGGGGATCATGTGGTCGGGCAGCCGGGCGGCCAGGTGGTCGCGCAGGTCGGCCGGGCCAACGGAGGACTCCGGGTGCAGGACGACGTAGCCGACCAGGGTCCGTCCCGCGCCGGACACCTCCCGGGCCAGCACCACCGCCTGCTGTACGGCCGGATGGGCGGTCAGCGCCGACTCGATCTCGCCGGGCTCGATCCGGAAGCCGCGGATCTTCACCTGGTGGTCGGTGCGGCCGAGGAAGCCCAGACTGCCGTCGGCCGACCAGCGGGCCCGGTCCCCGGTCCGGTACATCCGCTCCCCCGGCGCACCGAAGGGGTCGGCGACGAACCGGCCGGCGCTCAGTCCGGGCCGCCGCCAGTAGCCGCGGGCCACGCCCGCCCCGGCGATGTAGAGCTCGCCGACGGCGCCGGTCGGCACCGCGCGCAGTCCTTCGTCCAGCAGGTAGACGCGGGTGTTGTCCACCGGCTCGCCGATCACGGGGGCCGGGGCGTCCGGTGGGAGCACCGCACAGGTGGAGTAGACGGTGGTCTCGGTCGGCCCGTAGAAGTTGACGACCTGCGCGCCGAGCGCGGTCATGTGCTCGGCCAGCCGTTCGGGCAGGGCCTCGCCACCGGTCAGCAGCCTGCGGCCGCGCACCGCCTCCGGGCTGGTGGAGAGCAGCATCTCCCACAGGCTGGGGGTTCCCTGCATCACCGTGATGTCGTCGTCCACCAGCAGCCCGGCCAGCTCGGCCGGCTCGCGCACCGTCTCCCTGGGCACCAGCACGAGCGTGGCGCCGGCGAGGAGGGGCGGGTAGAGCTCGAGGACGGAGGCGTCGAAGGCGACCGTGGTGACCGCCGCGAAGCGGTCCCCGTGGCCGAGCCCGAGCCGGTCCCGCACGGCGAGCTGGAAGTTCAGCAGGTTGTCCTGGGATATCAGCACGCCCTTGGGGCGTCCGGTGGAACCGGAGGTGTAGATCAGGTAGGCGGCGCTGTCACCCGGTACGGCCACCTCGCCCAGGTTGGTGTCGAGGCGGTCGGCGAGGTCGGTGAGGAGGGCGGGGTCGTCCAGACGGAGCCGGGGCAGGGAGCCGGTTTCCGGCTCCGGCACCAGCCGGTCGGTCCCCTCGTCCACCAGCAGCAGCACCGGGTCGGCGTCCGTGAGCGTGAAGACCAGCCGGTCGGCCGGGTAGTGCGCGTCCAGGGGCAGGTAGGCCGCGCCGGTCTTGAGTACGGCGAGGATCGCCACGAGCAGGTCGGGTCCGCGTTCGAGGGCCAGGGCGACGAAGCGTTCAGGCCCGGCGCCGCTCTCGCGCAGGCAGCGCGCCAGCCGGTTGGCGCGCGCGTTCAGTTCGGCGTAACTGAGGCCCTGGTCGCCGCAGACCACCGCCGGGCGTGCGGGGGTGCGCTCGGCCTGCTCCTCGATCAGCCGGGTCACGGTGGTGTCCGGCAGCTCCCGCACGGTGTCGTTCCAGCCGGTGAGCAGCAGTCGCCGCTCCTGCGGGTCCATCAGGTCGACGCTGTCGATGCCGCGTTCCGGATCCGCCGCCACCTGCTCCAGGACCCGCAGCAGCCGCTTGCCGATCCGCTCGGCGGTCCCGGAGTCGAAGAGGTCGGTGCGGTACTCCAGCAGCAGCTCGATTCCGGCGGCGCCCGTCGGCCCGGCCGGCGGTTCGAGGAAGTAGAACGACAGGTCGAACTTGGCAACCTCGGCCGGCGACAGCGTGAGGTGTTCTCCGAGATCCGGCCGGTCCGGGACGGGACCCTGGCCGCCGCCTCCTTCGGTGAGTGCGAAGTAGACCTCGAAGAAGGGGTTCCGGGCAGGTGAGCGGGTCGGCTGGAGAGCCTCGACCAGCAGGTCGAAGGGCAGGTCCTGATGGTCGTATGCGGCCATGTCCGCCTGTCGCACCCGGCGCAGCAGTTCCTCGAATCCGGGGTTTCCGGACGTGTCGTTGCGCAGCACCAGGGTGTTGACGAAGCAGCCGATCAGCCCGTCCAGGGCCTCGTCGTCCCGTCCGCTGACGACGGTGCCGAGCGGTATGTCCGTACCGCAGCCCAGCCGGGTGAGCAGGGTGGACAGCGCCGCCTGGAACACCATGAAGAGCGTGGCGCGGTTGCTTTGGGCGAGAGACCGCAGGTCGGCGCAGAGTGGCGCCGGAATGGTCAGCCGCACCGTGGCCCCACGATACGACGCGTGCGGCGGGCGGGGACGGTCGGCGGGCAGGGCCAGTTCGTCCGGCAGGTCGGCCAGGTTGTCGCGCCAGAAGGCCAGCTGCCGTGCGGCCTCGCTGCCGGTGTCGTCGAGGTCGCCGAGTACGTCTCGCTGCCACAGGGTGTAGTCCGTGTACTGCACGGGCAGCGGCTCCCACTGCGGGGTGCGGCCCGCGCGCCGGGCGGCGTAGGCGGCGGACAGGTCGGCCCACAGCGGGGCCATGGACCAGCCGTCGCAGGCTATGTGGTGGAGGACCACGACCAGGAGGTGCTCGTCGGGACCGGTCCGGATGATCCGGGCCCGGACGGGGAGCTCCCCGGCGAGGTCGAAGTGGTGGTCGCAGGCGGCGGCGAGCAGCGCGTCGATTTCGGCGGCTTCGGCGCCCTCGCGCACGCTGTAGGGGACCTCGGGCCGGGCTTTCTCCGCGGGCAGGATGAACTGGGCTGGTTCGCCGTCCTCTTCGCGCATCATGGTGCGCAATACCTCATGACGCGCTACGACATCTCCGACGGCTCGGGTGAAGGCATCGGGATCGAACGGGCCGCGGACCACGCGGACGGTCGGCACGTTGTAGGTGCGGCTCGGCCCTTCCAGGCAGAACTGGAACCAGAGCCGTCGCTGAGCGAACGAAAGCGGAATCAACGGAACATCCTCTCCCGGTCAGTCCGGTTCACCGGATCCGACCGCACACTAGAAAGCGCCTTGAATTCGGGACAAGGGCCCATCGAAGGTCTGACACCTTCATGTCAAAAGCACGTCACGCCCGCATGTCGTCCGGCCAGACGGCCTTCCGCAGTGGACTGCCTACCAGGGCGACAACCACGACCGCGGCCTCGAACACCGCGAAGACCAGGACCGCCGCCGCCGGGGACAGGTGCTGGAGCAGCTGCCCGCCGGCGAACACCCCAAGCGAGGACCCGGCGCCGAACACCGTCATACAGGCCGCGACGGACCGTCCACGCTCCTCGTCGGAGACCTGACGGAAGATCAGGATGTCCACCAGCACCCGCACCGAGGGCCCGTTCAGCCCTATCAGGAAGAGCAGGCCCGCCACCCACCAGGGCCCGCGTCCCAGCCCCAGCAGGGCGATGAGTACAGCCTCCGCCGCACCGGCCGAGAGCAGCAGCACCCCCGGGGCCAGCCGCTGATGCAGCGGCCTGACGAGGAGGGAACCGGCCAGTCCGCCCACGCCCATGCCGATGGTGGCGAGTCCGAGCACCCCGGGGGAGACTCCCTGGTCGCGCAGCTGCACCACCACGACAAGGATGATCGGGGCGCCGACTACGTTCATGGCCGCGGCGAAGAGCATTCCCGAGCGCAGCAGCGGATTGCCCCACAGCACGTGCAGACCGGCCAGCATCCGCCGCCGGAACGGGAGTTCGTCCTGTGGGGGCCGCTGCCGGCCGCCCGCTGTCTTTGCGTCGGCCGCGCGGGCGGGCGGGCGTACGAAGAAGGTGCAGGCGGCGGCGGCACCGAAGCCCGCCGCGGCGGCCACGAAGGGCAGGCCGTGCGCGATCCCGTAGAGAAAGCCACCCAGCGGAGGCCCGGCCATGGCGGCCGCCTCGCTGCGCACCTCTTCCTGGGTGAGCGCGGCCGTGAGCTGACGGCCCGGCACCAGGGAGCGGATCAGCAGCATCCGGCTGGAGCCGCCCACCGGCTGGACCGCGCCGATCACCACGGCGATCAGCATCAGGTGTGCGAGCGTCAGCTCGTCGGCGAAGTAGGCGATCGCGACGCTGGTGGTGGCCAGGGACCGGACCACCTCGACCAGCAGCAGCAGCCGGCGCTGGTCGTAGCGGTCCGCCAGGGCGCCCGCGGGGATCCCGCACAGCAGCATCGCGAACAGCTGCACACTGCCGAAGGCCCCGGCCCAGCCCGGGGAACCGGTGATCGCCAGCACCACCAGCGGATAGACCAGGCCGACGATCTCCCGGCCGAGGAAGGCCGGCACCGAACCCAGCCAGAGCAGCTGGAAGCCGACGTTGCGCCGCAGCGGCGGATCCGCCGGAACCCCGGGCTGGTCCGCCCGGGTCACGGTGTCACGGGAGTCGCTCATCTCGCCCTTCCCTCGAATGTCGGATGTGGAGCCGGAGCCGGAGGGCTACCGGGCGCGCCACTCGGGTTTGCGGCCCTCCGCGAAAGCGCGGGGGCCCTCGACCGCGTCCTCGCCGGCCATCCGCCGTTCCTCCCAGACGTAGCGGGTGGCGAAGGCCTGCTCCAGCGGCAGGTCAACGGAGCGCATCACCGATTCCTTGATCGCCCGCACCGACAGCGGGGCGCAGGCCAGCAGGTCCCGCACCCACGACTCGACGCATGCGTCCAGGTCCGCCGCAGGTACGACCTCATTGACCAGGCCCAGCTCCAGCGCTCTGGCCGCGTTCATCCGACGGCCGGTCAGCACGTACCCCAGTGCCGTCTTCAGCGGCAGCTGCCGGGCCAGCCGGAAGGCGCCGCCCGCCCCGGGCACCAGGCCCAGCTGGGCCTCCGGCAGCGCGAACACCGCGTCCTGCGAGGCGACGATCAGGTCGCAGGCCAGGGCCAGTTCGAAGCCGCCGCCGAGGGCGTAGCCGCGCACCCGGGCCAGCACCGGCTTGGAGAGCGTGAACCGCTCGGTCAGCCGGGGCCAGCCGGGCTGGCCCCGGCTGCCGAAGGTGGTGGCGACCGCGCCCTCGGCGTTGAGCCGAGCCCGTTCCTTGAGGTCCTGGCCCACCGAGAAGGCCCGCTCGCCCGCGCCGGTCAGCACGGCCAGCCATACGTCGTCGTCGGCCTCCACGTCGTCCCAGACCCCGGCCAGCTCCTGGTGCATCGCCAGGTCCATGGCGTTGAGCACCTCGGGCCGGTTCAGCGTCACGTACGCCACGTGTCCGGCCTTGCGGTAGTCGACGTGGTTCACCGGGCGTGTCCGGCCCGGGTGAAGCGGCCGACCTTGCCGATGACATCCTCGCTGTAGAGGCGGAGCGCCTGCTGGAGCGCGAACTCGGCCATGTAGGCGCGGAAGGCGTCCGGGGGCTCCTCGGCGAGGTTGAGCATCCGCCGGTTGGTGAGCACCGCGGGACTGTCCATGCGGTCCAGGGCCACGTCCACCGCCGCGTCCAGCTCCTGGGGCTCGACCACGTCGTCCAACAGGAGCCGGGCATCGGGCTCGGTGGCCCGGATCCGTCTGCCCCACAGCACCACCTGACGGGAGATACGGCCGCCCGCCAGCCGTCCGAGCCGGAAGTTGCCCGCACCGGGGACTATGCCTTCCTGCGCCGCGGGCAGGCTGACGTAGGAGTCGGCCCCGGCCAGCACGCGGTCGAAGACCATCAGCAGCTGGGCGCCGCCACCGATGGCGAAGGTGTCAACCGCCGCGACCCAGGGCTTCTCGATGGTGGGCGACTTCCAGGACGCCTCGTGGTCGACGAGCACCCCGCGCACGATCTTGTTGATGTAGCCCAGCTCGCGGCGGAGCAGGAAGTCCACCAGGGAGATCTGCCCGGCGTGCAGGCTCTTCAGGTTGATGCCCGCGCTGAACACCCGGCGGCCCCGGTAGCGGGGATGTGTCATCACGCCGCCGCGGAGCAGGCCCACGTGCACGTGCGGGTCGAGCAGGACGAGGTCGACGGCGGTTTCCATGTCCTCGACCTGCTGGTTGTCCTCGGCGTTGAGGCAGTCGTCCCGGCACATCGTCAGATGGGCCGCGTTGCCTTGCCGTTCCAGGAGCAGCGAGTCCAGCTGGAGCACGCCGGTGCGCCGGAACTCGGGCAGCAGCCGCAGGGCCCGCGGAGTGGGCCGCAGCATGCTGTCCATCAGGTGCGGCCCGGCGACCGGGTCCCGCAGCAGGGCGCTGAGCAGGATGCCCTGGTCGATCTCGTGCCCCTCCTTCGACGCCTGCGGCCGCGCCCGCTCCTCCTTCATCTGGTCGGCCGTGGGGACGAGACCGGGGAAGACCTCGGAAGCCACGGCGAGCAGTTCGGGCAGCCGGAGCCGGGCCGTGCGGCCGTCGGTGAGCCGGTCGTACACGGCCTCGGCGTGGTCGCGCAGCAGCACGAGGCGGGCGTTGCGCGCCGCGTTCTTGGCGGCGGTGGCCCGGTCACGCTGTTCCGGGACGCGTGCTGGGGGCCTGGGCAGGGAGGTCACCACCTGTTCCGTGTGGGCGGCGGCCTCCTTCACCGCCCGCACGGCGGACTCGGGGATGCGCCCGGTCACGACGCGGCCCCGGCCGGGACATGGCGCAGGACGCGGTCGCAGGCGGCGAGGTGGCTGCCCAGCGCGTCCTCGAAGGAGGTGGTGGTGGCATCCAGCATCAGCTGGCGGCGCATCGCGACGCCACCGCCCGGGCCCGCACCCAGCAGCTCGGCCGCCTGGCCCAGCGCGGCCTCGGGATCGTCCGCGAGTTCGTCGACCAGTTGCAGCTCCAGCGCCTGCCGGGCCGGCACGGGTATGCCGCGTAACACGATCCTGCGGGTGACGCCGACGCCGACCTGGTTGGCCAGCCGGTACAGCGACATACCGGGCCACACCCCGTCCCGGCCGCCCGGCAGCAACAGCCGCAGGTCGGCACCGGCGATGCGGTAGTCGGTGGCCAGCAGGGCCTCCAAGGCCGTACCGCCGCAGTCGTCGGCGGCGACGGCGAGTGTGGCGATGTCGAGTCGCTCCAGCCTGCGCAGCGTCCGCTCCCACTTGTTGACCAGGGGAACGGCCAGGTCGCGGGCCCACTGCTCGTCGGGGGCGCCGCTGAGCAGGAGGACGGCGGCGCGGGGCGCGGCAGCGTCCTCCACGCGGGCGCACAGGCCGTCCAGCTCCGCCACGAGGGCGGTGGTCAACGGCCGGGAGCCGTCGATCCTCAGCACCATGCCGGGATCGACCGAGCCGGGAATGCCGGCGGGGGTGGTCATGTCAGGTTCTGCCTCTCTGTCCGGACGCCTGTCGGTGGGCGGTTGCGGGGTCACCAGCGGACGAGGGCGGTCTCGATGGTGGAGCCCGGCCCCATGGTCATCAGTACGCAGTACTCCCCCGGGTTGGCGACGCCCTCGTCGAGCAGCCGTTGGTAGGAGAAGAGGAAGGAACCGCTGGAGACGTTGCCGTAGTCCCGCAGCACCCCGGTGGTGTGCCGGACGTCGTGCCGGGTGAGGCCGAGGTTGACCACGACCGAGTCGATGACCTTCTTGCCGCCCGAGTGAACCAGCCAGTGGCCGATGTCGCTGCGCCGCAGCCCGGTTCCGGCCAGCAGCCGGCCGATGACCGTCTCGGCGTTCGCGCCGACCACGTAGGGCACTTGGGGATCCAGGTAGAAGCTGAACCGGTCCTGCGCCGAGTCCCAGTCGTAGCGCATGGCGTCGACCGCGTCGGTGATGATGTGGCTGGCGAACTTCAGGAGGCGCGGGCCGGGTACGGCGTCGTCACCGGCGACGACGGCGATCGCGGCGGCGCCGTCACCGAAGAGGCTGTTGACCACCGAGGTGCGCATGGTGCCGTCGAAGACGTAGGCGGCCGAGCAGGACTCGTCGCATAGCATGACCGCGAGCTCGCCGGGGTTGGCCCTGGCCCATCCGGCGACCGCGTTGAGCGCGTTCAGACCGGCGTTGCAGCCCATGCCGACCACGTCCAGGCGGCTGCAGCCGGGGTCGATGCCCAGTTCCTTGATGATGAGCGCGCTCAGGCCCGGGGTGAGGAAGCCGGTGGAGGTGACGCAGCACAGGTAGCCGAGGTCGTCGAGGTCGCGGCCGGCGTTCTTCAGGCACTCCTGCACCGCGCGGACGCCCATGGCGGTGCCTTGGGCCTTGTGCTTGTCCAGCAGCTCGCCCTGGGCCTCCATGAGCCGGGTGCCGTCGGGGCCCTCCGGGGGGAGGGTGAGGTAACGGCGGTCGATCGCGCTGTTGAGGAACACCGAGCGGATCCTGGGGTCCTCGATCGCGAAGATGTCCAGCACTTCGCGCTGGGAGTACGAGGTGGGCGGCACGGCCGTGCCGATCCCGGTGACCCTGGCGACATCCGGGCGGTCGAGGTCGATGGACGGGGTGTCGGCGAGCACACCCGGGTGGGGAAGGCCGAGAGTGACGGTGGTCATCGGAAGGTCCAACCCCACATCCTGGGCTTGCTCCGGTACCGCGAGGCGACGGTTTCCATGGCTGAGTACGGTCCCCTTCCTTGAGTTCTTCCCTGGGTTCGTTCGTCGGTGGCCGGGTGGGTCAGCGTGCGGCCCGCTCCCGGACGAAGCCCGCCAGCCGGTCCAGGCCCTCGTCGATCTCCTCGGGCAGGAGATGGCTGTACGAGAGCCGGATCTCCCGGCGCGGCTCGGTCTCGGCGTAGAAGTGGTGGATGGGCGTCCACAGCACCCGATGCTTGTGGGCGCTGAGTTCCAGCAGGTCGTCACCCGCCGGGAAGGGCAGGGCGAGCAGCATGAAGAAGCCGCCGGTGGGGCTGTTCCAGGTGACCTCCGGACCGTCGCCGGCCGGAAAGCGTTCGGCCAGCCCGTCCCGGAGCCGCCGCAGATTGCCCTGGTAGATCCCGGTCTCCCTGACGTTGGCGGCCCGCAGACTGCAGCCGTGCGTCAGCAGCTTGCCGCCGATCACGGCCTGGGCGATCGAGGAGGTGTTCACCGTCAGCATGCTCTTGAGCTTGGCCAGTTGGTCGGCCAGCGACTGGGTGACCCCGCCGGGCCCGGTCACCCGCTGACCGGCGACGGCGAAGCCGACCCGGGCTCCCGGCACCCCGGTCTTGGCGTAGGTGCCCAGGTAGACCACCCGGCCGCTGTCGTCCAGCGCCTTGAGCGTGGGCGGCCCGGAGCCGTCGCCGAAGAGGCCGTACGGGTTGTCCTCCAGGAGCAGGATGTCCAGTTCCCCGGCGAGCCCCAGCAGTTGTCTGCGGATGTCCGCATCGAGGCTCACCCCGCTGGGGTTGGCGAAGTCGGGCACCAGGTAGCAGGCGCGCGGGCGCAGCCCGGCGGCCCTGGCCCGGCGGACCGCCTCGGCCAGGTCCGTCAGGTCGATGCCGTCCTCGGAGTCCCGTACGGGCAGCACCCGCATGTCCGCCAGCTGGGCCGCGCCGTGCACCCCGACGTAACTGGGCACCACGGCCAGCAGCACGTCGCGGTCGTCCCGGCGCAGCGCCCGCAGGGTCAGGTAGAGGGCCTCCTGGCAGCCGACAGTGACGACGATGTCGTCGGGGTCGGCGGTGATGCCCTCGTCCACCCGCAGGTTCTCGGCGATCAGTTCGTGGATGATGCCCTTGGTCCGCCCGTACTGCAGGATCCGGCGACGTACCAAGGTCTCATCACCGCCGAGCTGATCCGACGCGTGGGCGCGGTATGTCTCGATGTACTGGTGCACCAGGTCCAGGTCGAAGAACCCCTCGAAGGGGCGGCCCGCCGCGAAGGAGATCGCGTCGGGAAAACGCTGGGCCACCTCGTTGAGAAAGTTCATGGACTCGCTGACGGGGGAACTCAGCGACGCGTGCATCGCCGCGAGTTCCAGCCGTGGCTCAGACGGCCGTGGAGCGCTCATCGGATTCCATCGCAGCCACGAGACTGGCCGGCCGCATGTCGGTCCAGTTCTCCTCGACGTACGCGAGGGCCTCGGCGTGGCCACCATCGCGCAGGCGCACTTCCCAGCCGTCGGGTAGGTCGATGAAAGCGGGCCAGATCGAGTGCTGTCCCTCGGTGTTGGCGAGGACGTGGAACCGGCCGTCCACGTCGTCGAAAGGATTGACCATGTGAAAAACCTCCGCGTACGAGATGGTGCGGGAACCTGAAGACGTCAGGACTGCGGATTGGTGTAGAGGCGCCCCTCGGACCAGATGTACCGGGTCCGGCCCCAGCGCGCGGCCGAGGCGACGTCGGGGAAGAAGCCGCTGCCGTTGAGGTTGGCGCTGGTGTTGCACAGCACGGGGATGCCGCTGATGCGGTCGTACTCGACGAGGACCCGGGCCGCCGCCGAGTCCACCGAGGCGTCGATGGTCTGCAGCCGCGCGGTGCCGTCCAGGTGCACGATCGCCGGGATGCGCTCGGCCCAGCCCTGCCGCATCTTGTGGTCGAACAGCATGTAGCGGTCCGGGGTGCCCGGGTCGAAGATGTCCGCGGCCCGGTCGGTGAGGCACAGCGGCGCCACGGGGCGGTAGTCCGCCCGGTTCTTGATCTCGTTGAGCCGCTTCTTCATACCCGGATCCACCGCCGGGGCCAGGATGCTGCGGTTGCCCAGGGCCCGGGGGCCGAGCTCGGCCCGGCCCGAGAGGACCACCACGGGTTCGCCCTCGGTGTGCAGCAGCTGGGCCAGTTCGCGTTCGTCGAACGGCCGGACGGTCCAGCCCGCCGGCAGCTCGCCCTCGGTCACCTGCGGGCCGCTGTAGACGCTCCACTCCAGCGCCAGGTGGTCGGTCTGCCGGTACAACTCGCAGGTGGCCGTTCCGATCGCGGCACCGGCGTCGTTGGGGAACGGCGGCACCCAGACGTCACGGAAGAGCCCGCTGTTGCGGATGGCGCTGTTCCACTTGATGTTCAGCGCGCAGCCGCCGCCCAGGCACAGGTTGAGCCGCTGCCCCATGAATCGCTTCCTGACCACGTGGGAGAGCCGGTCCAGCAGCAGCTTGCCCAGGTACTCTTGGAAGGTTGCGATGATGTCCGCGTTGGTCATGCCGGGGAAGAGCGTTGAGCGCTCCGCGGTGACTCGACGACCGAGCTCCGCCGCGTTGAAGGTCGAGATCTCCGGCAGGCTTTCCAGGAGTTTGTCGAACGTGGCGAAGGCCGACTCCCCAACGGTGCCGAGCGCGGCGTAGGCCATCGCCTTGCCGGCCACTCCCAGGTGATGCAGCTCGCGTGCCTCGGGAGCGACGTCCTCGTGGCGGAAGGGGTCGAAGAAGGCGCAGAAGTCGGCGAAGATGTTGCCGGTCGTCGCGAACAGCGGTGCCACCGGCTTGACTGCTCGGGTCCTGGCGC
The DNA here is from genome assembly GCF_055602785.1 of Streptomyces sp. NPDC037301. Classification (NCBI taxonomy): domain Bacteria; kingdom Bacillati; phylum Actinomycetota; class Actinomycetes; order Kitasatosporales; family Streptomycetaceae; genus Streptomyces; species Streptomyces sp. NPDC037301. Next base: position 15,189 of record NZ_JBVJWD010000065.1, read on the forward strand.
TCACCTGGTACAGCCGGGGCGATATGCCGCCGTCCCAGACCAGGACCAGCGAGTCCTCGCCTCGCTGCGCGAACGGGCTGGTGCAGTACGCGCCGAGTGCATGGTTGCTGACGTGGTGGTAGCTGACGTAGCCCCGCGCCCCGGAGTTGAAGTGGTGCTCGGTGAACTCGTACCGGTGCAACGGGTCCAGAGACTGGATCCCGTCCACGTATGGTGCCACCGGCAGCACGAGGTGCTCGCCGCCCCGTGTGGTGGCCACGCTGGGGACGTCCGCTCCCTTCTCCGGCCACCAGCCGTCGACGACGAACTGGTCGACGTCCTCCGCTTCCACGCCCTGGGAACGCAGGATCTCAGCGACCTGCTCCAGGTCCCGCAGCTGTGAGTATCGAACGTTGTTGTCGAGCTTCTCCACCTCGATGCTGAAGACGAGGCGGTTCCCGTCGATGAGGGCGACACCGCCGTCGTGCGAGGCCTTCACACCAGCTATCAGCACTTGCGCTACCTCTCTCGGTCGCCGAAGTCCGTCGCTGAAATCCGCAACAGGTCCGAGAGCAGGCTGATGGGTCTCCGTGGCGCCGCACCAGACGCGGCGCCGATGATGGCAAGTTCCGGTCAAGGACGGCACCAGTGGAACCTGAGCGGGTTTCGAGGTCTGTATGGTCTCCGGCGACTGTCCTTCGACGACCGAACAGTTCGGAACTCCGAACCCGGCCCGACCCGGGAGGAATCGAGTGGGGCCCGCTGCGGAGGCCCGGCTCCGGTTTCCGGCCGACTCAACTCTTCCGGACCTGTTCGCCGTGCAGGCGCGATAGCACCCGGACGCCATCGTCCGCGACGGCCAACTCGCTTTCGACTACACCAGGTTGGGCAACATGCCGTCCTTGGTCGCCGGGCTGCTGAGCGCCCGGGGCAGGTGGGCCGGGACACAAATCGCGTTACTGCTGGAGCGCGGCCACGAGCTCGCCACGGCCGTCCTCGCGGGCCTACGGCTCGCTCTCCCACGACCATCACGCCGCAGCAGTGTTCACCACGTCCCCGCCGACCGGCAGGCCCTGCGGCGGGCGAAACTGTAGGGCCAGTCGGCCCTCACCTCTGCGAACAGCGCCGAGAAGAGGACCGGCTCGCCACCGGCTCACGGGCAGGCCGTCGGAGCCGGCATCCAGTGAGGCGCAGGGCTGCCGCCGGTCGGCCGTCGCGGCGGCGACCGCATCGGGACGCGACGTGACCTGCCGCCAGGATGTCTCCGGAGGACCTCCGGGATCGTCGCCATGCGTCACCTGTTTCCGCCATCGGAAGTTTCGGCGCACCCCTGCGGAATGGCGCGACGTTACTGATGGCCGGGTGATCCGGCGATCGACTTGGAAGCCGGATGACGACTCAGCAAGCGTTCTTCCAAAGGAAACTTGGTATCAACCTGCCACCGCCGAACCGTGTTTTCCCGAGTGGACGGTCGGCGCTTACTCAAGACCGAGTTCTGCCGCTTTCATCCCCGCCTCGAAGCGGGTGTTGACATGCAGGGACTTCAAAATGGCGGCGACATGACGTCGATAGGTGCGAACGGATACGTTCATCTGACGCGCTGCGGCGTCGTCCTTCGCACCAGAGCCGAGCAGCCGCAGAACCTGCGCCTGGGTCGTGTCGAGCGCCACGGAGCGGACGGCGTAGCAGAGCTGATTCGGCTCCGAGGCGCGCTCCCACAGCGCCTGCTGGCACTGGTCCAGCATGCTCACGGCCTCGTGCCGGGCCACCAGGGCGGCCTGTTGTCGCCCATCCCGGGGGGACGCGTACACGACGGCGAGTCCGCTGCCGGAGAAGGCCAGGTTGGGCAGAAGCCCGGAGGAGACGCGGATCTGAGCTCCCTCGCCCGCGATGCGGGTCATGAGGCTGCGGGCGACCGGCTCCGCCACGGCGGAGTGGCCGACCAGCAGCCGCAGGTCGTGACCGCGCCGGAGAACTTCGTTCCGTACAAGCCGCGAAAGCTCCGAGGCCGGGCGGCCGACCGTCTCGGCGGCGAAGCGACCGGTCAGCCGGACCAGGGCGCGGTTGCGCGGCAGTGCGGGAAGTGCCCGGCACAGTAACGCGTAGGCCATGGCCGGATCGCAGGTGGTGATCAGATCCGATACCCGCACGTCTCTATCATTGCTCGCGTTTTCGCACATCTCGGGACGCTGCAAGACATTTCCCCCATCGAAACAGCGAGTCCGGCGGTACCCCGACACGCTCAACCACCAGAGCCACGCCAGCCACGTAACGCCCCCCGGCTGCGAGTTCGATGAGAGTAGCGCGCAGGCCACTTACCACACCGTGACGCAGGTCACATTTCAAACCCCCTTGCGCCGCCACCAATGAACCCGCGACACAAACGCAGAAATTGAGCCTTCCTTCTTCCGGAAGGCCGAAAACGGCCAGCGATGACCAAAAGTCGGTGTGAACAGCAGTTGGGTCCCACCGGATCAGTACGTCGCCGCCCTACCAAAGCCACCGTGCTCGGCTGTTTCTACGTGACCTACGAAGCCGACCACCCCATCCAACTGCGTGCTGCGCGAGACCCCGGGCTGTAGCAGTGGCCCGGCAGGAACATGGTCCCGGCGAAACCCCATGGCAATGCGCCGTCCGCGAAGGCCTTGACGAGACGGGCCTGCACATCGCCAGGGCACCACGGCTGCTGGCCACGCAGTTCCTGGCTCCGTGCGAGGAGTGACCCGCCGCAGGATCGGATTCGTCTTCGACAGAGGCCGACTGACCGGGCATCAGGTAGGCAGCATCGTTCTGGACCCCGCCGAGCACAGCGAATTCGCCATCCGCTCACTGAAGGAATGGAAGCAGGAGATGCAGTCCGCCTCCTTCCACCGGCGGAACACCCTGCTACCCGGAACGAACCGCCCCCACCTGACCGCACGTGCCGATCCACTGCACACCGCACAGCGCCCGCCCGGCGGCCGATCAACCCCGACACGACCTCCATCAACCGCTAACCCCACAACCGTTCAACGGGAGCTGAGGCATGTGAGACACGCAAAGAAAGCAGCGACAACGCTGGACTATTGAACATCCACCGCCGGCCCCTGACCGATCCGTCGAGAGGCAGCATCACAACACAACTTCACACTCCGGCCGTCCGTTCCGCGCGCGGCTCTGACGCAACGGAAAACGTGACAACTTCCGCGTCGACACCCCATGTGTACTCGACATCACCGACCGCAGGAGTCGGATACCGGCTCTGAACTGCGAAGATTCATAGACTACATGTCCGTGACGCCAAGCTGGAGTCGTTGCTATCGCTCACCCGGGTGGTCTCGTGGGACGGCCTGATGCGGGCTGATCAGATTGAAGAGTTCCGGTGCATTTGTCGAAGGTCGAGCTCGCCTTTCCCTTCGCTCAGCGGCCGAACAGACGCAGCAACCGGGCTTGGCGGGCCTCCCCGGCCACGGGTGGAGCCCCTGGCGCGGCGAAGAAGCGGTGGGTAGTGTCGGCGGAGACAGGTGACTCCGCCAAGCCGGCGTAAATTTCGGCGAGGTGCTCTTCGATCCAGGCGACGAGCTCCGGATCGAGCTTCTCGGGAGCGTTGACGGCTCGGGCCAGGTCCCAGGTGTGAATGGTCGCGTCCGTGGTGCGGACTGCGAGGGCCTGTTCTCCGGTCACCGGGCCGAGAGGGTAGTCGAGAGTCTGCTGGAGGACGCCCGGCCTCCGGAACGCCTCGGCGCACTCCCGCACCGACCGGATGTAGGCACCCACCGGATCGCTGCCCAGAGCGTCCTCGTCCCGGAGCCGGAGGAAGTCGGCGGCCGAGCCACCATCCAGCAGAGAGACGTAGTTGAGGTTTCCCCGGGTCATGTGGTTGACGAGGTGGCGTACGTCCCACTCTGCGCAGGGGGTGGGTACCGTCCACTGCTCGGCCCGTACCGCGCGCAGCCTGTGGGTGAACTCGGAACCGGAGAGTAGATAGCGGTCGATGATGCCAGCGAAGCGGTATGACATGGCCGCAGCGTAGGAGTGCAGAAGGCGACGTGCTGGCGGAAATCAGCCGCCGAGCCCCGGAGGCACGCCCGCCGGCCACTTGCCCGAAAGGTGGGTCTCCGGGACTGAGCCAGTAGTGCCGTCACTTCTCGTCGACATGCACGGCCCCACTGATCAGCAGGTGACTCCGAAACCAGTCGACAAACGCTGTTCCTAGAGATCAACGAAGCCAGTGACAGCAGTTGCTTGGAGCAGGGTGAGGTTGCCGCGCACCATGCCGGCGGCGACGGCGATGATCAGGATGTACGGGCCGGACACGAAAGAGAGTGCCGCGGTGGTCGCGCCGCCGAGCGCGATGAGGGTGACCGTGCAGGCGGTGGTTCCGGTGCGACGGGCAAGGGTGGCGTACAGGGTACGGCCGAGCGTCTGTCCGGCGCCGCCGAGGCCGAGGGCCCATGCCCCCTGACTGGTGGTGTACCCGCGTTCGAGGAGAATGGGGACCAGGGCGACAACGACCGCGCATGCGGCGAACGCTGAGAGGGTCAGGGCACCGGCCGGCATCCAGAACGGCCGGCTGCGCGCCACCGCACCGGCTGTGCCGCTGACGTGAGCGGGGGCTGGCGGTGCTGCGGGCCATTGGCTCTTGAGTGCGAGGGCGTGGGCGGGGATGGTGATGGCGGCGAGGACCAGGGCGAGGACGACGTAGGTGGCCCGCCAGGACAGGTGGTCGGCGAGGGCCGCGGTGGCGGGGGCGAAGACGGTGGAGGCCAGTCCCCCTGCGAGGGTGACGATCGTAAGAGCGCGGACATGGTCGGGGGCCCACCAGCGGGTGAGGGCTGCGAAGGCGGGCTGGTAGAAGGTGGCGGCCATGGAGAGTCCGGCCAGCAGCCAACCGGCAGCGAAGACAACGAAGTTGGGGGCGAGGGCGATCGTCAGGAGGCTGACGGCTGCCAGCGTCGAGCCTGTCGTCATCACGGCGCGGGGGCCGTTGCGGTCGATGATGCGGCCCACGCGTATCCCGGTGAGCGCGGAGACGACAAGTGCGGCAGAGAAGGCGGCCGTCGTGGCGCCCGTGGACCATCCCGTCGCGGCGGCGATCTGAGGGTTCAGGACGGGGAAGGCGTAGTAGAGGATGCCCCAGCTGGTGATCTGGGTGGCACACAATGCGGGCAGGACGGCGCGGGGCCGCGACCGGTGATCCGGTACAGCGGCCCCGCTCGAGTGCGTGGTCAGGTTGGTCACGAACCGCAGCAGCCGCCCGCCGCGTCTTGGCCTTCGGCCGTCGACGCTGTGGCGGGGACGCCGAGCTGGACGAGCTGCGGCTCGGGGGCGGCGCAGCAGCCGCCGCCCTGCGCCTGGTCGGCGTCGGGGGTGTCGAACAGGCCCGCGCCGCCGCACACCCCGGTCTCGGGCAGGACGAGTTCGACGCGGTCGGCGGAGTCCGTGTCGCCCGCGATGGCCGCGGCCACCGAGCGGACCTGCTCGTAGCCGGTCATCGCCAGGAAGGTCGGGGCGCGGCCGTAGGACTTCATGCCGACCAGGTAGACACCCTGTTCGGGGTGGGACAGCTCGCGGTGGCCGTGGGGGTAGACGGTGCCGCAGGAATGCTGGTTGGGGTCGATCAGCGGGGCCAGCTCGGTGGGAGCCTGGAGGCGCTCGTCGAGGCCGAGGCGGACCTCGGAGAGGAAGGACAGGTCGGGGCGGAAACCGGTCAGCACGATCACCTCGTCCACCGGGTCCAGACGGCGTCCGTCCTCGCCGGCCAGGATCAGACGGCCGTCCTCGTCACGCTCGACGGCCTCGGTACGGAAGCCGGTGACCGCGTCGGCGTGCCCGTTGTCGACGGCTGCCTTCGCTGCCAGGCCGAGAGCGCCGCGGGCGGGCAGCTGGTCGGCGGCGCCGCCGCCGAACGTGGATCCGCTGATGCCGCGGCGCAGGACCCACACCGCGTGCGTGCCGGGCTCGCCCTTCGCAACGTCGGCGAGCGTGGCCAGGGCGGTGAACGCGGAGGCGCCGGAGCCGATGACGGCGGTCCGCTTGCCGGCATAGCGGGCGCGAACGGCCGGGTCCTTCAGATCGGGGACGCGGTAGGTGATGCGGTCGGCCGCCGTCCTCTCGCCGAGGGCGGGAAGGCCGCTGGCCCCTGCCGGGCTCGGGGTGGCCCAAGTGCCGGAGGCGTCGATGACCGCGCGGGCGAAGACACGCTCCTCACTGCCGTCGGCAGTGGTGAAGTGGACGACGAAGGGCTGGGCTTCGCGGTCGGCGTCGACGATACGGTCGCGGCCGGTGCGTGAGACGCCGGTGACGGTGGCGTCCAAGCGGACGCGCTCGCCCAGGACATCGGCCAGCGGCTGGAGGTAATGCTCGGCCCAGTCCCCGCCGGACGGATAGGTGGCCGCGTCGGGCTTGGTCCAACCGGCCGGCGCCAGGAGCTTCTCGGCGGCCGGGTCGGTGACCTCGCCCCAAGTGGAGAACAGCCGCACATGCGACCAGTTACGTACCGCGGAAGCGGCGACCGGCCCGGCCTCCAGGACCAGCGGTTCGATGCCGCGCTCGACCAGGTGAGCGGCGGCGGCCAGCCCGGCGGGGCCTGCGCCGATGACGACAACCGGAAGGTCTGCAGTGGTGGTCATGGCGGTGATGTCCTCCGAGATAGGCAGCCGAATCCGACCGCTGTTTCGATTGGTGTCGATGTCTGGAGCTTGCCACTCGGTATCGATGAGTGTCAACATAGACGGATGTCGAAGTCAGAAGTTGTGGAGCTGCCGGCCCTGGATGCGGGGACCGTGGTGCCGTGCTGCCCGCCGATCACCGCCGGGGAACTGTCGCAGGGTGACGCGGAGAAGATGGCCGTGATGTTCAAGGCGCTGTCGGACCCGGTGCGGCTGCGCCTGTTCTCCAAGGTCGCCTCGCACGCGGGCGGCGAGGCGTGCGTGTGCGACATCTCCGACGTCGGCGTCTCCCAGCCGACCGTCTCCCACCACCTGAAGAAGCTGCGCGAGGCCGGGCTCCTCACCTCCGAGCGGCGCGGGACCTGGGTCTACTACCAGGTCGCCCCGTCCGTCGTGGCGGCCATGTCCGCCATGCTCGACCTGCGCTCCTGACCAACGGCCCGCGCCGGCGGGTCAGCCGGTGCAGTCGGGCGGGCAGCAGAGCGCCGGGTACGCCTGGAGTGCGAAGATGCGCTCGGCCATAGTGGCGCCGTCGGCCCGGTAGAAGACCTGCTTGCCCTCCTTGCGGGAGATCACCAGGCCGCCGCGGCGCAGCAGGCTCAGGTGTTCCGAGGCGGTCGACGGCTTCAGTGCGCACCGTTCGGCGATCTCGCCGACCGTCAGCTCAATGCCCCCGGTGAACTGCTGCATCACCTTCTGGCGGGTTTCGCTGGCCAGGGGTTCACGTTCCCATGGAGCATGCCGACCTCATCGTCATCGGCGCCGGGCAGTCCGGCCTGGCCACCGCGGCCCTCGCCCCGCGCCACGGCTTCACCCGCATTCTGGTGCTGGACGGCGCCGAGGAGCCGGGCGGGTCCTGGCCGCACTACCACGACAGCCTCACCCTGTTCTCTCCGGCCCGGTACTCGTCCCTGCCCGGGATGCGCTTCCCCGGCGACCCAGACCGCTACCCGCGGCGGGACGAAGTGGTGAGCTACCTGCGCGATTACGCCCGCCGCCTGCCCGCCGACATCCGCACCTCGACAACCGTCACCTCCATGACACGCCAGGACGGCACCTGGTCCGCGCGGGCCGGTGACGGGCGGGAGTTCACCGCACGGGCGGTCATCGCCGCGACCGGTGACTACGGCACACCCTTTGTTCCGGACGTTCCCGGGCGAGTGGACTTCCGTGGCCGGGTGCTGCACGCCGCTGACTACCGCAGCCCCGACGCGTTCGCCGGGCAGAGAGTCGTCGTGGTCGGCGGGTGCGGTTCCGCGATCCAGGTCGCCACCGAACTCGGCCCTCTCGCCGACACCACCCTGGCCACCCGGCGCCCGATCGGATGGGCACCCCAGCGCCCGCTGGGCCGGGACCTGCACTGGTGGCTCAAGCACACCCGCCTCGACGTCGCACCGATCCGGCGGCTGCTGGCAAAGGTCCCCGTCTCCGTGCTCGATGACGGCCACTACCGCACCGCCTTGGACCAGCACGGCGTCGACCGACGCGACATCTTCAGCCGGCTCATGACCGACGGCGTTGTGTGGGCCGACGGAACGAAGGAAGTGGTTGACGCGGCCGTGCTTGCCACCGGATACCGCTTCACATTCCCCTACCTGACCGGATCAGGCACCCTGGACACCAACGGCGCGCCGCTGCATCAGGGCGGCCTCTCCACTGCGGCGCCGGGTCTCGGCTTCGTGGGTATGGAGTTCCAGCGCAGCTTCTCCTCCAAAACCCTGCGAGGGGTCGGCCGGGATGCCAGGCACGTCCTGAAGCGGTTGCGTACCGCAGCGGCCGGGTGAGCCGAGATCAGGATTCGTGGTGGAGGGCGGTCGCGAGCGCCTGTTGCAGTTGGCCGACGCTGGGGGCGCCGTCCAAGCCCTCGGGCGTGCGGTAGAGACGGCAGGCCATCCCCTGCGCCCGTCCGGCTTCTGCGAACGGGTCTTCTCCGTCGATGAGGATGGTCGGGGAGCCGGTGAAACCGATGCGTTCGGCCTCGGCCTGGTCGGTGACCACCCGTGTGACGACATCGGCCTCGTGCAGTCCGGCCACCTCCAGCGCCTGCCCCAACCGGCTGGCAGCCAGCTGTTCGTTCGGGCATTCCTTCACGACCACGACCTCGATCCGCATGCCTCCAGCATGCCGCAGACGCTCAGGCCGGCAGCTCGGCGATCTGCCGGACGGCATCGCGGGCAGGGCGCCCCACGCCGATGAGAGTGGCGGAGGCCGGACCCGTCCAGTCGCCGTAACCGAGCAGGTGCAGCCGTGGCTCGCTGACCGCGCGGGTGCCGTCGGTGGCGATGTGGCCGCGAGTCCCGCGCAGGCCCAGCGGGGCGAGGTGGGAGAGGGCGGGGCGGAAGCCGGTGCACCAGATCACCACGTCCGCCCGGGCGGACGTTCCGTCGCTCCACCGGATGCCGTCGGCCACGAGCCGCTCGAACATCGGCTGAGCCTTCAGCAGTCCGGCGTCCCGCGCCCCGCGGACCGGTGAGACGGCGACGATGTCTCCCAGCGAGGCGACGCCCCCGGTGTCGGTGCGGCCCTCGTCCAGGGCGCGGCGGCGGGCGGTCTCGGCGTCGAACAGGGCACGTCCATCGATGTCGTCGGCGAGGAAGCGGGGCGGGCGCTGAGTGACCCAGGTCAGGTCGATGCCGTCATGGGTGGCGAGGTCGGCGGCGATCTGCGCGCCGGAGTTCCCACCGCCAATCACGACCACCCGCTGCCCTACGAAGTCGGACGGACGCCGGTAGCCGACGGTGTGGAGCTGGCGGCCGGTGAATACCTCCCGGCCGGGAACGGCGGGCAGGAAGGGACGCCACCAGGCGCCGGTCGCCGAGACGACCGCCCGCGCCGACCAGTTGCCGACGTCCGTCTCCACCCGCAGCCGTTCGCCGTCCCGGCGCACCGCCCTGACGCGGACCGGGCGGTGAACGGGCAGGCCGTAGCGCTGCTCGTAGTCAGTCAGGTACTCCACCACGTGCCCGGCTTCCGGGTACTCCTGGCCCGGCTGTGCGGGCATGATGCGGCCGGGCAGGGAGGAGAACGCGGCCAGGGAGAACAGGTGCAGGGAGTCCCAGGTGTGCTGCCAGGCCCCGCCGGGCGTGCTCTGCGCGTCGAGGATCACGAAGTCCAGCTTCTTGCGGCGCAGGTAGTACCCGGCGACGAGCCCTGCCTGCCCGCCGCCGATCACCACAACGTCGCTCACCCCGGTCACGGGGCCAGAACCGCTGCGGCCGGTGCCTCGACTGCGGCACACACCGGGCACAGCACCGTCCGCGCTTCGGCCTCACTGGGGGTTCCGATCAGACTGCCGCGCCGCACGCTCCGGGTCGCGATGCGGGCATGCGTCGCGCAGACTCCGGCTCCGCAGCTCTGGCAGACGCCGACGGTGGGGCTGTTCGTTCCCGCGGTGCGACAGTCGAGGCAGTGCATCAGCTGTCCCTTCCCGGGGTGGTGAGTGCTGCGGGCGGGAACTTCTTGCGCCAGGCGAGCGCGACGTACACGAGTCCGATCAGGACGGGTACCTCGATGAGCGGGCCGACGACGCCGGACAGGGCCTGGCCGGAGGTGACTCCGAAGGTGGCGATGGCGACCGCGATGGCCAGTTCGAAGTTGTTGCCCGCAGCGGTGAACGCCACTGTGGCCGTGCGGTCGTAGGCCAGTCCGAGTGCCTTGCCGAGCAGGAAGGTACCGAAGAACATGATCGCGAAGTAGACGAGCAGCGGCAGCGCGATCCGGACCACGTCCAGTGGCTGCGAGGTGATCGTCTTCCCCTGCAGGGCGAACAGGATGACGATCGTGAAGAGCAGCCCGTACAGCGCCCACGGGCCGATCTTCGGCAGGAACTTCGCCTCGTAGGACTCGCGGCCCATCTTCTTCTCGCCGGTGCGGCGGGTGAGGAAGCCGGCCAGCAGCGGGATGCCGAGGAACACGATGACGTTGAGGGCGATGTGCCACACGGAGACGTCCAGGCCCTGGCCGTCGCCGAGGTTCAGCCAGCGGGGCAGCAGGTCGAGGTAGAACCAGCCCAGCAGGCCGAACGCGATGACCTGGAACACGCTGTTGAGTGCGACGAGGACGGCGGCGGCCTCGCGGTCGCCGCAGGCGAGGTCGTTCCAGATGATGACCATGGCGATGCAGCGCGCGAGGCCGACGATGATCAGGCCGGTGCGGTACTCGGGCAGGTCGGGCAGGAAGATCCACGCCAGGGCGAACATGACGGCCGGGCCGATGATCCAGTTGATGACCAGCGAGGACACCATCAGCTTGCGGTCGCCGGTGACGGTGTCGAGCCTGTCGTAGCGGACCTTGGCCAGCACCGGATACATCATCACCAGCAGGCCGAGCGCGATCGGCAGGGAGATCCCGCCGACCTCGATCTTCGCCAGCGCGTCGTTCATCCCGGGGATCAGCCGCCCCAGGCCCAGGCCGACGGCCATGGCGAGCAGGATCCACACCGCGAGATAGCGGTCGAGCGTGGAGAGCTTCCTGACGATCGAGTCGTCCCCGCCCGCGGCCTGGTCGGCAGCGGTGGCCGTCGTGGTACGCGCGGTGGTCACGGGCAGGCCCTCTTGTTCTCGGCGGCGCTGCGGGCGGACTCGGCCAGCGCGGCGAACTGCTCGGAGAGGCCGGCCAGAACCTCGGGGCGCAGCTTGTAGTAGGTGAAGCGGCCGCACGGCTCCGTCTCCACCACACCTGCCTCGCGCAGCACCTTCATGTGGTTGGACAGGTTGGTCTGCTTCGCTCCGGTCTCCTCGACCAGGTGCGTCGTGCAGAGCGTCTCGCGCGCCAGCAGGGTCACGATCCGGAGGCGGAGCGGATCGCCCAGCACCCGGATCAGATCAGGATCGACTGAAGTCAGCATGCACTGATACTCTCACATCATTGCCTGCTGATACCAGCAGGGGCTGAAGTCATTGGCGGCTGGTCCCGCCATGCGACGAGAGAGAACGATCAACATGGCCGAGTCCTCCGGCAAGCCGTCCGTCCTGTTCGTCTGCGTCCACAACGCCGGCCGCTCCCAGATGGCCGCCGCCTGGCTGACCCACCTGGCCGGCGACCGCGTCGAGGTCCGCTCCGCCGGCTCCAGCCCCGGCGACGCCGTCAACCCGGCCGCCGTCGCGGCCATGGCCGAGGTCGGCATCGACATCTCCGCCGAGACCCCGAAGATCCTCACGATCGACGCCGTCCGTGAGTCCGACGTGTGCATCACCATGGGCTGCGGCGACACCTGCCCCGTCTTCCCCGGCAAGCACTACCTCGACTGGAAGCTCGAAGACCCGGCCGGACAGGGCGTGGCGGCCGTCCGCCCCATCCGCGACGAGATCAAGACCCTCGTCGAGGGCCTGATCGCCGAAATCGCCCCGGAGGCCACGGCGTGAGCGGCATCCACGACGTCGTCATCATCGGCTCCGGCCCCGCCGGATACACCGCCGCCCTCTACACCGCCCGCGCCCGGCTCAAGCCCGTACTGTTCGGCAGCAGCATCTTCGTCGGCGGTTCCCTGACCACCACCACCGAGGTCGAGAACTTCCCCGGCTTTCCGGAGGGCGTCGACGGCCCCGACCTGATGGACAAGATGCGGGCCCAGGCCGAGAAGTTCGGCGCCGAGATGATCGACGACGACATCACCGACGTCGACCTCACCGGCCCCGTCAAACTGCTCACCGCCTCGACCGGCACTGTCCACCGCGCGAAGACCGTGATCGTCGCGACCGGCTCCGGCTACCGCAAACTCGGCATCCCCAGGGAGGAAGAACTCTCCGGACGCGGCGTGTCCTGGTGCGCCACCTGCGACGGATTCTTCTTCCGCGACCGTGACATCGTCGTGGTCGGCGGCGGCGACACCGCCATGGAGGAAGCCACCTTCCTGACCCGCTTCGCCAAGTCCGTGACCATCGTCCACCGCCGCTCCGCCCTGCGCGCCTCGAAGGTGATGCAGAACCGGGCCTTCTCCGACGACAAGATCTCCTTCGCCTTCGACAGCGAGATCGCGGAGATCAAGGAAGAGAACGGCATGCTCGGCGGTGTCGTCCTGCGCGATACCTTCACCGGCAAGACGCGCGACCTGACGGTCACCGGGCTGTTCATCGCGATCGGCCACGACCCGCGCACCGAGCTCTTCACCGGTCAGATCGACCTGGACGACGAGGGGTACATCAAGGTGGAGGCGCCCTCCACCCGTACGAACCTCCCCGGCGTCTTCGCCGCTGGCGACGTCGTCGACCACACCTACCGTCAGGCCATCACCGCCGCCGGGACTGGCGCGGCCGCGGCCCTGGACGCCGAGCGATACCTCGCCGCTCGCAAGTCGGTCGACACCGAGTCGCAACCGGCCGCCGTCCTGCCCTGAGCACTGCAGCGGAGCGGACCCGTTCACAACTTCGAGTGGGCTCGCGCCACTGCGTTTGCGCACCTGGGGCGTGCGCCCCGCCGCTACCCCGCACGGTCACCGACGCGGTGCGGGAAGACGGGTGACGTTCCGGGACTGCTCAAGCTCCTCTCGGGCTTGCATCAGTTCAAGGTCGAGCTCGGCGACGATCCGACGCAGTGCGGCGCTGACGAGCTGTTCCTTCGCGAGGTTCTCCGTGACGGCCGCGAGCTTCTCCTTCACCGCGCTGTACTTGTCGGCCAGTTCCTGCATGGCAGCCGGTGTGGCGTTCTGGGCTCTGACGCGAGCCTGGAACTCCAGGACGAGGTCCCGGTGGTCGCCGTAGGCGACATCTCGTCTCAGGCCGGACTCGCGCAGCAGCTCGGTGGCCGTGAGTCGTCCTGACTCCGATCGCAGCGGGGTGCCGGCAAGGAGACAGTCCGCGGCACTCCGCAGCGCCGTGCACTCGGCTTCCCGGTCCCGGGAGCGTCGACTCGTCATGCGATGCCTTCCTCGTCTTCCCTCGTACAGTGGTGGCGCTCGATGATGGTCAGATGCCGCGCGGCCTGGGCGGCGGCCCGGTCCCGACGCGGCTTGGGTGCCAGCGGATTGCAGCGTCTGCTTGCAGGATGACGAGTTCTTACTGCAGTTCTGATGTCGCGGTCGGTGTACGCGAGGTTCGCGCAGGCGGACCGGCACTCGGCCTCGTCCGGGGCGTCGGCGCCGGGCAGGCCCAGGGTGAGCTTCGCCTTCCGGCAGGCAGCGGTCGCGGCCTGCCACACACAGGTCATTGCCTGTCCGTGGTGAACTGCGGGGTCGGCTTGTTCGAGGAGCCGCTCGACGTTGCGTACACCTGTCACGACCCGGCCGGCGAAGGGTGCGGACCGTGCGACGCGTTCCCGGTACTCCTGGGCGGAAGGCCCGCTGACATGTTCACCGGCTTCGAGGCGGCGGGTGTCCTCCTCGATCTGGTCGGTGATCAATTCGAGTTTCTCCACTGCCACGTCCTGGAGCCACGCCGGGTCCTCGTTGCCCGCATAACTCAGCGTTACTTTTGTGTCTACATGTCCGTATTGAAGTGCGGCCGCGATCAGTCCTCTTGGCCTGCGGACGATGAATCGGGCCAGGGTTCGTCGGTAGCGGGTGGCATAGATGTGGCCAGCGGGGTCGGCCGGAATGGTGTCGTTGCCATCCGCTCGCCGGAAGCTGGCATTGATCCAGGAGATCAGGTCCTGGATGTCGTTGTTCATGGCCCCGCTCTTGCGGGCGTTGACGGTGGACGGGCGCTCGTGGTGAGCGGCGACGAGGCTGGAGGGGGACAGTAGGGGGCTCGTGCAGGCTCTCGAGAAGCGCGATGGCCGCGTGGACTGTCTCCACCACGACCCAGGGCCACAGCGGCTCAGCGAAGTCCGGGCTGTCAGGTGCGCGGTCGAAGCCTTTGCCGCGGTGCCCGTTGACCTGCAGTTCCCCCGTCTCGTCGTCAATGCTGCGGCAGCCGCGCCGCAGGTTGAGCACCTCTCCCGGACGCATGCCGGAGAGGTAGCAGATGGCCGTGAACAGCGCGGCACTCAACAGTCGGACCAGCGTGGGAAGCTCCGCGACATCAATGGGGTTCTCCCGCCACGGTTTGCCGTTCACCCGGCCGTTGATCGTCCCGACTCCGGCCACGGGACTCACGGCCAGACCACTGTGGGCGAGGAGTCTCGTCTGCCCGGCGGTCAGACCGCTGCGTAGCGTCTTCGGGACGCCGATGAGTCGGTTGATGTGACCGCCGGCTATCTCTATACCGTGCTCCTGCGCATAGCCGGGCAGGGCGAGGTCGTTCTGCTGGCAGTGCCCGATGTAGGTGAGGAGCCGCTGTTGCCGCTCTCCGCTGTACTTGGTCTGTGACAGATGTGTGCAGGCATCGAGCTGCTGATATTCAAGCCATGCATCCCGGATGTCGGGTCCGATCTTCTCGATCATCACCAGTACCCAGCCCAGCAGGGCCTCCATGGTCGCGTCCGCGATACGCGGGGTTTTGTTCTCCCTCCGCTTCTTCACCGTCGCGCCGACGACCTCGTTGGCGGTCTGGCCGGCCCAGGGGAAGTCGCAGTCAAGACGGCACTTGCCGGGCATGTGGTCGCGGAAGAGCCACAGAGTCCGTACCGCGCCGATCAAGTCCGCTTTTCGCCCATCGCTGCCCTCCAGGTCGAGGACGTACGTCCGGAAGGCGTCCAGGTCATGGTCACGAACGTCCGAGAGGTTCTCGAGGCCCTGGTCGTCCAGCCAGCGGGCGATCACCCGCATGTCGATGATCCAGTAGGAAAGCGTGCCGATGCCGGCCTGCTCACCGGGACTCTGTCGGCCGTTGGGCTCGACAGGGACAGGATGATCAAGGGCCGCCAGGAAGAAGGCGCGAAAGTGCGGGCGCAGGGCGTTGGGGAAGGTGGGCCACCACACGGCGGTGATCTCGGCATGGGCGTCCCGGTGGGGCGGCTGGATGTGCCCATCCGCCGAGGCGATCATGCCTGGCTTCAGAGTCGCTACAAAATCCGATTCAGCTCAGGTCGGGGTGCCCCGGGCACGCGGTCCTGCTCGACGGTCCTGTCGAGGCGGACGA
>NZ_JBVJWD010000066.1:0-29799 GCF_055602785.1 Streptomyces sp. NPDC037301
GGTGGAGCCATGAATCCCACCGCGAGACCGCGCGAACCAAGACCACCGAAGACCTCATCGTGGCGTAATCAACCGGCCACCCGACAGGCTCTGAGCCGCATGGTCGAGGTCCCCGAAAGTCTGAGCATCGGACAGGTCGCCGAGCGCACCGGTTTGAGCGTTCACGCGCTGCGCTTCTACGAGCAGGAGGGCCTCTTCGCCAACGCCGTGGGCCGCGGGCCCGGCGGGCGCCGCGTCTACTGCCAGGACGACGTGGACTGGCTGACCGTCTGCATCATTCTCCGCGCTTCCGGCATGCCCCTGACCGTGCTGCGCCGATACGCCGACCTCGTCAGAGAAGGCGCAGGCAACGCGGCGGAACGGCTCGCGCTCATGCGCGAGCACCAGGAGCAGGTCACCGCCCAGATCGGCAGGCTCACCGAGTCCCTGGACCTGATCAGGTTCAAGGTCGGGGTGTATGAGGACCTTGTCGGCCAAGGCGACGCCGCCGTCCAGCAATGCCACGGCCCGTCCCTCTCACCTGACGAAGCACACATGCCAGGCCTTCGCCACGAAGCGGTGGTCGAGTATCCGGCACCGCGTCGTTCGCACCGCGCTCGCCTCGCATGAGCGTCTCTCCCTGGAATCCGGTAACTCGTGACCGGCCTTCCCCAGAGGCCCGACCATGCACAGGGCCGGACGGCCACCAGCACCTCAGCTCTCTCGCATCCGCGCTGTCCCGGGCAGGCTTCGACCGCACCGCGCTGCTTCGTGCGCTGTCCCAGCCGGTCGCTTTGGCGGAGGCGGCCTGGGCCGTGGAGACCCTGGCGGGGCTGGAGCAGGGCGAACTGATAGCCGCCTGGTCCGGCGTCAGCCCTCTGGCCGGCAGCAGTTCATGGCAGCTGTCCCTCACTCTGCCCGCCGCCGGGCGCCCGTGGCGCTTCGCGCAGGAATTCGCCGGAGAGCTCTCCGGCACGCTTCAGGCAGCCTGCCTGGGGCGGGCCGAGACCGGTGGCAGCACCTCGGTACAAGGCGAGCACGGCGGTTACGTCCACCACTCCGACCGCCTCGACGTGCTGATCAGAGACGATCTGCCGGGCGGCGTGCGTGTGATCTCCCAACTGCTGCACCTGTCGGCGTACGACCTAAGCTCCCCAGCCGCGTACGGATGAACGTCCCCAGCTATGTCGCGGGAAGCAGCACGGTTGAGATCGTCAGGCTGGCCGGAGATGTCCTGTCTCTGCGATCTGTAGGCAGTCCCGATCTTCTGTAGGCATGTACGGCCGGGGCCCGCACAACCATCACGGCCACAGCCAGACAGATCGAAGCTCTCCTGAACCCCCCAGTCAGCCTCGGCAGATGCAGAAGGGATGACCAGCTGGATCAGTGAGAACCCGCGCCCTGGCGGTCTCATGAGGCTGGTGATCCGGCTTCCCCGCACCCAGCTCCAGCAGCCGGGCCTCGGCCTCGTCCAGATCCACAACGTCGAAGCAAAGGTGCAGCTGCTGAGGAACGATTTGGCCAGGCCAGCGCGGAGCCTGGTAGTCGTCGACCCGTTGGAAACCGATGAAGAGTCCGTCCTCACGGTTGAGAGCGGCGAAGTCGGCGTCCGACTTCGGATGGGGTTCGAGGCCGGTGGCCTGCTGATAGAACGCCGCCAGAACCAACGGATCAGGGCAGTCGAGTATTATCGCACTCAACTTCATATGCAGGGGCATGACACCTCCGGGGCCGACCAGTGGACTTCCGCGATGAACATCCTAGAGACGGCTGCCTACGGTTGAGCGGGACATCGGCCGCCGACCTGTCCCACTCAACCGTAGGCACCGCAGGTCAGAACCTCGCCCTGCCCACAGTCCGCAACATGAAGTGAAGCCTGCAGCGTCGTCATTTAACCCCCGCCCGTGGGCGGGCCAAGGAGGAGCCGAGCCTGTGCTTGTTTGGCGAAGGCCACGGAAAGCGATCTTGGACCTGGAGCGGTCGCTGAAGAACCTCCCGGCGTAAGGGGCGTGGAATGGTCGGAGGGCTGTCCTGGGAACTGGAGAGGGCCTCCTCGGCCCCGGGTTTGCGGCCCGGGAAGCGTGACCTGCCTATAACCGGCAGAACCGGGAAATGGCGGGCTGTCGAGAGGCAGTCGGAGGGGGTCGTAGTAGTGGTGATCGGTGGGACAACACAACCCGCCGGGAGCGAAGGGCCCCTGCTTCATCGATGCGATCCGCGATCAGGGAGGGACCCGGATGAGTGCTGTTTCGGCTAGTTCCATCCGCCGGGAGGAAGGCGCCGCGGGACTGGGCGGCCGTCCTTTGGACAAGGTCCGGGCCTTGCAGCGGACGCTTTACCGCTGTGCCAAGCAAGAACCCGAACGCCGGTTTCACGCCCTGTATAGCCATGTCCACCGCATGGACGTTCTTCGGCGGGCATGGGCCGGTGTGTGTGCGAACCGAGGAGCCCCGGGCGTGGACGGCTTGACTGTCGACGCGGTGGCGGCCTCGGGGGTGGATGCATTCCTCCAGGATCTGGCCGAGCGGCTGCGGACGTATACGTATCGTCCGTCGGTGCTGCGGCGGGTCCGGATTCCCAAGCCGGGGCGGCCGGGGGAGTTCCGGCCGCTGTCGATTCCCACCGTGCGGACCGGGTGGTGATGACGGCCGCGAAACTGGTCCTGGAACCGGTCTTCGAGGCCCAATTCACCGAGTCGAGCTACGGATTCCGGCCCAAAAGGTCCGCGATCGACGCGTGTGAAGCCGTGCGCGTCGCGGCGAACCAGCGGCGGGAGTGGGTGTTCGAGGCCGATATCCGGGACTGCTTCGGGACGATCGACCACGACGCGTTGATGGCCCAGGTGGCCCGACATGTGGTGGATCGGCCGTTCCTGAAGCTGATCCGGGCTTGGCTGAGGATGGGCGTTCTGGAGGGCGGGGTGACCTCCCTGACCGGGGCGGGAACCCCGCAGGGCTCACCGATTTCCCCGCTCTTGGCGAATATCGCGCTGCATGTCCTCGATGAGGCGTGGCAGGTCGAGGGCCGCCGGCTGGGAGTGTTGGTGAGGTACTGCGACGATTTCGTGGTTCTGTCACCGACCGAGCACCGGGCCGAGCAGGCCCGGGAATTGGCGGCGAGGGTGCTGGGACAGCTCGGGATGCGTTTGCATCCGGAGAAGACCAGCATTGTCTGTCTCACTCGGGGCGGACAGGGCTTCGATTTCCTCGGCTTCCACCACCGGAAAGCGGAATCGTGGAAATGGCGGGGCAGGTTCTACCTGCGTCGCTGGCCCTCGGTCAGAGCGATGCGAGTGCTGCGGGAGAAAGTCCGTGCTGCAACCGCGATCTCGAAGACCGAGAGGCCGGTGTCCGCCGTGGTCGCCGATCTAAACCCGGTCCTACGGGGCTGGGCAGCGTACTTCCGTAACGGGAACTCGGGACGGAAGTTCAACGTGATCGACGGATACGTCCACGAACGGCTGGCGATTTTCACCAGCCGGAAACACGGCCAAGCGGGCCGGAACTGGGCCACCCGATATACATACGGATGGATCACCCGGCTCGGGGTCTACCGCCTCACCGGAAACGTAGGCTGGGCGACGGCGCATGCCAGTCGGTGAACGATGTCGGAAAGCCGTGTGCGGGAGAACTGCATGCACGGTTTGAAGCGGCGGGGACTGGAAACGGAGCATCTGCCACCGCGCCAGTCCCCGACCCTACTAAGTGGTCGGCTCCGGAAGTCCCTCGGGGGTTGACTCCGGAGCCGATGTCGTGGGTGGTGCCTGCTCCGATGCCGGGGGCGGTGAGGTAGAGCTGGCAGGCACAGTCGAGGGCGTCTTCGGGGCTGCTGGCGAAGCCGCCTGCTGTCCGCCTTGGACGGCGACGAGCGGGTGGCCGGGCATCACCGGCTGCTGTCTGTGCGGGCGCATCTGCTGGAGAAGACCGGCGACACGGCCGGGGCGTACGAGCACTACCGGCGCGCCGCGAAGTCCACCGCCAACATCGCCGAGCACCGCTACCTCGAATCCCGGGCCAGCAGAGTGGCCGCCCGGCGACCGGATTGAAGCGTCCGGCCAATGCTGACGCCGCCGGGCCCGCCGTGCGGTGGAGATGGCCGGGTGGCCGGTGCGGGCCGCGAATGGGCGGGCGCATGCGCCCATTCGTTCGGGTTCTCGTCCCAGATCATCCCGAGCTTGGCCAGCTGGTGGTCGGGCAGCGCCGAGTAGTGCTGTGCAGATGTCGAGATCTCACCGTTGGTAGCGACTCTCGGGTGAACGGTGCCCACAAGCGCCGCAGCCAAAGATCGAGAAGGAACATCATGCAGAAGCTTGTGCAACAGGCCATTGATCAGCTGGTGGAGTCGGGCGCCGAGCTGGGTATCCAGGTCGCGGTGTACCAGCACGGTGAGCTGGTGGTGGACGCGGTGGCGGGCGTCGCCGATCCGGACAGCGGCCGTCCGGTCGCCTCGGACATCCCGTTCTACAGCGCCTCCACCGGCAAGGGTGTGACTGCGACGGTGGTGCACGTCCTCGCAGACCGCGGCGCCCTTGACTATGACACGCCGATCGTGGAGCTCTGGCCTGAGTTCGGTGCCCACGGCAAGAACAAGGCGACCATCCGCCACGCGCTGACCCACTCCATCGGCGTCCCGGCAGTGCCGTCCGATCTCACCGTGCAGGACCTGGCTGATTGGGACAGGATGTGTGCCCTGATCGCCGGCTCTGAGCCCTGGTGGGAGCCCGGGACCAAGACCGGCTACCACGCGATGACCTGGGGCTTCGTGATGGGAGAAATCGTCCGCCGGGCCACCGGCAAGCCGATCTCGCAAGCACTCAGGCAGGAGGTGGCGGCTCCGTTGGGCATTGCCGACGAGCTGTTCTTCGGCGTCCCGGAGTCCGAGCTCGGCCGGCTCGCCCGACTCGAGGAGGCGCCCGGTACCGCCGCGATGATGGCAGCGGTGCCTGCCGACATGCCGATGCTCAAGGCCACGCCGCCCGCCGTGACCCCCAGCGTCAAGTACGGCAACAGCCCCGTGGTGCTCACTTCGGACATTCCCTCGGGTGGCACGATGTCCGCCCGCGCGGCGGCCAAGATGTACGCCGCGCTGCTTGGTGAGGTGGACGGTGTCCGGCTGGTCTCGGACGAGCGGCTGCGTGCGGTCACGGCCCTGGCCACGGCCGATGTCGACCAAATGGTCGGTTTCCCGATACCGCGCGCGCTGGGCTACAACCTCGGCCGGCCCGGGGCCAACCCGCAGGAGACGCTGAGCGCTTTCGGCATGCCCGGCATGGGAGGCAGTGCGGCGTATGCCGACACCGCGACCGGCATTTCATTCGCGCTGACCAAGAATCGGTTCTTCCCCGGTCCTTCCGCCGCGGTCAACCAGATCAGTGAGCTGGTCGCGAAGGTCGCCACCAGCTGAGACTTTCCGGTCGGGCCCGGCTGCGGCCAGGCGGTGCGGGCACGGCCGGTCAGCCTCTGGGCCAGTGAGGTCTTGGTGGACTCGGGGGTGTGGGCATGACGGCCATCCTGCCCAATCTGGATGTCGTGTCCGGTGGATGGACGGTTCGCCGTGGCCGTCGTGGATACGGCAGCCTGTCGCTGTCTTGATCCACTTCTCGCGATCGGCCTGTCTGCCATGCCCGTTGCCGCTGCCCGCTCGATCTCCGTGACCGCTGCCGAACACAAGCGGTTGAAGAAGGTGGCCTGGGGCCACCGAAGCGAGTACCGGGCGCGGGTGCGCGCAGATCGTGCTGCTGGCCGTACGCGGCTGGGCCAACGCGCGCATCGCCCGGCAGGTCGGGGTGCACCTGGACACCGTGCGGATGTGGCGGGGCCGGTTCGCCGAGCAGCGGCTGGCCGGGTTGGCAGACCGCGGCCGCTCAGGACGCCCGAGCGCCTTCACGCTGCTGCAGCGGGCTCAGGTGACCGCGCTGGCCTGCCAGTTGCCCGCCGAGGGCGGCGTGCCACTGGCGCGCTGGTCGGCCCCCGAACTGGCCCGGGAGGCCACCGAGCGCGGCATCGCGACCTTCGTGTCCGCCTCCACCATCCGCCGCTGGCTTCGGGCCGACGCGCTCAAGCCGTGGCAGTACCGGTCCTGGATCTTCATCA
The DNA here is from genome assembly GCF_055602785.1 of Streptomyces sp. NPDC037301. Taxonomy (NCBI): domain Bacteria; kingdom Bacillati; phylum Actinomycetota; class Actinomycetes; order Kitasatosporales; family Streptomycetaceae; genus Streptomyces; species Streptomyces sp. NPDC037301. The sequence goes on from NZ_JBVJWD010000066.1 coordinate 6,072, forward strand.
CCGACCCGCTGTTCCGGCCGAGGGCCCAGCGGGTGCTGGACCTCTACGCCCGCACGTTCGACGGCGTCGCGCTGGGCGAGGATGAGTACGTGGGCCCATCAACGTCCTGACCCCACTGCCCGGACTCGGCCTGCCCACCGGCATCCTGGCCGCCGACCGCGCCTACACCAACTGCACCCCGGCCTCCTTCCAGACCCCCGCCCGGCGGATCGGCTACCGGCTCGCCCTGGACTACAAGGTCAAGGAACGCGGACGACAGGGCAGCTGGCAGGGAGCCCCGCTCGTCGACGGATCGCTGTTGTGCCCGCTCACCCCCGCCCCGCTGATCCACGCCACCACCGGTGCCACCGACGACGCCGTCCGCGCCCCCAGCGACGAACTCACCGAGAAGATCGAGGCCCGCGAGCCGTACCACTTCAAACTCAAACAGGGTCCCGATGCCCGTGGAGCAATCCGCCTCCAGTGCCCGGCCTCCGGCCCGTCGCCGGCGGTCAACTGCGCCCGCCGCGACAGGCTGTGGCCTCGCACCCCCGCCGCGATGCCCGCCCGAGTCGTCGATCTCAGCGCACCCCGGGTCCGGACCCCCCACGCGGCGGCACGCCCCACCATCCCCGTCCCCGAAGCCGAACTCTTCACGACGCCGCCCGAGGACATGCTGCCCAAGGTGTGCTGCGCGGGCTCGATCACCGTGCCCGCCGGCGCCGAGGCAGCCGACTGGCGCGTAGCCAAGTACCGCCAGGACGTCCACTACCTGCACAGGGAATGGATCAACACGTACCGGCCCATCCGTAGCCACAACGAGGGGGCGAACGGCCGCTTCAAGAGCGGGCGTCTCGACATCGGCAATCCCAAGCACCGGCCCGCCCCCGGGCAGATCGCCCAGGCGCTCCTCCTCGCCGTCATGCTCACGGTGGCCAACCTGACCGTCCTGGAGACCTGGCTCACCGAACGCGAGGGCCCCGAGGAACTCACCCGCCTACCCGGCTCGGACCGGGGTCTCGGGCCGAGGCCCGGGCACTTCCGTGACCGGGGGTGTCTCGGGCTCGGCGTCGCTCGCGGGGATGTGCCGCAGCATCGCGGCGACGAGGAGCGTGAGCGTGATCGCGATGCCCACACCGATTCCCGCCGCGACGTGGAAGCCGCTGGTAAACGCGTCTCGGGCGGCCCCGAGCAGTACGTCGCCGGGCGCCTTCGGTAGCCGATCGGACTCGGCCACCGCGCCGCCGAGCGAGTCGCGGGCGGCGTTGGTCGATTCCGCCGACAGGCCCGTGGGCAACGAACCGGACAACCGGTCCCGGTACACCGCCACCGCCACGCTGCCCGTCACCGCGATCCCCGCCGCGAGGCCCAGGTCGTACGCGGTCTGCCCGGTCGCCGCCGCCGAACCGGCCTTCTCCGGTGTGGCCGACCCGACCGCGAGGTGCGTACCCAGTACCGAGATCGGCGCGACGCCGAACATCGTCACCGTCAGTCCCACCGACGCGAGCACTACGCCGGAGTCGTCGGCGGCCACGAGCATCGACATCGCCAGGCCGACCGCCGAGATCAACGTTCCGCCGGCGATCACGAACGCCGGTCGTATCCGCCGGATGAGCACCGGCGTCAGCTGCGAACCCACGATGAGCCCGACCGCCGAGGGCAGCAACCAGACTCCGGCTTCGAGCGGCGTCAGGCCCGCGACCATCTGGAGGTACTGCGGAACCAGGTACTCGACGCCGTTGAGCGCCATCATCCCCAGCACGAGCACGACCAGTGCCGCGGTGAACGTGCGACTCCGGAACAGTCGCAGGTCCAACAGCGGGTCGACCAACCGGCCCTGCCGACGTACGAACAGCACCGCGAACAGCACCCCGACCAGCACGGCCACGAACACCTGCGGTTCGAGGCCGTGCACGGCCAGCCGCTTCATTCCGTACACGATCGGCAGTACGCCGAGCAGGAACAGTACGACGCTGGCCGGATCCAGGCTGCCGGCGTTCGGGTCGCGGTACTCCGGCAACAGGAACGGTGCCGCCACGAACACCAAGACCATGATCGGAATCCCGATCAGGAAGACCGAACCCCACCAGAAGCTCGCCAACAGCACCCCGCCGATCACCGGCCCGAGGCCGATACCGACCGAGATCGCCGTCACCCACATCGCGATCGCCGTGCCGCGCTGCCGCGCATCGGCGAACATGTGGCTGATCAGGGACAGCGTCGAGGGCAGGATCGCCGCGCCGGCCACACCCAACACGGCACGCGCGCCGATCAGCATCTCGGGGTTGGCGGCGTAGGCCGCGAGCAGTGACGCCGCCGTGAACCCCACCGCACCGAACATCAACAGCTTGCGCCGCCCGATCCGGTCGCCCAGCGTGCCCATGACGACCAGGGTACCTGCGGTCATGAACCCGTAGATGTCCGTGGTCCACAGCAATTGGCCACTCGACGGGTCGAGATCCGCGCTCAGATACGGCGTCGCCAACCACAGCACGCCCAGGTCGGCGGTCATCAGCACCGTGGGAAGCAGCAATAGGACCAACCCGAACCACTGCCTCGGGCTGGCCCGCAACGTGTCGGAAGACATGACAAATCCCCTATCGAGAATATGTGTAGGTGCATTGGGATACATATTGATATGCGAAGTTGCGTGTAGTTAAGTGCAGTTGCTCGGCGGTGGACACTCCGCGCGGGCCGCTCGCAGAGCTCGGCCCCACCACACGAGCCGGTCGAGGAGCGCCGCCGCGTCCCGGTCGCCCCCGTCGGGATCCACAGGCCGCCCGTCCGGCCCGGACCGATGCCGGCAGTCCGTGAAGCAGACCGCCTCCGACACCGGAACCGCGTCCAACGCCGCGAACACCGCCCGCAACCGGTCCACAGCGCGGCTTCCGCAATCTGCGGCATCGCCGTACGAGACGAACCCCACCGGCTTGGCCGCCCACTCGTCGGGGCACCAGCCGATCGCCGACTCCAACGCCGCCGGGAATTGCGCCTCCCGGCCCGGCGACACCACCAAGAAGGCGTCGGCCGCCGCCAGCCACGGCGCCAAATCCTGTACCGCCTGTGGTCGACGACCGGCCGCGCCCGCCACCCCCGGCAATCGCGCACAGGCCAGATCCAGGACGTCGACCTCCACATCGAACCGCTGACGCGCCCGCCCCGCGAACCACTCCGCCACGGTCGGCCCGAACCGCCCCTCGCGCACCGTCCCGATGACGACCGCGACCCCAAGCCGCTCATCTTCGGACACCACACATCACCACCCTTCGCAGCCGACCACGGCGCCGACGGCGTCCGGGGACCCGGCCCCCGTCGACGCGCCCCGTCGACGTGTCCCACTGTGTGGACGACCTGTTCGGGAACGGCTCGGGAGCGGTTCGGGGACGGCTCGGGGATCGTTCGGACGATCTCGTGCCGGCATCCGAAGCGCCCCGCCGTCACACCCCGCCACGCCTCGGTACTCCCCCGTGCCCCGCAATATCCGCTCGTCAGCTGAGTTACGGTGGCGCCATGCGATTTGGGGTGCTCGGTCCGCTGGAGATCCGAACGACGAACGGCAGGCCCGTACGCGTCCCCGAACTCAAGGTCCGCGCGCTGCTCGCCGCGCTCCTCGTCGCCGACGGCCGACCGGTCTCCACCGACCGCCTCGTGGACGATTTGTGGGGCCGCGACCTCCCCGGCAATCCCACCCGCTCACTCCAGGCCAAGGTCTCCCAACTGCGCCGGGCCCTCGACGACGCCGAGCCCGGCACCCGCGAACTGATCGTCTCCCGCCCTCCGGGCTACGCCGTCGACCTCACCACCGGCGGCGCCACGGTCGATGCCGAGCGCTTCACCGCGCTGACCACGCGCGCCCACGCCACCGAGGACCCGCGTGCCCGCGCCGGTCTGCTCGCCGAAGCTCTCGCGCTGTGGCGCGGCCCCGCGTACGCCGACTTCGCCGACGAACCCTTCGCCCCGGCCGCGATCAACCGCCTCGACGAACAACGCCTGACCGCCCTCGAAGCACACGCCGAAGCCCGCCTCGCCCTGGGCGAACACAGCCTGCTCGTCGGCGAACTCGCCGACCTCGTGGCGCGATACCCGCTGCGCGAACGCCTGCGCGTCGCCCAGTTGCGCGCCCTGTACCGCGCCGGCCGCCCCACCGACGCCCTCGCGAGCTACGCCGAACTACGCGAACGCCTCGCCGACGAACTCGGCCTGGACCCGGGTCCGGAACTCGTCGCCCTCCACCGCGCGATCCTCACCCAGGACCCCCACCTCGACGCGCCGCCCATCGCCACCCCGCGCCCCCGCAGCAACCTGCCCACGCCCCTCACCGACCTGGTCGGCCGCGCCGAAGCCGTCACCGAGGTCCGCGCCCTCTTGGACGAACGCCGCCTGGTCACCCTCACCGGCCCCGGCGGCGTCGGCAAGACCCGCCTCGCCACCGAAACCGCGACCGGGCTCGTGGACGCCTTCAAGGACGGCGCCTGGCTGGTCGAACTCGCCGGACAGACCGCCGACCCGCCGGAAACCGCCACCGAATCACTCGCCGAAGCCGTCGCCGCCGCACTCGACATCCGCGACGACGGCAGCTGGGGCCCGATCCCCGACAGCGAACACACCACCGCCGTCCGCCGGCTCACCACGGCCCTGCGCGGCAAGCACCTGCTCCTGCTCCTCAACAACTGCGAACACGTCGTCGCACCCGTCGCCCACCTCGCCGACACCCTCCTGCGCGCCGCCCCCGACCTGCGCGTCCTCGCCACGAGTCAGGAACCCCTCGGCCTCGCCGGCGAAACCCTGTGGACCGTCCCGCCCCTGGAACCCGACCAAGCCGTCCGCCTGTTCGCCGCCCGAGCCGCCGCCACCGCACCCGGATTCACGCTCGAGGCGCACAACACCGACGCCGTCGCCGCGATCTGCCGCCGCCTCGACGGCATCCCCCTCGCGCTCGAACTCGCCGCGACCCGGGTGCGCACTCTCGGCGTGCACACTCTGCTCGCCCGCCTCGACGACCGCTTCCGCGTGCTGACCGCCGGACACCGGGGCGCACCGCCCAGACAACAGACCCTGCGCGCAATGATCGACTGGAGCTGGGAACTCCTGGACGACCCCGAACGCGCCGTCCTGCGCCGCCTCGCGGTGCACACCGACGGCTGTACCCTCGAAGCCGCCGAAGCCGTCTGCGCCGACGACACCATCCCCGAGACGACCGTCCTCGACATCCTGGCCCGCCTCGTCGAACGCTCGCTGGTCGTGGCGGCCGACACCCCGCACGGCCCCCGGTACCGGCTCCTGGAATCCGTCGCCGTCTACTGCCACGAACGCCTGCGCGCCGCAGGCGAGACCGAACCGGTCCGCCTACGCCACCTGTACCACTACACATACCTGGCCGAACGCGCCGAACCCCACCTGCGCGGCCACGAGCAACGCGCATGGCTCGAACGTCTCGACGCCGACGCCGCCAACCTGCGCACCGCGCTCGACACGGCCGTTCGGCAGCACGCGACCGACCTCGCGCTGCGCCTGGCCGACGCCACCACGTGGTACCGGGTACTGCGCGGCCGACTCGGCGAGGCGCGACGATGCCTCGACGCCGCCCTGTCCATCCCCGACCCGAGCCCCACACCCGGCCGAGCCATCGTCCGTGCCAGGATCGGCGGGTGGTACGCGGGCGTCACCATCCTCGCCGGCGAAAGCACCGACCGGCCCACGCTGATCCACGCCGCCCTGAGCCGATACGACCACGTCGACGACCCGATCGGCCGCAGTCGGGCCCTCTGGTTCCTCGGCCACGCCCTGTGCGCCACCGGCGACGTGTTCACCAGCATCGACCTGACCGACCGGGCCCTCGCCACCTTCCGCGTCCACGACGACCCGTGGGACACAGCCGCCGCCCTGAGCGACCGCGCGTACCAGGTGATCTTCCACGGCGACCTGGTCGCGGCCCGGCGCGACGGTGAACACAGCGCCGCCCTGTTCCGCGAACTCGGGGACCGCTGGGGCCGATTGCGTACCGTTCCCCCGCTGGCCGCCGCCGCCGAGATCGCCGGCGACTACGAGCACGCCGCCCGCCTCATCCGCGACGGACTGCGCACCGCCGAGGACTTCGGACTGTGGACGCACGCCTCCGACCTGCTCTCCGGCCTCGGCCGGCTCGCCCTGCTCGACCGCGACCACACCCGCGCCGACGAACTCCACGAACGCTCCCGACGGCTGGCCGCCGACCAGGGCTTTCGATCCGGCGAGATCAACGCCGAACTCGGCCTGGGCCTCGGCGCCCGCCGCCAAGGCCGGCTCGACGACGCCGAAGCACACCTGCGCGTCGTCCTCGACTGGCACCGGTGCGTCGGCCTGGCCGACGCCAACGCCCTCGTCCTGGCCGAACTCGGCTTCATCGCCGAACACCGGGGCGACGCCGGTACGGCTCTCGCCACCCATGAAGCCGGCTACGCCTCCGCCCGGGCCGGCCGGGACCCCCGCGCACTCGCCCTCGCGCTCGAAGGCCTCGCCGGCGGCCACACCCTCGCCGGCCGCCCCCACGCCGCCACGGTGCTCCTCGGCGCCGCCGACACCGCCCGGCGCGGCACGGGGGCCCCGTTGCCGCCGGCCGAACACGACGACGTCGACCGCATCACAGCCGCCGCCCGTACCGCCCTCGGCGTCGACGCCTTCACCACCGCCTACGCACACGGCACCACGCTCGCCCCCGACGAGGCCCACGACCTGGCAGCCCGGGACACCGAACGGCCGTTCACGAGTTGCTGATGACGTGCACAGTGGCGTCGAACAAAAACTCGTTTTCCCGTGCCCGGGGTGCTCCTGTCCTGCCGCCGGAGTCGGGTGCGTACGCCTCGGCCTGCGGGGCGGGTCCGCCTGGGCGGGGTACGGGTTTGTCGTGGACGTCGGCGTGGGTCCGCTCCAGGAGTGGGTGGTCGCGCACGAACGCGGCGCGCAGCAGGCGGTGACCCGACTTCTCCAAGACTCCGACCACGAAGCCGTCGCCGTCGACCGCGATGACGTCGCCGCGACACAGTCCGTAGGTGAAGAACGGTAGGCAGGCCAGGCGGGCCGCCCGGGCAGGGGGACGGAGCCGGGGCTCGCCAGCGTCGAGCTCGGTCCACGGCTGCTCCCGCGACTCCGGCTCTTCCTCGAGGACCGCGTGGCAGATGTAGTTGCGTTCGGCCCGGTCCACAGGGTTGTCGTGTTGGATGACGGTCCCCGTGAAGTCCGCGACTGATGTCCGCATGCGTCCTCTCCCAATCCGTTGTGCCGCCCTCATTCTGGGCCTATGCGGCAGGCACTCTTGCGGCGGGTGGCTTGGGCCTGCGCTGGGATCTTGTCCGAACGGATACGGGGCGGCAGGCGGCCGTGACGGGTTCCGCCTGTGGTGGTGGGCACGAACGTGTTCGGCAATTTGACGGAGCAAGTTGTCAGGGCACCGCGCCCGGCGGCTCGTCCGGGTGACCAGCCCCAGGACCCTCCTTGGCGGGTCTTGTCGGGGTCGTGGGGGCAACCGGCTCTGTTTATTGGGCGTTTCCCTGTCCCGGTGCCCTGACGATCCCTAGCTAAGCGACCGTGATCATGATCTTGCCCCGGATGCGCGCTGCCCGAGGGCAGCGCGCATCCGGGGCAAGGCCGAGGCTGCGGGCGCGCTGTGTGGTGCTCGCGGGGGAGGCGAATTCCAGGGCACTGCGCCTCTACGAGTCGCTGGGCTTCCGCGAGTACGGCCGCCTGCCCGCCTTCGTCGCCGTCGGCACGCTCCGCTTCGACAAGGTGTTCTGCATGCTGGGCCTCCGGCCAGAGCAGTAACCCACGCGCGAGCAAGGAGCCCGTCCTCTGCGTGCCGTAGGGGCAGCGGGGTGGGCTCTCTTACGGCCGTGCCTGCGAGGGCAGGGTGAGGATTTCGACTCCGTCGTCGGTGATGGCGATGGTGTGCTCGCTGTGTGCGGTCCGGCAGCCCGTTGCGCTGCGCAGCGTCCAGCCGTCGGCGTCGGTGACGAGCGTGGCGGTGTTGGCCATGACCCAGGGCTCCAGGGCGAGCAGCAGGCCGGGGCGCAGCTTGTATCCGCGGCCGGGCCGTCCGGTGTTCGCGACGTGCGGGTCCTGGTGCATGGTCGAGCCGATGCCATGGCCTCCGAACTCGGTGTTGATCGGGTAGCCCGCCTCACTGAGGACCGTGCCGATGGCGTGGGAGAGGTCGCCGATGCGTGCCCCCGGCTTTGCGGCGGCGATGCCGGCGGCGAGCGCCCGTTCGGTCGTCTCGATCATCGCGACGCTCTCCGCGGGCCTGGCCTTGCCCACCAGGAAGCTGATCGCGGCGTCCGCGGCCACCCTGCCCCTGGCGACGGCCAGGTCGAGGGTCAGCAGGTCCCCGTCGGCCAGCGTGTAGTTGTGGGGCCGCCCGTGGAGCACGCCGTCGTTGACGGCCGTGCAGATGTAGTGACCGAACGGGCCGCGCCCGAAGGAAGGCGCGTAGTCGACGTAGCAGGACTGCGCTCCTGCCTCGGTGATCATCTCCTTGGCCCACTGGTCGATGTCCAGCAGGTTCGTCCCGACCGTGCTGCGCTGCTTCAGCGTGTGCAGGATGTCTCCGACCAGGGTGCCGGTGCCCCTCGCCCGCTCAAGCTGCGCGGAGTTCAGGATCTCAATCATGGGGGCCTCTCACGTACGTCCAATAACTATCCCGGTCTAACTGTACCGGTATTAGAATGGGGGCATGGTCAGGTTGCCGCTCACCCTCGCCGAGGTAGAACGCGGACAGCGCCTCGGCGCCGTGCTCCGCCGAGCCCGGGGCTGCCGCTCGATGCTCGACGTGGCACTCGCTTCGCACATTTCGCCGGAGACTCTTCGGAAGATCGAATCCGGCCGTGTGGCCACCCCCGCCTTCCCGACCATCGCAGCGATCGCCGACACCCTGGGCCTGTCTCTCGACGCGGTCTGGGCCGAGATCAGCCAGCCGGAGCGCACCATCGAGGATCAGTCGGTGCTGTCTGCCGCACGGCATGCATCGCTGGTTTCGTAGGGCCGCGCTCAGAGGGGCAGCGGGCGCGGCGGGCGCACCAAGTGGTGCAGTAAGTGCGGGGTCGTCGGGTGAAGGCGGGTACGGGCTGGGTGCACACGGCGGGCTCGAAGACCTGCGCCGCGACGTTCAGGAGGTGCTGTCGCTGCTGCGCACCACAGCGCCGGTAGCGGTCGGCGGCGCGGCGGGGGCGCCGGACCGTGTGGTGGCTGGTGTCGGCGACGGCGACGGCATCGCACCGGGATGGCTTGTAGCGCACGCCGCGCAGGGCCAGTGGAATCAGGCCCACGATGATCAGCGCGTTGAAGATGATCGCCGAGGTGGGGCTGTGCAGGGCCATGATGTTGAGGTGCTGCAGGCCCGGTAGACCGAGGCGAACATGGCCGGGATGATCGCGAAGTATTTCGCGACATCGTTGGCGATGGAGAAGGTGGTCAGCGCGCCGCGGGTGATGAGCAGCTGCTTGCCGATCTCGACGATCTCGATCAGTTTGGTGGGGTTGGAGTCCAGGTCGACCATGTTCCCGGCCTCCTTGGCGGCCGAGGTTCCGGTGTTCATGGCCACGCCCACATCGGCCTGGGCCAGGGCGGGCGCGTCGCCGGTCATCGCGATCAGCTTGCCACCGACCTGCTCCCGCCTGATGAGGGCCATCTCATCCTCGGGCGTGGCCTCGGCGAGGAAGTCGTCGACCCCGCCTCCTGCGCGATGGCCCGGGCCATCAGGGGGTTGTCACCCGTGACCATGACGGTTTTGATGCCCATGAGGCGCAAGTCCTCGAACCGCTCTCTGATCCCGTGCTTGACCACGTCCTTCAGCTGGGCGACCTCCAGGACCCGGGCGGGCTCACCGGAGTGGTGGACCGCCACCACAAGCGGGGTACCGCCTGTGGAGGAGATCTCCTGCCTCCGGCCAGCTCACCGAGCACAGTGCGGAGTAGGCCGCAGCCGCCACTGTGTTGTTCCTCCGCCCATGCGCTGAGCAGGCATAAGAGGCTTCGGAGAGAACGCTGTCCGCACTCAGTACCGAGGCCAGACACGGCCGACACTCCGACGCCGTCTCCCGCCTTGAGCTTCGAGAGCAACCGGGGAGACGGACCGTTTCGCAGGACGGTACGGTCAGCACCAGTCAGGGAGACAGCATTCAGGTCGACCACGCGCTGCTATGGTCGCCGCTGTCCTGTACGACGCGGTGGTGCTGTTCGACGGAGGCGTTTCACCGACGATCCGGTCCGGAGGTTCGTCCGCGACGCGTGCGGCACCGCAAGCCCATCGTTGGTTGCCGGTGGAGGCATCGGCCGCCCTGGGCGATCTCCTGCACGCTGGGGTCACCGACCCGGATGCGGCGGGAGGCGAACCCGCCGCTCGGTACGGAGTGGTGACCGCGGCCAACGGCGACGACGCTTCCAGATGCGTTCGCCGTAGCGATTGCCGACGGCAGCTTGAGCGGACACAGTCAGCGCACCGGGCGAAATTCGGGGCACGGTGGAAGCATGGTGGGGGGAGGACGCGTTCGACGCCCGTGACGAAGACCGACGCATGCAGTCGTTGATGCGCAGCTCCTTCAAAGCGCGGCGCCCTGCTCTCGCTGCCGCACTGGGGCATCCCCGCCACCGTGCAGGACGAAGGGGCGAGCAGCCAGGAGCATCACCGGTGTTCTTGCCACGGTGCATCCCTCGGCCGCGCTGCGGGCGAGGGGCGCACCGTCGTGGCCAAGTGAGGGCCTCGTGTCCGATTTTCAGATGGCTGCCCAGTTCCTTTGCTGACGGTCTCTATCCCCGCGTGCGATGCCGACTACGGCGCCAGGACCCTGCCCCGTTGCCACGGACCGTTTTCGAGCGACCTCGCTCAACTTACGGTTGGTCCGCTGGGGTGGTGCGAAGCAGCGACGCGAGAAAGGACGAGAACAATGACCACAGAACCTTCCCCCGAGGGTCCCGGGCCAGTCCCCAGTCGGCCGGATCCGGTGCCACACGACCCGCAGTCGCCGTCCGAACCAGGTCCCGGCGAACCCGAGCCCCAGCCGGACGCGGAGCCGTCCCCGGCGCCGGGTCCCGGTTCCCGCCCGGTCTCCGAGCCGCCCGACTGACCGGAGAGTGTCGCTCCCGCGGCCCTTCTTTCCGGTTGCTCGTGAGCGCGACACCTCACCGATTGCGGCCTCAGAGTGATCGACGCAAGGTGGATACGTCAGCCCCCGACAGTGAAGGACGGAATCGTCATGGGTAAGGCAAAGGCGAAGGCCAAGCAGGTCAAGGGCAAGCTGAAGGAAACCGTCGGCGATGCCATGGACGACAAGGGCATGCAGGCAGAGGGCCGTGGCGAGCAAATGACGGGCAAGGCCCAGGAGACCGCGGCAAAGGCGGCTGAGCGGCTGAAGAAGTCCGGACAGTAGGACCTGCGTTGTGGGCCGCGAACCCGGGGCGACCGCATCCGGGTTTCACGGCCGCCGGGGCCCGGCCTGGTGTCGGCCGCGCGGCTGGCACCAGGCGTCAGGTTTCGTTGCTCGGTGAAAGTTCGCTGACGTTCGGCGAATGCGAGCGCCGGGTGATTGCAACGCCGGGTCGCCGAGGCTGATTGCCCCCGGTGTTCATCCTTCCTCCCGTTGAGGCAAGCGCCGCCGCATCGACTCGGGGTTACCTACTTGCGCGGAGTGGTGTTGTCGCCCTCACGCGCGTGCGCCGCCACTCAGCCTAAGGAGCCGCGATGTTGCTCCCGGACAAGTCCCTGGTCGATTCGCTGCTGCGGCGCTATCGCGCGTGGGAGGTCGTCGTCCTGGCAGAGCCGCACGATCTGGCTAGCCGCCGGCACCTTGAGGATGTCGCGTACACCTTGTGTGTGCTCATGGGGCAGCGCACCACCCGTGATGCGATTACAGAAGCCGAGTTCTACCTCGGGTGGGCCCGATCGGTGGTGCCGGCTGCCGATGTGATGACGCGGGACGGCGGAAAACAGTCTCGTGTTTTCTCGGGCCCGAGGTGAGCGGCCTCGTCAGATGACCCGTGTGCCCCGGAGCCGGACAGCTCGTGTTCGGAGCCGAAGGCTCGGCAAGGAGTGTTCCATGGTGCTGGTCGGATACACGATGATGACCGAGCAGGCCGGTCCGCGTGAGCTCGTCGAGCACGCGGTGGGCGCCGAACGCGCCGGCTTCGACTTCTCCGTCACTTCGGACCACTTCTTTCCGTGGCTGGACTCCCAGGGGCACGCCCCGTACGCATGGAGCGTGCTCGGCGCGGCCGCACAGGCCACGTCGAGGATCCCGTTGATGACGTACGTGACATGCCCGACCGTGCGATACCACCCTGCGGTGGTCGCTCAGAAGGCCGCGACGATGCAGCTGCTCTCCCAGGGGCGGTTCCGACTCGGTCTCGGCTCCGGCGAGAACCTCAACGAGCATGTGGTGGGCGCTGGCTGGCCCGCCGCCCACGTTCGTTTGGAGATGCTGGAAGAGGCCGTGGAAGTGATTCGAGCGCTCTTCGGTGGCCGTGATGTGAGCCATCACGGCACACATTTCGACGTGGAGAATGCCAAGCTCTGGGACCTGCCGGACGAGCTGCCTGAGATCGGGATCGCGGTGTCGGGGGAGCGATCGTGCGAGATCGCCGGCCGGCTCGGCGATCTCGTCATTGCCACCGAGCCCAAGAGCGACCTGCTGGGCGCTTTCGACCGGCACGGCGGTATGGGAAAGCCGCGGGTCGGCCAGCTGCCCGTCTGCTACGACACAGACCGCGATGCGGCGGTCGCACGGGCGCACGACCAGTTCCGCTGGTCGGTCGGCAGCTGGAAGGCCAACGCAGAACTGCCCGGGCCGGCCGGATTCGCCGGGGCCTCCCAGTTCGTACGCCCGGACGACATCGCGGATTCCATCCCGTGCGGTGACGACCTCGGCACCTTTGTCGAGGCAGTGCGTCCCTACGCCGAGGCGGGCTTCACGGAGGTCGCCCTGGTCCAGGTCGGAGGTGACCATCAGCGGCCCTTCCTCGACTGGGCGGAGAAGGCCCTGCTGCCCGCCCTTCACGATCTCTGAGAGCAGGTCGCGGCAGTGAAGTTTCTCCAGCCTCCGGGTGTCTACGCGCCACAGGAAGACACAGCCATGCTGATATCCGCTCTGCGGCGCGAACGTCTGTCACCCGGAGCGGAGGCACTCGACGTGGGTACCGGTACCGGCGCGGTGGCGATCGCCGCCGCCCGCCACGGCGCTGCCCACGTGATCGCCATCGACACGTCGGCCGCGGCGGTGCTCACAACACGACTGAACGCGCTGCTGTCCGGGCACACGCGGGCCATCCGGGCCAGCCGCGGCGACCTGACGGAGCCCGTGACCGGCCTGAGATTCGACCTGGTGCTGGCGAACCCGCCGTACGTACCGTCCGCGAACATCCGCATGCCCCGTCACGGTACTGCTCGCGCCTGGGAGGCGGGGATCGACGGCCGGGCGGTGATCGACCGGCTCTGCGCGAAGGTCCCCGCTCTGCTGCGCCCGGGGGGCGTGCTGCTCGCGGTCCACTCCGCGCTGAGCGGCCCAGCGATCACCGTAGCGCGGCTGGCTGAAGCCGGACTGGACGTCACCGTGACCGACCGCCGGCTCGTTCCCTTCGGGCCTGTCCTGCGCGAACGGGCCGACTGGCTGGAGATGCAGGGCCTGATCGAGCCCGGCCAGGAGAAAGAGGAACTGGTGGTGATCCGTGCAGAACAGCCGTACTGAACCGGAGACCACACCTCGGGCAGCTGCACGGCGCGTCATGCAGGAGCCGGGCGGACCCATGCTCGTGGAAGGGCCCGTTGAAGTGGTCCAGGAGGACGGCACCCTTGCCCGCTCGGACCGTCCGGTTGTCGCACTGTGTACCTGCCGGCGGAGCCGCATCTTCCCTTGGTGCGACACGAGCCACCGTGGCCGGAAGAAGCCGAAGAAAGCCCCATCGCCGGTCTCAGAGCGGCACACGGAGTGATGACTCGCCGTGCCGCCAGGCGCCGAGCAACTGCTCCCCGAACCGGTCCTCCAACCATCCGGTGGCCGCGATACCGAAAGTGACGTCTGGTGCCAGATCCGGCTCCTCCTGGAGCAGACCGGCGACGACCTCATGCCGCATGAGTTGCTCATGCACGGCGTCGGCCTCCACATGCTCCGCATAGAAGTGGACCGCCGCAGACCCGGCACCGACTCGCTCCAACGCCTCAGCGAGGCGCCTGGACCCCGGTGATGAGGTGATCTCCACTGAGGCGAAGTGACCGACCAGCGCACCACGGTGTGAGCGGTGGAGTCCAAAGAGCGACATGAGGTTGACGGTCGCGAGCATCTGCCGCGAGCCAGCGTCGAGGTAGCGCCCGTACGAGGTGTCCAACTGGAGGTCCGCCATCAGATTGGCGAACAACTGCGCGTGGACCTGTTCCGCTCGTCCCGTACCGAATTCGTCGTACTCCACAGTGGCCATTCCTGCCTTGGCCCGGCCCGTCAGGCGCGGGAGCACCCACACGTGCGGATCGGCCTCCTTGAGGTGGTAAAGCGAGCGGTGGGCGGCGTACTCGCGCAGATGCCACAGCTCGCCCTCGTCCCGCAGGAAGTACGACACGCCATCGGCGTCCACCGGCTCCAGAACGAGTTCGTCCAGCGCGCTGCCGACATCCTTAGCCACCGGCACGTCAGCGCGCAGAACCGCCAAGAACTCCCGCTCCAGCTCGGCACGCACCCTGAGCAGTTCCGGATCCCACTCCCAGGCACCGTCCACACCGTCGAAGCCGCGGTAGTGCAACTCATAGCAGACGTACAGGGCGAGCTGGAGGTCGTCGCCGTACGGGTCGCCACCCGCCACCAGGGACGTGTCCGGCAGCCTGCGCCGACCCGGTTCCCGGCCGAGCGCCTCGATCAGGGCGGCAGACACCTCGCCCCGGGATTCCGGGAGCTGCACGGTGCTTCCCTTCCTTGGTATTCGTCTCCATCGCCCTTGCGACGAGGCTCCCAGCTCCGCGTTCCGTCTCGTCCACATCGGAATCAGGCTCGCTCACAACCAGGATTTCCGTATCGAGTAGGGCGGAGAGCTTCGCCAGGGCTTTGGACTCGGAGTAGCCCACAACGAAGACTCTGGCGGTCGTGTGATTTCCCGTACCCGTCGGCGTTTGGAGGAACGGGCGGTCAGTTATTACGGAGACGTTCACCAGGCACATTTTAACGGCCCGTCGCATATCCGGTTCACCCGGACATGCATGAAGTGAGCGCACACAAACGCCCTGTTCAGCGCCTCGTACACCGAGCGCGCACTGTCCCGCCGCCAGTTGGGTCGATTTGCAGCGAGCCGGCACTGGGTGCTCTGGACGCCAGCCCCCCTTATTCGGAGTGCGGCGGCGGGGCCGTCACTGCATGTCCTTCTTTCAGTGCTTGAAGGTGTCCTTGCCCTTCTCCACTGCCTGCTTCACTTTGCCCTTCATCTTTTGGGCCCTCCCCTTTCCCTCCAGGCTTTCGTTGCCCACGACCTTCCCGGCCGTTTCCTTGGTTTTCCCCTCCGCTATTTTGCCGATGTTCTTGGACTTCTTTCCGATACCCATGTCGTGCTCCCTGGGATCATTCGGGTGGTGGCAGCAGCGTTCCGAGAGGTCCGAGATCCAAATTGAGATCTTGCATGGAAAGGTCGTATCGAGCGCAGAGTTCAATCATACGACTGTGCAGAATCATCAGAGTTGCTCCCAGACGCTCCTCCTGTTCCTCAGTGAGGTCTCCTGCGTCGACCCGCTGAAGGGCCTGGCGTTCCATGAGCTGTCGCAGCAGCTCGACGAGTGTGAGTACGAGTTTGATCAGGTCCCGTTCCACCGTGTCCGGGTCGGTAGTGATCCGGTGGGCCGGCCTTCGCACCTCCGCGCCGCCCCGGGGCAGGATGTCCTGCGGCACTGCGGGCAGCATGCGGAAGGCGCGGGCGGCGGCATCGGCGACCTCGGCGAGGCGGTTTCCGGACGGACGGTCCTCACCGGTCATGGACGACTCCTACGGGTGCTGAAATGGCATGCCACGGGGAAGGATTCTGTTCGCTGATGGAGACGATCAGCGCGCGCAGCGATATGCGTACGAGGTCGATATCGGCGATGGAGAGCACGACGTCACCGGTGAGGACCACGCCTCCGCTGAGCAACCGGTCCAGCAGGTCGATCAGTGCGATCTGCCGTTGCGGCAGCGGCTCCTCCGGCGTGGCCTCCGGCCTGCTCGCCGCCCTCACGGCGTGGCCCTCTTCAGCGGTTCGGCTTCGGCAAGGGTGGCGAAGGAGTACGGGGCCCACGGCCCGGTGACTTCGACGCGTACCCCGGGTAGTCCTTCTGCGGCCTGCATGACATCGGCGCGGAAGTCTTCGGCCTGTTGCAGCGACACAAGGTAGGCGTCGTTGATGACGTTCTCTCCCGGCCCGCGGGCGAGTTCGCCTTGCTGCGGCCGGTGCTGGACGCGATCAACCGCATAAGCGCGGGCGGCGGCCTCGACCCGCTCGGCTGCCTGTTCGGCGCCCGATAGGCGTCTTCGCGGGCGTGTCGCTGTGCTCTTCGCTGGCTGAGGTAGGCCCGCCCGGGGCTCAGACCCGCATCTGTGGGTGGGTCTGCTGGCCTCTCGGTCTCAGCGGCCGCTTCGACATAGATCTTGACGCCCCACTCCACCTGCGCTGCCAGGTCCTTCAGTCTGCCGGCAAACGCCTCGTGGCGGGCCCGAAGCATGAGTCGCACCCGCTCGTCGTCGAGGTATACCGTCGCCAGACGAAGCGGCAGGACGGCGGTGCGGGCGGCCAACGCCTCAATCACACGGTGATGGGCGCGGGCGACGGACTCCAGCCAGTCCAAGTCCTCAAGATGCGCTCGCAGCGCGGCTTCCTGGAAGTCGCGCTCGGATACCGGGCTCACGGCGACCACCACATCGTCGCTGTGTCCTACACGCACGAGATGCACCGGCGCCTCCGCCACTCCAGGGAGCCCGGGCAGAGCTTCCTCCAGCGATCCGTCGGCGTCCCGTGCTACGGCGTACGCATAGGCGCTGGCCTCGGTCATGGCTTGTCCCGCTTCTCGCTGCGGGGGCTGGAACCTGCCCGTTCGGTGCGTGAAGTGCGGCGGCGAGCCGCAGCGCGGCTCTCCTCGTCCTCGGTCGGTGGCAGCTCACGGTCCTCGCGCAGCGCCGTGATTTCAGCCTGCAGCCGTTTGTTCTCCTCGGCGAGTGAGCGGTATCCGTCGTTCGCGCGTGACGACAGTGAGGGATCGTGCTCCCACCAGTCAATGCCCATTTCCTTCGCTTTGTCCACCGAAGCGACCAGAAGGCGCAGCTTGATGGTAAGCAACTCGATGTCCAGGAGGTTGATCTGGATATCGCCTGCGATGACGATGCCTTTGTCCAGGACGCGCTCCAGGATGTCGGCGAGATTGGCCGAGGAGCCCTGGCCGTACGGGGCGGACCTGGACGGGAGGTCGCCCAGCCTCCTGGCGACGGGTTCGGTCACGGCCGCTGCACCTCAATTCGCTGGTGTCCCCGAGCTTCGACGGGAGCGCGTGGCAATGCGCCCGTTCCACCGGCTGCCGCGATCAGGCACCGGTGCCCTGGACATGGGCCCTGATCTCGTCCAGCCGGTCCAGCAGTGCGTCCTCGCGCCGGTCGAAGGTTTCCTCGTCGATGTCTCCCGCCACGAGCGCTCGCTCGAGTGCGGCGAGTTCCCGTTCGACGGGTGCCGGGTCGTAGTACTCGTTCTCCGCGGCCTCGACGACGCGCTCCATGACCCAGGCCACGCCGCGCACCGGCGCCAGCGGAAGCGTCGCGAGTTGAGTCAGCAGTCCCATGAGGACTCCTTAGACGAAGCTGTAGGCGGGCAGCGGGCCGACCAGCCGCAGGTCGAAGTCCTCGCCCAGTTTCTTGGCGATGTCCTGTTCCGCGCCGAGGAAGGTCTTCTCGTTGTCCCGCTCCACAAGGAAGGACACATTCAGGAAGTCGTTCCCGGTCGGCTGCGACGAGCGTTCTTCCCGCGCGAGTCCGCGCAGCGCATCGAGGACTGCGACGGCGAGCCGATCCTGCCGCGCTTGCACTTCCTGGGAGACCAGCTCCCCGAGGGCGAGCGGCAGTTCCGGGCTGCTGCGGCTGCTTCTGATCTCCTCGTTGAGCTCGCGCGCCTCGTCGGACTCCTGAAGGATTTGGCGCAACAGCGCATCCTCGTCCTGGGTGGCCTTCAGGTGGTATTCCACGCAGCCCTCCAGCGCCCGCAAGCGTTCGCTGAAATTATCCGTACCGTCCTCCAGGACCGCTCGTACAGCGTCGTCGTCCACGGTGGTGAAGCCGAACTGCAGCGGCAAAACGGTGCCGTCGGCCATCAGCTGTTCCTGGACGGCCTGGTGCGCGCTGAGGTCTCGGCGTTTGGGACGCAGTTCCTCGGGCGCGTCGCTGACGACCGCGGACAGCATTTCGGTGCGCACCGTGCGGAGGGGCGCAGGCGGATCCCCCACCCCGTGGAGGCCGTCCAAGCGCTGAGGATGGGTGGCCAAGACAATGGAATACACGTATACGGCCATGGTTCACTCCTCGCGGCGTCGGGCGGCAGGACGACGCCGCGGCCGCTCCCGCCTCTCCTCGGGCTCCTTGCGCCTCTTTTCTGACTGCTCGGCCTCCTCGTCGTCATGTCCTCCCTTCAGGGCATCGGTCAGCACGTCAGCGGCCCCACTCAGAGCACCCTTGGCTTTCCCATGCGCACCGCCCTCGGTCACCTCGCCGACCAGGTCGGTCAGCTGAGACGGAGCCTTGCGACCCTCCTCCAAGTCGAGGCGGTTGCAGGCCTCCGCGAAGCGCAGGTAGGTATCCACGCTCGCCACGACGATGCGGGCATCGATCTTGAGAATCTCGATGCCCACCAAGGACACACGTACAAAGACATCGATCACCAGGCCGCGGTCCAGAATCAGCTCGAGGATGCCGTAAAGGTTCCCCGACCTTCCCCCGCCAGCCCTGGAAATGGTTCCTCCGCCCTGCGGCACCATAGTCATGGTGCCTCCTTTCAGCAGCTCACACGCGGCTCCGGACGAGGCCGTTTCCGTTCGTCCGGCAAGCGGTGCAGCAGTGGTGTTCCGGCCCTAGCCACGCGGGTCGATCTGGCCTCGGGTGTAGCGGCGGGTGCGCTCGTACGCCAGCAGTTCGCCTTCCTCGTCCAGCGTCACCCGGTAACTCGCCATCACGCTGGTAGTACCGGGGATACGTTCCAGCTCCAAAACTTCCACGTCCGCCTGCCAGCCGCCCTCCGTCGGCTTCACCGCCGAGACGGACTCGGGTGCTCGCCCCAAAAGCTCCTGGAGCTGCTCAGCCGCATACCGCATGGCCCGCGGGGCCGAGACCCGACGGGCCGCACGCTTCGTTTCGCTCGTACGGCTGCTGGCCCGTCCGGTGCTGGTATTCCTGGCGGTCTTCTTGACGGGCTTCTTGCTGGACGGACGCCGGACGCGCCCTGTCTCGTCCTCTTCGCCTACGGCCATGTTCCCGCTCCGGAATCGGAGACGACATGATGCCCGCGTCACCTTCACAAGACGCCGTTCCATGATATACGGCCTGGGCTGACCGCATCTCGGAGCTCGCACATTGCTTCAGCGCCGGGCACAGCCTCCTAACCGCGTGCCGTAGCCCCCCAGTGGCTGCATAGCACCATCACTGCCGCATAAGAAGCGCTGTGAGTGGTGGGGTGGTGGGCACTGTCGGCGTGCTTTGAACCGTGACCCCCTATCGGTCGATGAAAAGTGACCCCTTCCGTGATCAAGTGGCTGCCCGCGCCGGTGACCTCGCCGTCGAGCTCGAACGCCGCCTCTACCTCGTCACGATCGAGGGTTTCCGATGGGTTGCCGTGGGGATCCTCAGGCGTCCTGCAGGTACCAGCGCAGTTCCACGGTGTTGCCGTCCGGGTCCTGCACATAGAGGGAGGCCGCGGTGCCCTGGGCGCCGAAGCGCTCGCCAGGACCGTCCAGCACCGTGAAGACGTCGGAATCGATGACCTGCTGCCAGTCGAGCGGCTCGACCACCAGGCAGATGTGGTCGACGTTGGAGCCCTCCGGCCGCTCGTCGGGCGCCTCGACGAGGTCGATGATGGTGGTGGGGCTCACCCGCACGGACGGGAAGGAGACCTTGCCGGCCCGCCACTCCTCCACCCGCACCGGTTGCAGCCCCAGCGGGCCGGTGTAGAAGGCGAGCGAGCGCTCGATGTCGGCGACGTTCAGGACGAGGTGGTCGAAGGCAATCACGCGCATGGATGTCTCCGCAGGGTCGGGTCGGCCGGGGCACCGGTGGTGGTACGACGGGGCCGGCGGCTCCGGGCCTCGCCGGTCCGGGGCGGTGGCTGTTCGCTGACTGCCGTGGCCTGCCCTTGACTTCAGCATCGCCGAGCAGGCATCCATTGGTCCAACGCATGTTTGTCATCCGATCCATCGTGTTTCACGATGGATCAATGGAGATCTCCAGCAGATGCGCTACGTCCTCGCGGTAGCGGAGACCGCGAGGTTCACCCGCGCCGCCGAGCGGTGCCACGTCGTCCAGTCCGCGATCAGCCACCAAGTGGCCCGGCTGGAGAAGGAACTGAGTGCCCGGCTGTTCGAAGATACGAGGCAATCTGACCGTCGGATCGATTCGCACTGCTGCGCGGACATACGTACGTGACGTTGCTTGTGGACCTCGAAGCCCGGCGACCGATCGATGTACTGCCCGGCAGGGAATCCGCGCCAGAGCCCGCTGGCTCGCCGACCATCCTGAGGTGGAGGTCATCTGCCAGGACCGTGGTTCCACCTAAGCCGAGGCCGCACGCGCGGCGGCACCGCAGACCGTCCAAGTCGCGGACGCCTGGCACCTGTGGAACAACCTCGGACAGTAGCTGTGGAGAAGACCGTGCCAGGACACTGCAAATGCGTTCGGTCCGCGTTCGCCGATACGGGCCCGCCTCTTCCGAAGAGGAGCCACCTTTGGCCCCGGACGGAACCAAGGACGTCAACGGCCGTCCGCGCCGCATCGTCGCCGGTATCCGCGAACGGCACCAGGCCGTGCACGAACTCCTCTCCCATGGATGCCCGTCGCGTGGAATCAGTGTCGACGATCTGCTGGTCAAGGTCACCTCCCGCCGGACGCTGCTGGACGACTTCAAGCCGTACATCTACAAGCGGTTCGCTGAGGGCTGCCACGACGCCGGCCAGCCAAATCTTCCGTGAAGTCCGCGACGGATTGGTGGTCTGCGGCCCCGAAACGGAGTAGACCCCCTGCCTGAAGTCGACGTCAGTCACGGCGTTACCTCTGTTGCCTTTGCTTCCTGGAGGGGGTTACGTCCTCTTCGTCTCCTTCTTCCCCTTCTTCTTCCTCGTATTCGCCTTCTTCTTCTTCGTCCTCGTCTTCGTCCTCGTCCTCGTCTTCGTCCTCGTCTTCGTCCTCGTCCTCGTCTTCGTCCTCGTCCTCGTAGTCTTCGTCCTCGTGCTCGTAGTCCTCGGGCCTCTTCTCGTAGTCCTCGTCCTCGGACTCCTCGCCTTGTGCGTCCTCCTGCTCGGCGGCCTCTTCTTCTTCCATGGCGTCTTCGTGGGACACGACGACTTCACCGTCCCGGATTTCACCGCGCCAGCCCTCGGGCTCTTCCTGGGCGAGGGAGACGTATCGCTGAAAGTGCTTGAAGTCGAGTCGCATTCGGCGTCCTTGGGCGCGCCACAGGTTGCCCGTCTTCTCGAAGAACCCGGACGGGTAGTACTCCACGACCAGGGCGATTTGAGTCAGGCTGGGTGCCAGCTCATGGAAGCTAACCGCACCACGGGTAGTTCCCTTGGCTCCCTCGGACGTCCAAACGATGCGGTCGTCGGGAATCTGTTCCTGGACAGTCGCTTTGAAGCTGCGCGAGGAAGGGCCGACTTTGACCTTCCAGTCGCTGGACATCTCATCGCTCTTCGAGACGTCGCGAACGCCCTTCGCGAAGCTGCTGAACTGGTCGTACAGCGTCCAGTGGTCGTACGCGACACGCAAGGGTACTCCCACATCGAGCACCTCGATGATGTTCATGACCTTGCCGCCGCTCGACTTGCGTTTCCCCTTTCCGCCGCCGAACGCTTCCTTGACCTTCCCCACGACTTTGTCCTTGAAGCCCTTGGCTTTCTCCCCGACGAATGCCTTCAGTGGGGAGTCGCCCTGGAGAATGCGGGAGCCGATCGCGGGAAGCGATCCACTCTCGGCCACATCAGTGAGCTTCCCAGTGACATCGGTCAGTTTGTCGCCCGCTTTCTCGGCGAGTCTCTCCACCTGTGCACTGAGGAAGTTGGACGCTTCTTCGCGAAGCCGGTCCACACCCGACATTTGTGCCGTGGGCTGGTCTGTTTCCGTCCTGGTCATGACTGGCTACCTCCGACGATCGGCGCGCTTGGACGCTGCTCGCTTCGACGACGCCGCCTTCCGGGCGGCAGACTTCTTGGCCGGAGCAGTTTTCTTCGCAGCCGTCTTCTTTGGCGGGGCCGTCTTCCGGGCGGCGGACTTCTTGGCCGTCCGAGGCTTCTCTCCGTGGGCGGGAGCGGCCTTCTTGCGTGCCGCGCCCCCTCTGGGCTGGGCGCGACTGCGGCGCCGCTTCGGCTGCCTCTCTTCCTCCTCTTCCTCTTCCTCGTATTCCTCTTCCGGCTGTTCCTCCTCTTCCTCAGCCTGGCCCTCTTCGTACTCGGCCTCCGGCTCTTCCTCTTCCTCTTCCGGTTCCTCCTCTTCCTCGTACTCTGCGCCTCCCTCTTCCGGCTCGTACTCTTCCTTGTCCCCCTCTTCCTCTGCCTCATCCTGCTTCTCACCGAGCCGGGCCGTACGGTCGCTGAGGGCATCGGCCAGCGAACTCATGCCCCGGTCGGCGGCGGCAGCCACTGCCTTACGGCCCGCGTCGAAGACTTCCCCTTTCAGCTGCTCCTGCAGCTCGGCGAACTGGGGAATCTCTCCGAGTCTGCGCATCCCTTCGGCGGCAAGCTGTCGGGGTTCAAGGCCGAATCGTCTCCCTGCCAGATATGTCGCAATGGTCAGCGCCAGCCGGCCCTTCTTCGTCCGGCCCAGCACATAGCCGCCCACTACTGCGGCCGCGAGGGTCACCTTGGCTGTGTCATCCATGAGAGCGTCACCTTCGATGGTTCGGTGCGGGGCCGACGTGTGCAGCATGCAGCCGGTCCAGCAGCCTTTCCTCTTCCCGGTTCGAACTCCTCCGTGCTGCTATTTCTGTCTTCAAGTTCCCGGTTCAGTACAGCCGGCTGGGCACGGTGCACTCCTGGGGCGTGTAACTCGCGCTCGGCAGCATCGTTGAGTTTCTCCGCCACCCAGATCACACCGCGGACCGGTGCGTTGGGGAGCGTGAGCAGTCCCGTGATCAGTCCCATGTCAGACTCTGACCAGCCTGAACGTGAGTGCCTGCAGTGGCGACGAAGTTGCAACAGCGCAGCGGGCCCGCAAGACGCAGCTTGACGTGTGCGGTGCGCGCTTCCGAATCGCTCCGCCGCGCTTCGGGAGACATCGCTTTCGCCGCGCGGCTGTCGTCGAGGATTTCCCGCTGCGCGGCCGACGTTCTTCTGCCATGCATTCAAGTCTGGTCGGTATCGGGCGCTTCGCACCTTGAAGAGGTATGGGGCGCGCCTGCCGGGGTGGGCGGCTGCTGTGGTGATCGATGTTTTGGCGGTGTAGCGGACGACGGTGCACGAGCCTCGATCTTTCGTGGCGGGCTGCCGGATCTTCCGGCGGTCCGTTTTGGTTTGTCGCGCTGGTGACTGGCAGAACTGTGGCCCGGCTGTCGCG
>NZ_JBVJWD010000067.1:0-29487 GCF_055602785.1 Streptomyces sp. NPDC037301
CAGCGGGAAGCGGTGGTACAGCCACACACAGTGGGCAATGACCTCGACCGGGTACCGATGCCCCTTGTACGACGGCGATGCGCTGTCCACGGACGCCCCCTCCCAGCATGACCAACCAGAAGATCATCCCACCCAGTCAGTCAACGTGACAGTGCCCTTCCGACGGCTACCGCGGCGAGGGCAAGACCGACGCCCGAGACGCCTACGTGATCGCCGACCAGGCCAGGATGCGCCGCGACCTGCGGCCCATCCGCCCCGGTGACGAAGCCGCCATCGAACTGCGGCTGCTGACCGGACGCCGCGGCGACCTTGTCGAGGACCGCACCCGCTCGGTGAACCGCCTGCGCGGCACGCTGCTGGGCATGTTCCCGGCTCAAGCTGCTGACGGGCTACCAGACCCCGGCCGCGATCCGCCGAGCCGGGGTCACGCGGCTGACCAAGTGGCTGGCCAACCGCAAGGTCCGAAACGCAAGCCCCCTGGCCGAAGCAGCCGTCGAGGCCGCTGAACGCCAGCACACCTGCGTCCCCGGGGAGAAGACCATCGCGAAGCTGGTCCACACCCTGGCCGAGGAGGTGATGACCCTCAACGAGCAGATCTCCGAAATGGACAAGCTCATCGAGGGCCGGTTTCGCGAGCACGAACTCGCCGACATAGTCCAGAGCGTCCCGGGCATCGGCACCGTGCTCGGCGCGGAATTCCTTGCCGCCGTCGGCGGCAGCCTGGACGGCTTCGACTCCCCGGACGCCCTGGCGGCCTTCGCCGGCGTCGCCCCCGCACCCCGCGACTCGGGCAAGGTCAGCGGCAACCTCCACCGACCGGCCGTCTATCACCGAAGACTTCAGCGCGTCTTCTACACCTCCGCGCTCGTCAGCGTCCGGTACGACCCGAACTCGCGGGCGTTTTACGACCGCAAACGCGCCGAGGGGAAGAAGCATGTCCAAGCTGTGCTCGCCCTCGCCTGCCGACGCGTCAACGTTCTGTGGGCCCTGATCCGTGACCGACGGTGCTATCAAGTCGCACCTCCAGTGACTACGGCTGCTTGACAACAGCATTAGGAAGCGGGGGTGAGTTCGGCGCGGCCGAACAGCAGCGCGAACCCGGAAGGGAGCTGGCGCAGGATGCGGGTGAGGAGGTCGGGGCCGGCCAGGGCGGCGACGGCGGCGAAGACGGCTCCGGTGTCCCAGCGGGTGGTGGCCAGGGAGGCGTCGGTGCGGGCGGCGAGGTCCTTGACGAAGGCCCAGCCGGTCAGGAGCTGGGTGTCGGGGATCTGAGCGGTGAGGAGGCGTGCGGCTTCGAAGGGGAGACGGGCGGCGAGCTCGACGCGCTCGTCGCCCGTCAGTTGGCGCCCCAGTCCCGCGACGACCAGGCGGATGGCCTCCTCGGCCCGCTCGCGGGTGGGGTAGGCGCCTTCGTAGCGGACCTTCTCCAGCATCTGCTCGTCCGACATCGCGGGCACAGGCTGCAGCGGGACGCGCGGGTCGGGGAACACTTGCTGTGGTTGCCTTTCTGCCGCCGGGATGGTGGGTGAGTGGGTGGGTGATCAGGCGGGCTGGGGGCGTCCGAAGAGGAGGTCGTAGCCCGCGGGGAGCTGGAGCAGGATCTGCCCCAGCAGGTCGTCGCCAGCCGCGTCGGCGGTGGTGCTGAGGACGGCGCTGACGTCCCAGGCCGCGGTCTGCTCGGTGGCCCCCTCGATCCAGGCCGCCGCCGCCCGAACGAACCGCTCCGGTGGCAGCGGCTCGGCGCTCTGCAGCGGGTTGAGGAGGATCAGAGCGAAGCCTTCCGGCAGACGCGCCGCCAGCTGTGCCCGTACCTCGCCGACCAGGTGCGCCCCCAGCAGGGCGAGCACCACACGGGCCGCGCGTTCTGCTTCCTGCAGGCTGTCGTACTCACCGCGTTCCTTCACCCGGTCGAGGAACGCCTCGCGTCGCAGGGGCACCGCCGTCACCTTCTTCGGTCGATGGGGTGCGGAGGACGAGAGAGGGGGAGATCAGTGACCCGTCCTCCGCCGCTGTTCGGCCCTTGTCGCCCTCGGGTCAGCCGGAGATTTCCCTGCGGCCGGATCCGCCGCCGATGGCGATCTTGCGGGGCTTGGCGCGTTCCGCGATCGGGATCCGCAGGGTGAGCACCCCGGCGTCGTAGTCGGCCTCGATGTGCTCGGTGTCCAGCGTGTCGGCCAGCACGATCTGGCGGGAGAAGACGCCCAGCGGCCGCTCCGACAGTTCCATCTGCACTTCGTCGGCCTTCGCCACGGGCCGGCGCTCGGCCTTGACGGTCAGCATGTTCCGCTCGACGTCGATGTCGATCGCGTCCGCGCTGACGCCGGGGATGTCGAGGGCCACCACGTACCGGTCGCCCTCGCGGTAGGCGTCCATCGGCATCGGGGACGGCCGCGACCAGGTGCCCGGGCCCATCAGCTGCTGAGTCAGCCGGTCCAGCTCACGGAAGGGGTCAGTGCGCATCAGCATCGTGAAAACACCTCCAGCAGGTTCGGGCAGTTGCTGCCAATGCGTTTCACTGAAACCGTTGTAACATGTCATCCAATGGATGACAAACACCGTGTCGTCCAGTCGATGACAAGCCCGAGGGAAGCGCCCGTGACAGCAGCCGACCAGCCGGCCCCGTCCAGCGCCGACGGCCGAAGCCCGGCCTCGTTCCTCGCCGCCGCGGCAGCCCTGCACGCCATAGACGACGCCCTGCACGCCGCCCGGCAGGAGGCCTCCGACACCCCTGCCGCCGACCCCGGCGCGGAGCAGACCCTGGCCTCCCTGCTGCTGCTGCGGCAGGTCCGCGAGCAGCTCGCCGGATGGGAGACCGGCCTGATCGAAACGGCCCGGCATGCGGGAGCCAGCTGGGCCGACCTCGCCCACCCCCTCGGCGTCGCCAGCCGCCAGGCCGCCGAACGCCGCTACCTGCGAGGCCGGCCCGGCCCCGCCGGAGCCACCGGCGAACAACGCGTCCAGGCCACCCGCGAACGCCGCGCCGCCGACCGCACCCAAGCCGAATGGGCCCGCCGCAACGCCGCCGACCTGCGCCGCATCGCCGGCCAGATCACCGCCCTCACCGACCTCCCCGCAGCCGCCCGCCACCCGCTCGACCAACTCCACGCGGCCCTCGCCCACAACGACCCCGCCGACCTCATCCACCCCCTCAACGCCACCCGCCCCCACCTGACCACCACCCACCCCGACCTCGCCGCCCGACTCGACACCCTCACAGGTCACGCCACGGCCCCGCCCCCACCCGACTGAACGATCACGTGCTGCCAGTCCCCGCCGACGCGTGGGACATCGAAAGGCAGGGGCGGCGAGGTGGTGAACGCCGCCGGGGGATCGCCTCCGGGCAGCACGCCGAGCCGCGCGTGCTGCCGCCGTTGCGGAGCCGTGGTGACTTCGTACGTGCGTACGTGCCCGTGCTCGGGGCGCGATCGGGCGCCGGCTGGAGCAGACTGGTGGAGGACTGGACGGCACCACGGCGCAGGCTGTGCGCCTGCGTTTGCTGCGTCCCCGGCGCGGACCGCGTCGTCGCAGGCTCGGCCGCCCCACCCAGGTGATCAGGCAGCAGGCCGACTACCTCAAGGTGCGGGCGTTTTGATGGTGGTGATTTGGCGCGGCAGGGGTGATCGTATGGCAGGCGCGAGCGTGTCGGCCGGAGATGGTGAACGACTGCTGGAGGAGCTGGTCAGGACCGCCCAGCAGGCGTCACCTGCGGAACTGCCGACGGTCCTGAAGCGATATGCCGAGGCCATGGGTATGGGCCGTGCCGTCATCTACCTGGCCGATCTCCAGCAGAGGCTGCTGCTGCCGCTGGTCGAGGGCGAGCCGGACCGGGAGGTCGACGCTTCCCTGGCCGGATGGGCCTACCGGACAACTCCCTGAGGGTGGAGGAAGACACGTCCGGCGGGCTGACCATATGGCTGCCGCTGGTCGACGGAGCGGAGCGGCAGGGAGTCTTGGAACTCCGCATGGAGACACTGGACGGGATCAAACTCTGGCGCTGCCGGACGATGGCGTCGCTCCTGGCCGTGATCATCACTTCCAAGCGCACCTACAGCGACACCTTCGCGCAGCGCATGCGGACCCGGCCGATGCAACTGCACACGGAGATGCTGAGGGCCTTTCTCCCCCCGCGCTCGATCGGCACCGGCCGGGTGGTGTCGACCGCGGTCCTGGAACCTGCGTACGAGCTGGGCGGCGACGCCTTCGACCATTCGTTCACCGAGGACTTTCTGCACGCCACGATCCTCGATGCCATGGGCCACGACCTGGCGTCCGGCCTTGCCGCCTCCGTGGCCATGGCGGGCTGCCGCAACGCCCGTCGCACGGGCGCGGACCTGGCCGAACTCGTCGACGCAGTCGACCAGGCGCTGGCGAAGTGGCTTCCGGACCAGTTCTGCACCGGCATCTTCACCCAGCTGCACATGCCGACCGGCGTGCTGCACTGGTCCAACTGCGGTCACCCTGCGCCGTTGCTCATCCGCGGCCAGCGCCTGCTCGACAAAGCCCTGGAGCAGGCTTCCGAGCCTCCGCTGGGTCTGCCCGCCAGCCTGGCCGGCGTCCCCCGGCAGGTACACGAAGCCAGCCTCGAACCCGGTGACCGGATACTGCTCTACACCGACGGCGTAGTGGAGTCGCGCGACGAAGGCGGTAAGCAATTCGGCCTGGAGCGTTTCACCGACTACATCATCCGGTCGACCGCCGCCGGGCAGAACGCCCCGGAGGTGCTCCGCCTGCTCATCCACGCGATCCTCGGTCATCGGCACAACGAACTCAGCGACGACGCCACGATTCTGATGATCGAATGGCAGCCGCCCGGTCAGTGAGCCGACGCGGCCATGACACCTGGAACCCGGCAGGCTGCCGTGGCAATGCCAGGCGGCTGACGTCGTGTTCATTCTGCTACCTCTCTCCTGCGAAGCCCTCGCTCGACGCCTGAACAGCCAAGCTGCTCGGGCGCGCCCGCCGGTGCAGCCGGCCATGACCGACCGGCACTGCTGGTGAAACGGCGGGCGGACCAGCCTCAGGCGGTGGGCCAGGTGGCCATCTGCGCAGCAAACTCGGGAGGTGAGGCCAACGACCATCAGCGACACGGGTACCGGACCAAGGTTGGCGAGGGTGCCCCGATCTCCAGTGGCTCTGTGCGCGGCGGAGCCAGGGAGCAGAATGTGCTGATCACCACCACGGCGCAGTTCAACCGAGCCGGAGAGCGGGATCAGCACGATCTCGGAGGCTCCGTGGTCGTGTTCGGGCAGAAGGCCACCCACGGGAATCGCCATGTGGATGACGGCGATCCGTCCGGACGTCGTGAGCGATTCCGCAGTCGGACCCTCAGGGACCGGGGCTTGGCGGAGAGCGTGGTGCCGGTCCTTACGACGCGCATTCGTCTTCTCCTCGGGTGTCTTGGGAGGTGCGTGTCCCATCAGCCCCGCAGTGTGGTTGGGGCGACAGGCGGGTGGCGGCCTAAGCGGTGCAAACGGGGGCCAGGTAGGCGAGGCAGACGTCGGGCTCGGCGAACGGCTCGAGCCGGGTTGCGGCGAGGGGAGCGCGTAGCTCGGCCAGTGCGCCTTTCAGCAGGGTCTGAGGTGGGAAGGTGACGGGACGTTTCAGGTGGTATCCGTCCCGTCACTGCGCGGACGCAAAGTGGCTACTGGTAGTTCGTCAAACCCGCCCGCCGAGCTCCAGGCTGGCTTCGTTCACTTTCAGCAGCAGCGTTCGTCGATGAGTTTCAACAGCAGTTACGGCCGTGGTTTGACCACCGGAACAGCCGTTGGCGCTAAGCACTTGAGCTTGGCCGCTACTGAACCTGAAAGCGTGATGTCGGGGTCGTTTGCCTGACGAGGGTTGGGTAGTCCAGTTGTCGGCGGCGGCTGAACTTGGACCCACTCTGGCCGGTTGAAATCTGACCCAGGTGTCTTCGGTTTGGTTGGTTCAGTCGTTGTCGGTGGTGGCGCTGGGGACCCGTCCCAGTTCACGTCCTCGCATGCGGAACGAGTCGCCCTTGAGGGAGTGGACCTCGGCGTGGTGGACGAGGCGGTCGATCATGGCGGCGGCCACGGTCTCGTCTCCGAAGACTTCTCCCCAGCGTCCGAAGGGTTTGTTGCTGGTGACGATCACGGACGCGCGTTCGTATCTGTTCGAGATCAGCTGGAAGAACAGGTTCGCGGCTTCGGCTTCGAAGGGGATGTAGCCGACCTCGTCCACCACGATCAGCGGGTAGCGGCTGAGCTTGGTGAGCTCGGCCTGGAGGCGGCCGGTGTGGTGGGCGGCGGCCAGGCGGTCAACCCATTCGGCGGCGGTGGCGAACGCGACGCGGTGTCCGGCCTGGCAGGCGCGGACCGCGAGCCCGATCGCCAGGTGTGTCTTCCCGGTGCCCGGCGGTCCCAGGAAAACGGCGTTCTCTTTCCCGGCGATGAAGTCCAACGTTCCCAGATGTGCGAGCTGTTGGCGCGTCATCCCGCGCAGGTGGGTGACGTCCAGCTCCTCGATGGTCTTGATCGCGGGGAAGCGGGCGGACCGCACCCGTGCTTCACCGCCGTGGGACTCCCGGGCGGACACTTCACGCTGCAGGCAGGCGACGAGGTACTCGGCATGGGTCCAGGACTCCTTGTGGGCCCGCTCGGCGAGACGGTCAGCGGCATCCAGCAAGGCCGGAGCCTTCATTGCCCGCGCGAGGAAGGCGAGGTCCGCTGCGGTCTGGGAGCCGGTCCTGCGGCCGGTGGCCGATGTGGTGGCGGTGGCGTCGTCGAGGACGGCGGTGGTGCGGGGCATCAGCCGGCCTCCCTGCCCTTGCCGCCTTCGATGACCGTGAACAGTCGGTCATAGGTGCCCAGTTCGCGTTGCTCGACCTCGATGAGCGGGCCTGGGTCCCTCTGGGCTGTTCGGGCGGCTTTGGCGCGGGCGGCCTGCTGGTGGTGCACCTCACCTCGCATCACCTTGCCCGCGGCAGCGTGGTCGGGGTCGGTGATGGTCTGGTGACGGGCCCAGCAGCGCGGGTGCTGGGCGACGATCTCGCCGCTGGGGGCGAGGACGGTGATCTCGTCGTTGTCACACAGCACGGTGACGGTGCGTCCGATCGCGGCGGGGTGCACGGAGTAGTCGCACGTGTCGACGCGGACGTAGTGGTCACGGCCGATCCGTGTCTGCAGCCGCCACCAGGCGGGCGGATCGACGGGCGGCAGGGCGAGCATTCCGGCCCGGTCGGCCTCCCACCGCTCGACGGGGCGGGTCTGCAGAGTGCGGTGGACACGCCGATTGGCGATGGCCAGCCAGGCGGTCAGCTGGGTGTTGAAGTCGCCGGGGCCACTGAAGGTGCGGCCGGGAAGGAAACTCGTCTCCAGATAGCCGTTTGCCCGCTCGACCAGCCCTTTCGCTTCTGGATCACGGGGCCGGCACAGATGGATCTTCGTGGCGAGCAGGCCCGCGAACGCGGCGAACTCGGCGGTGAGCTTCCCGCGACCGACCCCGGATTCGTTGTCCCAGTGTCGGCGTACACGTGAACGCGCATAGCCGCGTACGGATGAACGTACAGAGTTCTTGATGCGCTGAGAGTCCGCCCCCGGCACTCTGCTGCCTGTTGTCCAAGGTTGCAGAGAGGGGTGGGCCATGGTCTTGGACCCGCAGCGCTGGCTGGAGCTCCGGCGCTTCCGCGGCCTGGTGGAGTCCGGGGCGATGAGCCTGTCGGAGGTCGCCAAGGAAACCGGGCTGAACTGGCGAACGGTCAGCAAGTACCTGTCCGCTGACTCGTCCGCGCCGCCGCGCCGGACGGCGAGTGGTCAGCCGCGCAAGCGGGTGGTCGACGAGGTCGCTCCGCTGATCGACGCGATACTGCGGGCCGAGATCCTGATGAAGGCCGCGGTGATTCACGAGCGGCTGGACAAGGAGTACGGATTCACCGGGAACTACCAGCGGGTCAAGCTCTACGTGCAGGAGGCCCGCCCGCGGATCGCGGAGGAATTGGGGATCACCCCACGGGAACTGGCGGGGATGCATCGCAGGTTCGAGGTGATCCCGGGTGCTCAGGCTCAGGTGGACTGGGGCGATGAGGGCAAGATCCTCGCTCATCTGGGCATTCCGAAGGTCTACTCCTTCCATATGGTGCTGTCGTACTCGCGTGATCCGTTCTGCTGCTTCACCACCAGCCTTGACCTGCAGACGTTCTTCGACTGCCACCGGCGGGCATTTGCGCACTTCAACGGGGTGCCGATGACGATCGTCTACGACCGGACCAAGACGGTCGTGCGCCGTCACGTCGCCCCGGGTGAGGCGGTTCCGCTGCATCCGGAGGCGGTTGGCTTTGCCGGCCACTACAACTTCGACATCGATGTGCTGGCCGCCTACCGGCCCCAGGGGAAGGGCCGCGTCGAACGCCAAGTGCTGATCGTCCGTGACCACGTTCTCTCCGGCCGGGCCTTCTCCTCCGTCGAGGAGATGGATGCCGCGTTCGCCGGTTGGGTGCCGCAGCGACGGGCTCAGATCCACAAGACGCACCGCGAGGTGATCGGGCACCGTGCTGCCCGCGACCACGCGGCTCTCAAGCCGCTGCCGCCAACTCCGTTTTTGGTGGCCGAGCGCCATCTGCGGCCGGTCGGTAAGGACTGCCTGGTCGCCTTCGGCGGGAACCTCTACTCGGTCCCGGCCCGCAAGGTCCGCCCCCGTCAGCTGGTGGAGATCAGGGCCACGAAGTCACAGGTCATGCTGCACTCCACTGTTGCCGACTCCAGCGGTGAGACGCTGCTGGCCACGCACCCACGGGCTGTCGGACGCGGGGTCCGTGTCGTCGAGGAACAGCACTGGGACGGCCTGCCCACCGGCAAAGGGCGCCGGACCACCACCAGCGATGTCCCGCCCCGGCCGCGTCACGAACGCCCGCTGGGCGAGGAGACCGGACCGCTGCAAGCCCTCCTCAACCGGGCTGCGGCGACCCGCATCGAGGTCGGCCGCCGACCGTTGTCGGTCTATGACGAGCTGACCGGGACCCGCCCCTTCACCACCAACCGAGCGACGAAGGAATCGTCTTGAGCGAGCTGACCGGCAACCGCATCCGCACCACGGCGACCAAGCTCGGCCTGCCCCACCTGGCGGAAACCATCAACGAGTACACCCGGCGGGCGGACGAGGCCAAGATGGGCTACCTCGACTTCCTCGACCTGGTCCTCTCCGAAGAACTCGCCGTCCGCGACGACCGCCGCTTCCGCCAGGGCCTGCGGCTCTCCCGGCTGCCACACCACAAGACGCTGGATGAGTACGACTTCTCGTTCCAGCCCGAGCTCGACCCGCGCAAGGTCAAAGACCTCGCTACCTTGTCCTTCGTCGAAGCGAAGGCCAATGCTGCCCTGCTGGGGCCGCCCGGCGTCGGCAAGACCCACATCGCGATCGCATTGGCGGTCGCGGCCTGCCGGGCCGGATACTCGATCTACTTCACCAGCCTCGACGACATGGTCCGCAACCTCAAGGCAGCCGAGGCGGCAGGGCGCCTGACCAGCAAACTGGGCTCCTACCTGCGGCCGAGCGTTCTCGTGGTCGATGAAGTCGGCTACCAGCCCCTCGAACGCGCCGAGGCGAACCTGGTCTTCCAGGTCATCTCAAAGCGCTACGAAAAGGGCTCCATCATCCTGACCTCGAACAAGACCTTCAGCGAATGGGGCCAGGTCTTCGGCGACGAAGTCCTCGCCACCGCCATCCTTGATCGACTCCTGCACCACTGCGAAGTCGTCGCCATCAACGGTCCCAGCTACCGGCTGAAGAACCGCCTCAAAGCGATCGAGCGCGAGACCGACGTGGCCTGACCCGGCTCCAGCCGTTCGGTGCTGGACCGAGCGAGGTCCTGGCCTGCAGGGATACGGTCACGGAAGACTCTCCGCCACTCTCAACTGCAGGCAACCGCCTCTAAAGTGGCGTCAAGAATGCTCACCGAGCGGCCCGGAGATTCCATGCCTGTGCAGATGAAGCTGATCGCGATAAACCTCGACTGCCCCGATCCGTTGGCGCTGGCGTCGTTCTATCAGCAGGCCACTGGCCTCGAATCCCACCCGCAGTCGGACGCCGACTTCGCCGGCCTCAACGGTGACGATGGACTCTTCATCGGCTTCCAACGAGTCGACGACTATCGAGCTCCGAGCTGGCCTGATCAAACCGTTCCTCAGCAACTTCATGTCTGCTTCAAGGTCGAGGACCTAGACGAGGCAGAGGCCCGGCTGCTGGAACTGGGTGCCGACAAACCGCAGCAGCAGCCTAACAAGGACAAGTGGCGGGTCCTCATCGACCCAGCGGGACACCCGTTCTGCCTCGTCACGTCTTGACTGCCTCGGCTCAGACATCACCATCTCGAAGAGTGAGCACGCCCACCATGAGGGATGGATTGCTCTGCACGTTCATTCGTACCTGACTCTGCACATAGGCATGTACTCCGACATCCCAGACGAGCGTCTTGGGCACCGCGCCCCAGGCCGAGAGCAGCCGCCAGTGCCCATCGATCAGATCGCCGGTCGTGCGCGAGGGCAGCATCCGCGCGACGATCACCCGGGAGTAGCCGGACACCATCACCAGCACCGGCGGCCGTCCGCTCTGCCCGTAGCCGAGCGGGATGTCCGCCTCGGGAAACCACAGGTCGCACTGGGCCAGCTCGCCGGGCCGATACGTCGTGCGCGAGACCGGATCGACTGGCACATAGGCAGGCCGCAGGTCCCGCACCCGGTCCTTGAGCACCGTCATCCCGCGTTCCCACCCGATCCGCTCGGCAATCACGGTGGCCGGCATCGTCGGAGTCTCCCGCAAAAGCTCACGGATCTGGACCTCGACCGCGTCCACGACCGACCCCTGAGACGGGCGCTCGTACTTCGGCGGCCGGTCCGTGGCCAGGGCACGCTTGACCGTGTTCTTCGAGATGCCCAGATGCCGCGCGATTGCCCGGATCGGCATCTGCTCAGCCCGGTGCAGCCTACGGATCTCTGCCCAGTCCTCCACGAGGATCACCCTCTCCCTCCTGACCTTCCATCAAGATCAGGTTCAGGCGAAGATCACCAAGTGGGTCACTTTTGATCCGCCGTCAGAGGGTCAGAATTCAAGCGACGCCGAGATTACGAATGGGGCGTGTGTTCCTCCAGCTGTCCGAGAGCGGTGGCGGGCAGCTGCCGCTGCGAGGCCAGGAGGAGCACCGCGACTGCCGGCGGATCGATACCCATCAGGTCGGCAATGGCCTGCGGTGTCATCCGCACCCGCCACCGCAGGAGTGCGGCATCCGCAGCGTCATGAGGGAGGGTGCGGTACAGCTGGACCACCGCGGGGTCTGAATTACCGGTTCCGCAGCTCCTGGCGTGGATCTGAGTGCGTAACTGACCCCAGGCCACCGCTGCGGGATGCGGGCTCTGCAGATATACGCCCCACTGACACGCCACGGCATCGAGCGCCGCTTTCACGGCACACTGACCGGCGCCCTCGCCGAGCCTCGTCTGTGCGTACTGGAGATAGTGGCGTCGGTGCAGTTGCACGAAAGCCTGAAAGCCGATCCGGCTCTGCTGGTTCACCCCTGCGGGAGGTGGTCCAGGGAAGGGGGCACCAGCCGTCGCGGTCTGACTGAACGCAAGGGCGCGGCGGCGAACGCTCGCCGGAGTGGCCGACGGTTGGGTGTGCTGAGTCTCCAACGCGGGCTCTTCCTTAAGCTCCACGCGCCCGAGGAAATGCTTAGGCGCAGTCCGTGCTCACGCGCCGGACCTCGGGCGATAAGGGACCTCTCCCAGGCTGACCGGCCTGGGAGAGCGGGTGTCGGCGACTAGCAGCCGAAGAGCCAGCCGAACTGCACACTCACGTCCCAGATACAGCCACTGAGTGTGCACGTGAGCGCAGGGTGAACGGATACCTCCACCCCGGCGGCCCACGCCGCGATCGACGGTGACAGCAGTGCGGCCAGTCGGAGAGGGATGGAGCGCGATGCGGCGTCGAGAACCGCTGCGGAAACGTAACCGGAACTGATACCGTGCAATTGCCCGGAGGTTGGCTGTTGCCAAGCTCG
This sequence comes from Streptomyces sp. NPDC037301, assembly GCF_055602785.1. Lineage (NCBI taxonomy): Bacteria > Bacillati > Actinomycetota > Actinomycetes > Kitasatosporales > Streptomycetaceae > Streptomyces > Streptomyces sp. NPDC037301. The sequence goes on from NZ_JBVJWD010000067.1 coordinate 12,005, forward strand.
GCGAAATGGGTCAGGCATTCGATTCTCCCGTCTCGATCAATTCGCACCCTGGGCGTGGTCGCAATCCATTTCCAGGGCGGGCGCCCCCTTACTGGGAGCTAGCTCGACCGTACCTTGTGTTACTCCTCGAATGCCCGCCCAAAGCCCCTCATGCAAAGTCAGATTTTCGGTGGCTGGCCGGATCGAGAACGTGCTGCGATGAATCGAATTGCGAATCCAGTATCGCGCACTTGTTCCATGGCGGGGTTTTTCAACTCTGCAGTGCGTTAGGCCGGGCTGCCGATGTCGCGCCGCATCCGGGACTGCAGTTCGTTGCGTGCTTGCGCGACTTCGTGCTTGAGACGGTCCAGCTGTTCATGGTCCTGGGGATCTGCGATGGCGACGTAGTCCCTGCTGCGACGGAGGCCACGAAAGACTGTCTCCGCAGCGGCGCGCACATTGTTCGGGGCCAGGACGTGCATGCGCTGGCGGATCGCGCCCAGGGCGGACGCAGTGAAGGCGGCCTCTGCTGCCGCTGGCCGCTCGGACGCGGGAACGCGGCGCAGGACATTCCAGAGGCCTTGGGCGGTGGCCTCCATAGCGGTGAGGTACTCGGCGTACATGGCAATGCGTTGTTCTCGGGCGCGTGTGTGTTCTTCGCGTCGCCAGCGTCGGTGGTCGGCCAGGGCGGAGGCGCCTGAGCCCAGCACGACGCCCAGCAGAGTGAACAGGGGTGCGATCCAGCTCATGGCGGATGACTACCCTCCTGCCGTGCCGGGAACGCGCTGCAGCCTGGGTGGCGGTGGCGGCGTACGTCTGGCTCAACCACGGCGTACGAGGCGTACGTCGCCACCGGTCCGTTCGTCACAACGCACCGAGTACTGGTTGATCACGGGCGCCTGGCAGCCTTCTGCCCCGTGCAGCTCGGCGTGCGAGGGGCAGAAATGCTCGTCAGCGTGTGCGGTGAAGGCCAGCAGGCGGGAGCGGTACAGGCGGTGCGGGTGCGAGCGGCTGCGTGCGCAGCGGGTTTATCCGATTTGTGATAGCGGGGATGCCGCGGCGCCCTTGGCCTTCGGCGAGTTCAAAGGTAAGGGCCTGCAACGCGAAGGCGGGGGTGCGCGGGGATGCGTGGAGTGCCCAGTCGGGACGGTCGGCTGTGTTGCCGCCCCAGATCACCCAGGTCGGGAGGGTACTGCCGCGCGCTTGGGCGGCGAAGGCGTCGAACTGGACGCCGACCGCGTCGTCGTTGGGCGGGCTCCAGTTGATCCAGCGGCCGTCGGCTGCCTGCTTCCAGCCCGAGTCTGTGAGGGGGCCCTTGGCGTGTGCGATGGCCTGTTCGCTCACGCTGTCGCTCAGGTCAATGGCGGCGCCGGAGTCGGAAGCCAGAGCGTCGAGGAGGGTGTGCACTATCTCGACGGGTGTGCTGGCGGTGGCGGTGGCGTGCCAGATGCGCTCGCCGACGGGTGATTCGTAGGCAGCGACGGTCCAGTTGTGGTCGCGCGGGCCTGCTTCGTGAACGAGTTCGATACGCAGGGTGAGTGATTCGTGATTGGCGATCGTGGTCTCGTCCCAGGGACGGTACTTCTCCCACTCGCCCTGCTCTTCAAGGAAGGACTCCAGAAGGGCTTCGTGGTCGCCAGGGTCGGCTGCGTATACCGGGACGAGTTCGATGTCGGGCTGCTGCAGTTCGGTCTCCGGACGGTTCGTCGGGTGCGCGCTCGCCTCTGTGAAGGCTCGGGCGGCTCTCTTCTCTGTGTTGGTGGCAGGGGCTCGGCCGGGACGGCAGGCGTCGCCGTTCTGGCGCTGGAACTCCGCTATGGCCTCACGGGGAGTGTCGTATATGGCGATGACTTGGCGGAGGTGGTTCTCGCCGTGCAGGTGAACGCTTTTGCCGTCGCGGTAGGAGCCGACGGCGACGGTGGTCCATCCGTCGTGGGCATGGGAGCGGACGGTAAGGCGGCCGGAGGTTATGTTGTCGTGGATGTGCTGGGCCTGGTTGGAGACTTCGCGGAGCTCGTCACGGGGCAGCCAGGGCATCGGGTAGTCGGCCCAGCTCCAATCGGTGTCGATGTCCTCCCAAACCGATCGTGACGGCGACGGTGATGCCGTCTTCGCGCAGGGCACGGGCGGCCTGTGCGGCGTAGTGATGCTCCTCGTGGTCGATGCGGGCCAGGACCATCCTCTGTTCGCCGGCGGGGCGGAAGCCGTGCTTGCTGAGCAGGGCCTGGGCGAGGTAGGTGGTGGAGCGGGTGAGGGTGGCGATCACGGCGGAGGGGTGGTCGGGATTCCCGGCGAGGCGGACGTGGGCGTCGGTTGAGGGGTGGGGTAAACGGGGCTCGATTCGCGGGGTCCGGCCGGGCACGGTCCGGCCGGACCGCTGAGACGCGGCTATCGGGAGACGCGAGCTGCGGGAGCGGTGGCGCGTGGGGTGGGCCCGGCGCGCGTGGTGGGCCGCGCCGGGCCGGTCCTCTGAGGGCTCGGCTGTGCGGGCTTTGCAGTGGCGCGCTGCCATCGGGTGCGTACGGCGATGAAGTCGGCCAGCGCTCGGCGGCTGCCGGTGGTGAGCTGGTGGGGGGTGTTGGCGGGGTCGTCGGCGAATGCCGCGATGCGCAGGGCGACGGTGTGCGCTTGGGTTAGTAGGGCGCGCTGGAGGATGCGCTCGCCCCAGTGTTCGGGTGACCCGACGGGGGTGGAGACGAGGGAGATGAGGTCTGCCGGAACGGTGCCCGCGGTGAGCAGGCCACGGTGCTGGGCCTCCCAGAGCACGGTGATCGGGTCGACGGGATCGCCGCGGTGCACCAGCGCGGTCACGCACTGAAACAGGGCGCCGTGCAACGGATGGGCGAAGTCGCCGGACTGCAGCCACCGCATCGCTGTCAGCTTGGTCGGGTGCGCGGTCGCCGTCGCCAGGAACAGACGCTCCTCCTCCAGGACTTCCTCACCGGTGTCCCGTGGCAGGAGTGCGGGCACAGGGGTGCGTGGCAGGGATCCGGGATGCGGCGCGAACTGTCCGGCGAGCTCATCCACATAGCGGGTCAGGATGTCGGCCTGCGCGAGGGTCGCGGTGGCAGGGCTCGGCAGGGCGATGTCGGTCGATGTCCGGGCGAGTTGCTCGGCCTGCACCTTCAAAGTGCGGCGGGCGTGATCGGCCCGAATCATCAGCGCGTACGCGCCGGCGTGCTTGGGCCAGCGGCTGACCTGGACGAGCGAGTGCAGGTAGGACACGGTGAGGCCGGGAGCCTCGGGCCGGGCCCGCTCCAGAACCGTGTTCAGCCAGACAGGGTCCTTCATGTGCCGCTCCAGGTCGGGTGCTGGCACGGCGCGCATGGCGGCGAACAGCGCGGCATGGGCGTGGTCGCCGAAATGGTCGGGCTTCAGAAGGCCGGTGTCCGCCAGGAGCCTCGGATCGAGGAGCAGTGAGCCGAGCAGGGCCTGCTCCACGTAGTGCACCGGCGGCGGCGCCGGCACATCACCGATGCCGAAGTCCTCATCCAGCAACAGGTTGTTGGCCATCAGGCGGCCAGGGCGAAGTCGTTGGGGCTGACCGTTTTGCCGAGGTACGGCGCCAGCAGATGGGCCGCGAGTCTGGGGGGTACCGCGTTCCCGATCTGGGAGAACATCTGGCCCTTGTTGCCGGCCCACGGATAGTCGGCAGGAAACGTCTGCAGAACACCCGCCTCCTGGGCCGTGATCCGGATCGGCTCCGGCGCCGCGCATTGCCTGCCCAGCCCCTGCTCCGGTTCTGCGACCCAGACACATTCGTTGGCGCGGTGACCGAAGAACAGCGTCCCCGCCGGCTCGGACTGCGGTCGGACGGTGGCGTTGGCCTGGTTGTTGCTCCGCAGTGACCAGGACCAGCGGTGGGTTTGCGCCGTGAACGCGGGGGCGGTCCCATTGGCCGGGCGGTCCTCGTGGGTGCCGTTGCCAGAACCCTTGCGCCGGGACTTGAGGACGACGCCCGGGCCGGCGGGGGGCTGCTTCCAGGTGCCGCGGTCGCGGGCGTTAGACAGGGATTTGCGGGAGCCGGAAGGGAAAGGCTCTGGACCTCCACCGGGTCCGCCGCCGGCGCACACGGTCGGCACGGGACGGTCGGTGGCCCCCCCAGCCGAGGGCCTCGGCCATGGACACCCACCGGTCGCGTCCCGGGCCGAAGAGCGTCTCCGGTTCGGCCGTTCGCGCGTGCGTGGGAGCGGGGGGCTGGGCAGTCTGGGTGCGAGAGGCGAGCAGGATCGCCCGCCTTCTTGTCTGGGGCACGCCGTAGTCGGCCGCGTTGAGGATCCCGGTCCACACCGAGAACCCCCAGGTCCGCAGGATGGCGGCGTACTGCCTCCACAGCGCCAGGACGTCCGGGACCTCCTCCATGGCCACCCAGTCGGGTTCGCCCACGGAGTTGAGGGCGTGCAGGTAGCGCATCGGCTCGGCGGCGAGCAGGGAGCGCTTGTCGAGACAGGATTCCAGCAGCTTCTCCCGGGTGTCACGGCCCCGGGCGAGGTCGGCGACGGCCTGGTGGACGAGAGGCTGGTCGAGGAGACCGAGGCGCTTGCCTGCCATGCTCCATGCCTGGCATGGAGGGCTCGCTATGCATCCCATGGTTCTGCCGAGGAAGGGCCGGACTGGGTACATCGCCACGTCGGTCCGGACGGTCAACTGGCCCGCTGCCGCACGGGTTTTGCAGGCCCATTCGTCCCATTCCAAGCCCACGTCGCGTGCACCGAGAACGGCCAGAGCATGACCCCAGCCGCCCGGACCGGCGAAGAGATCAAGGACGAGTCCGTTCATACGGCCAGCCCGAAGCCATCCTGCGACGGATCCTCTTCGGAGCCGCGGCACGCCCACGGCGAACAGCCGTCGACTACGCCCAGCTCCAGTTGCTCGGCATCGGCCTGGGCGGCACCGGATTCCTGCTGAAGCGCTGCCCATTCGGCGGCGGTGACGTGATCGATGGGTGCCTCGCCGAGAGGGACGCGGGAGCGGTGGAGAAAAGCCTCGCCCAGGAGCCGGTTCCCGGTAGCGTTGGCACGGGCATTTCCCTTGCGGATCGCAGCGTCGAATTCCACCACATCCACCCATTCGGAGGGCGAGTTATCCCTGATATTTCTCCACTGCGCGTTGCCATGGAAAGGGCAACCCAGGCAGCTCGATTTCGGGGTATCGGCCAGCCCCAGAGACGTCAGGTAACGGACGCAGTCGGTGCGCGACCAGTCCATGTCCGCGATGAGTGGATGCCGGTTGCGCATGTACTGGACATCGGCGTCCTTGGCGCGATGAAATTCATCGGTCGAGATGCCGACCCACTGCTCGACGAACAGCCCCTTGGGAATCCGTGCAGGGTAGGGGAATCCGAGAATTTCCCGGACCTGCCTTTTGATCGGCTTAATCTTATATTCGCCCGTACATTGCCTTCGGGTCATCCCGGGCTTCCCATCCTTGTTCAGGACGTAAAGAGGCATGGAAGCGAAACGATGATCAGGATCAAGGGCATCCTTGCGGATGTTTCCGGAAGAGACCCGGAGAACGGGTATCCCGGCGGGCTCTGCTATTTCCCGTTCGAGCCGGTCGAGATGCCGGTAAACGGCGGCGGGCTCCCACCCGGTGTCGGCGAAGATCGCGTAATCGACCTTGGGGAGAATGCCCTCGGCGGAGAGGGTGAGAAGAGTGCTGGACTGTATTCCGGCACCGAGGGACAGAATGCGGTGGCGGGGCTGAGGCAAAGGGGAGGCTCCGGGTGCTGGTGTGATGAGGAGGATGTAGGCCGGCGCTGCGGATCAGCGGCTGCGTGTCGCGGACAGAGACGGGGGCACGGCAGTGGGCGTCGGCGAGAGTGTTGAAGCGGCGCTTTCCTTGGCAGCCTGAAGACGTTCGGCGGCGCCGGACCACCTCGCGCCCTCGGCGCATTCGAAAGGCACACTGGCCAGCAAGTCCGCGGCGGCGGCGACGCGTTGTGCGGGCGAGGGGCCGACGAAGATCGGCTTGGTGCCCCGTAGCGCGGCTTTGCGCTGGTTTTCCGCTGTGCGAGCGAGCGCGGAGGTCAACTCAGTGGAGACGATCTGTGCCGTCTCCGCGATCCGGCCCAGGTGCACCAGTGCGTGGCGCCCTTCCGGCTTGGCGCTGGCCGCCTGCTCGGAGAAGTGCAGGAGCAGAGACAAGGCGCGCCTGCCCAGATCCTGGGCTGTCAGGATGTCGACCGTCTGGCGCTCGTAGGAGCGGTTGGCGGCCGAGAGCAGTCCCGTGCGCAGGGCTGTGGCGTCGTTGCCCAGGGCGGTGACCATGTTGGCGGTCGAGGCCGCGCCGTCGTCACCCACCGGACGCCTCCACAGTAGGCGTGTGGACTGCGGCAGCGAAGTCAGCGGCGAGGCTCGCCGCCGCCTCAAGGCCGGCGCTGGTGAGAGCACGCACGACCGGTGAGCCGACCACGATCCCATTGACGAGCGGCGCGACGGCGCGGGCGTAGCCCGGGGTGGAGATACCGACGCCCGATACGACCGGCAGCGCTGACGCCTTGCGAAGCCGCTGGACCGAGCGGGCCAGACATGGAAGGTCGAGGGCGCCCTGGTATCCGGTTGGTGCGGTGGCGGCGGGGGTGTAGAGCCACCCGGACGCCGTCGCGCACAACTCGGCGAGGTCGTCATCGACCGCGTCCGCGGGAACGAGTCGGGGAGCGGTCAGACCGGCCTCGGCGAGCGTGTCCGTCCAGGTCCTGGCCTGGGCGCGGGGCAGGTCGACGACCATGATCCCGGCGGCCCCGGCCGACATCATGTCGCGGGCGAATCGACGCGGCCCGTACAGGGCGACGGGATCCCAGTACGTCATCACGACGACCGGAGCACGCATGGCGGCGTACGAGACCGTGCCGAGAACATCGTGCACAAAGGTGCCGCGCGCCAGGGCCTGCTGGTAGGCGGCCGAAATGGTGGGGCCGTCGAGGACGGGTGATCGGTGCGGAACGCCGACCTCGAAGACATCGACTCCGCTGTCGGCCAGAGCGTCGATAGTGCGCCGCTCTGGTGCGCGGTCGGTCAGGCCGGCGGGCAGGAAGACCGCCAAGGAAGTTGACTGGCGGTGAAGTTGGGCCTGGAGGGCAGTGGCGCTGGGGGACGGGCGGTGCATAGGGACTTTCACGAGGGGGCGTGGACGGCCGCCACGAACAGGGCGGCATGGGGCTGCTGGCGTCGGGTGAGGCCGAGTCGGTGCCGGGACGGGGTCAGCGGCTGCGGGCCGGCTGGCGGGACGGCATGGCAGCGAGGCGGGTGGCGGTGCGCGGGGGACCTGGCCGGGCAGCCAGTTCGAGGAACACATCGCGGCCCGCGAGGGTGAGGTAGGGGCGCTGAGTGGCGAAGAGGCCGGGGCACGGCTTGCGCAGGATGAGTTCCTTCGCCTCCAGCGACCGGATCGTGGCGATGGTGAGCCGGTCCTGCTCCCGACTCGACGCCCATTCCTTGCCTGCGCCCTGGAAGACGTTGACACGACCGCGGGCGATGGCTTGCAGGGCGGCGAACTGCGAGGGTGAGAGCGCAACATGGGGGCCGTTGGGTGCCGTTTGATGTTGTCGGCGCAGCTCAGCGGCAAGGGACTCGGCCACGTCGGCGCATGTGGAGGGTGCTGCGGCCAGCAGTTCACGGGCCGCTGTGACTTCCTGGGCGGCCCGGATACGGGCCTGGACGTACTGCTGTGACGCTTCGGGGCTGGTCACGGAGGGGCGGGCCTTGTGGAGAATGTCCAGACTCTCGATGAGGTGGTCCGTGGCGCCAGTGGCCAGGTAGCCCACTTGTCTCAGGCTGGCTCCGGCTTCCCGGACGGTTGTGGTGAAACGCATCGGCTTGCTCTGGACGGCCTTGATCGAGTCCAGGGTGGACTCGGTCAGGCGTCGGGTCTCGACGACGGCGTCCAGCAGCTTCGCGGCCTTGCCGGCAGTGGTCTCGGCGTGGAGCTGGTCATTGAGCCGGGTGAATTCGGCGGCCAGGGAGAGAAGCTCCGCCAGCAGCAGGGTGTCGGCGGGATACGGGGCGGGGATGAAGGTCTTCCTCATGGGTCGGGCCGGTGGCGAGGGATGGGTTGCCCGTGCGGACGGTGCGGTTGTACAGGCGCGGTCACGGAGCTGAGTCGGGGCAGAGTGCTGGGGCGACCCGTGGAGGGCTGGTCGGGCGCCGTGCTGTCGGCTTCCGCCCCTCGGCGACGGTGTCAGCGCGAACGCGACACGGCCGCTGACGGGGCGTTGGAGGGGTTCGGCGCGGGATGAATGGCAGGTGTGGTGACAGGGGACTGGCCGAACACGTCCGCGAGGGCGCGGTCCCCGCGTCGTGATGTCGCATCAACTGGCGTCTGGGCAAACCTAGAGGGTGTAGCTCTTTCGCAGGGACTCTGATGAAGTTTTGAGCTGGGATGTTGTCGGTTGGGCTGCGGTGGGTTGTGGTCGTCTCCTACGCTTCCGGGCGAGGTGATGACGATGGGTTCGGTGCTGGGGCGTCTTGAGGCGCGGGAGGCGGCCGCGCGGGAGCGGGCGGATCTTCTGCGGGCCGAGATGGCGGTGCTCGCCGAGAAGCTGGCGGCCGAGGAGGCTACGGCGGGGCGGTTTTTGAGCGCTCGCGAGACGGTGCTGGAGGTGATGGCCGGGCCGGACCGTCCCGATGATGTCGCGTTCGCCGTGCGGCAGGAGGAGTTGGAGGTCGAAGAGGCCGGTCCGGCCGCCGAGTGGAGCGAGGACGTGGTGGTGGCCTTGGCGGTGACCGGTGAGGCGAAGGTCCGGGGTGGGAGTCTGCAGGTCCCGAAGTTCTCGGCGGGTGCGGCGGCGGAGGTGCTGCCGCGGGTCTACCGGGATGTGCTGGGCGTGATCGGACGGTCTGCCGGACGGGGAGTGCGGGCCAAGTCAGTGTGCGAGGAACTGGGCCTGGGCGGGGAGCCGAAGCACATCGAGGCTCTGCGCGGGAAGCTGAAGCGGCTGGCCCGGCGGGGCTGGTTGATCGAGCCGTCGCCGGGAGTGTTCGTCCTGGCCCAGGGGGCCGGTTCGGCCGCGGGCGGGTGAGCGCGAAAGGGCTCTTCTCTCGTTGTCCATGGTGTTGAAGCCGTGGGACGACAAAGAAAAGAGCCCGATGCAAGCGCACGAGAATATTCAGACCGCCGAGGTGTTTCGGGCATCCCGCGACGGGCTCGAGAACCTCATATCCGACCTTTCGGGCCCCAGCGCGGGCGGGTGGTCCGAGGTCGAGCTGGAGGAGCACATCTTCGTGGTGGGCCGCGAGCTCCAGCGCCTCCTTCTCCAGGGACACCTGAACCTGCGGGCGGCCCGCGAGACCCGGCAGGAGTCGGTGACCGGCGCGGACGGCATCGAGCGCCGGTCCCTGGAGCCGGGGCACACCCGCCAGTTGGCCACCCGGTTCGGGACGGTCACCGTCACGCGCATCGCCTACCGGGCGAAAGGTGCGGTCAACCTGTATCCGGCCGACGCGGAGCTGAACCTGTCCGAGAACCGGCACTCCCTCGTGCTGCGGAAGCTCGCGGTCCAGCAGGCGGTACGGGGATCATTCGACGACGCGCACGCAATGCTCACCGAGCAGTGCGGGTCGGTGATCGGCAAGCGGCAGATCGAGGAGAACACCGTGAGTGCCGCCCGCGACATCGACACCTTCTACACCTCCCGTGCCCCAGTGGCCTGCACCGATGACACTCTGCTTGTGATCACCTCGGACGCCAAGGGCGTGGTGATGCGCCCCGAGGCCCTGCGCGAAGCGACCCGCAAGGCCGCCGAGAGTAAAGGCGGCCACACCTTCGCCACCCGGCTGGCCGGCGGAGAGAAACAGGGCCGCAAGCGGATGGCGACCCTGGCCGCCGTCTACGACACCGACCCCGTCCCCCGCCAGGCCCACGACGTGTTCACCCTCCCCACCGGCACCGGCACCGGCACCGGCACCGGCACCGGCACCGGCACCGGCACCGGCACCGGCACCGGCACCGGCACCGGCACCGGCACCGGCACCGATGTCGATATCGACGGCAGCGTGGAAGAGACGAAGGGCAAGGCAACCCGGGTCAAGGGCCCGGTGGCCTTCAACAAGTGGTTGACCGGCTCGATCGTCGAGGGCACCGAGGAGGTGATCACAGACGCCTTCGACCAGGCCGATCAGCGTGATCCCGTCCGGCGCCGCACCTGGCTGGTCCTGGTCGACGGGGCCCCGCACCAGATCGACGTCATCCGCGCCGAGGCCAAGCGCCGCAAGACGAAGATCCACATCTTGATCGACATCATCCATGTCGTCGAGTACTTATGGCGTGCGACCTGGGCGTTCCATGCCAGCGGTGACACCGGTGCCGAGCGGTGGGTCGTCGAGAAGGCCCTGTTGATCCTTCAGGGCCGGAGCCAGGACGCCGCTGCCGAGATCATCACCCAGGCCGACGAGGCCAAGCTCACTCCCGAACAACGCAAGGGAGCCGAGACCTGCGTCAACTACCTCACCACGAAACGCGAGTTCCTCGCCTACGACACCGCACTGACCAAGGGCTGGCCGATCGCGACGGGGATCATCGAGGGGGCGTGCAGGCATCTCGTCGGTGACCGTCTCGATATCACTGGATCAAGGTGGGGCCTGGCCGGCGCCGAGGCCGTACTCAAACTCCGCGCCCTGCACAGCAACGGCCACCTCGACGACTACTTCGCCTACCACGCCGAGCAGGAACACCGGCGCGTCCACCAAGCCCGCTACCAGGACAACTTCAGACTCGGAGCTTGATCAACAAATCCCTGCGTCAGAGCTACACCCAACGTCGTATGGGACGTAACCATCGGCGACAAGTCCGGCTTTTCCGATAACGTCATCGAATTCCACGCGGTCCCGCGCACCGGCGTCCTCACCCGCGACGGCGTCGCGCGCCTGCTCTACGGCAACTACCGAGACGGCATCGACCACGCCCGGTGCACTGACATACCCAAGGCTTCGCTCGTACCCCTGAACGCCAAGACCAAGTACGCCTGCGAGGTAGTTTTCAAGGGCGAGGAGCCGGGCGGCATGACCGAGTCGGTGAGGGTCACCGACTCAGGACCGCAGGTCTACTGACCTCCTACCGGGCAAGGCATACCCCACAACGAACGCCCGGTGCAGGTACACCGGACTGACTGACATGCAACGCAGGCCCGCCAATAGAAGCCCTGGGCGCCGACGTCTTCGCTGTACGTGCCTCACAAATGAAGAACCATGAGCAAGGCGGCACCCGCAGGGGTGCCGCCTTCTCCGTCATTACGTGAGACCGGGCACCGATGCTGGGTGTGACGAAATCATCTGCTCAGGCGAACGGAGCGACGACCTCGTCGACTGCGTCTGATCACGCCCATGGCTTCCAGCCGACCAAGCTGATAGGAAACCGAGGAAGGACTCGACAAGCCGACCTGTTCTCCGATCTCTCGGACGGTCGGCGCCTCGCCCCGGTCGGCAATGTGCTCCCGGATCGCGCGGAGAATCCGCTGCTGCCTGTCGGTGATTTCCGTCATGGGCCATCCCTCCACTCCCGAGCCTGCCGGCGAAGCTCAACCTGCTGCGGGCATGCCTTGTCCCGTCCGCCCCAGTATGGGTGACCAGCCATTCGGCACGACAGGTCCAGCAGCCGGCGGCGCAGTGAGGTCGTGCTGGAGGCGGCGGGCTGCTCGGCGAGGGTGTTGTACGTGCAGATCCAGTCGCTCTGGAGTCGGACTAGATCGTCGGGGAAGGGGATTCGCGCCATGGCTCAAATTAGACCATGTGTTCGAATTTCTGCGCCAAACCTGCCGATCTGGGGTGCGCCTCAGAGGGACTCCAGGGTCCTGAATGGTCAACCACCGGTCGACGAACTGGCCAGCTGCGGACCGACAGCAGCCGCTGACCTGCGGGCTCGCCCGGATGCTGTGGCCATGCATACGCGGAGTCACAGGATCTGTGACGGACCGCGATCCGGCACCGGGGAAGTAGTGGCGTGGGTGGCTGGTCAAGGCGGTCGGTACTCACGAATGGGAATCCCCTGATCAGTCCGTTGCCAGCGTGTCGGTGCCCATGTCTAGACGCATGGCTGTTCGGACGTCCGCCAAGGAATTCATCACCTCTGGGAAGATGCGTTCGCACTCCTCGTCACCGTTCTCCATGCCCGTGCCGGTCGCGTCTCTCAGCTTGCGCACGCTCCGGAAGTACGTGAGTGCTGGCTCAACGACTGCGCGGGGCGCAAAGACCTCAAGCTGGTAGCGCAGTTCGTAGCACCTGGCAAACGTCTGCCGCGCCACTACGATGCGCTCAGCATCCGGAAGAGAGCGGTCAAGAACGATGACCTGTAGGTCGCTGCGAACCTGCGCAAGCGTCGCCAGGTAGGCGCTGTATAGCTCCCGCTTGCTGCGTCTCCACTCACCAGCCGTCTCGCGTCGGTCTTTGCGCACCTCCACGAGGACTGTCGATCCCATGGCAATGGTTGCACCGAGAAGTGTGGCCGCCAACGTTGTCCACTCCATCTCAGCAAGCTAAGGGAGATGTGCTGTTCGAGGTAGGTCGCCTTTCGGCGCTTGTCGTCTGTGGTTGGACTGCGAAGACCTGTCCGTCGTTCAATCATCGAAGGTATGACTTCGAATTCCAGGCGCGCCCGGTTCGCCCCGCCGTATATCGCGCCGATGCTGGCCACGTCGGGGCCGCTGCCCGCGCGGGATGAGGACTGGGCGTTCGAGGTCAAATGGGACGGTGCGCGGTGTGTCCTGACGACTCAAGGCGACGGTGCGGTCCACCTGGCCTCTCGGGCAGGCAGTGATGTCACCGTCACGTACCCCGAGTTGCAGACGATGGGCGGATTCCTGCGTGGCAGCGGTGTCGTCCTCGACGGCGAGGTCGTAGCCCTGGACCCGGCGGGGCGGCCGGATTTCGGGCTGCTCCAACGCCGGATGGGTGTGGCGAACGCGCGCCGTGCCACCCATCTGGCACTGGAGATCCCCGTTCATCTGATGGTCTTCGATGTCATGTTCCTTGACGGCCGCCTGCTGCTCGACTCCTCATACCGCGAGCGTCGCCAGATCCTGTCCGGCCTGGGACTGGCCGGTCCGCACTGGTCGACGCCCGCATCCCTTCACGGGCACGGTGCCCAGGCGTGGGACGCCGTTGTGCGCGAGGGCCTGGAAGGGCTGGTCGCCAAGAGACTTTCTTCCCCGTATACGCCGGGAGCCCGTTCGCCTCACTGGCGCAAGACCAAGAGAGTGGAGACCGTGGACGTCGTCATCGGCGGCTGGACACAGAGCCGCGGTGCACCCCGGGGCATGCCGGGCGCGGTCCTGGTCGGCGTGGACGCGCCGGACGGTCTGCGGTACGTAGGGTCGGTGGGCTCGGGGATGTCCGAACGTGAGCGCGGCGAACTCGCCTCGTACCTGGCGGTCATCGCTCGCACCGAGTCGCCGTTCGCTGACCCGGTCCGGGTGGCTGACGCGCACTGGGTCGAACCGCGGCTGGTTGCGGAAGTCGCCGTCTTCGCGTGGACCGCCGCCGGCCGTCTGCGTCACCCGGTCTGGAAGCGGCTGCGGCCGGACCTGACCCGGCTGGACTGAGTATCGGACAGCGGCGTTCGTCTCCTGCCGTTGCTCCGCGTTGTAGAGCATGTGTAGGTTCTCAGCGCCCACGCCATATACCGACGCTGTGACCTGGGCGTTCTCACGGTGCATCTCACCTTGCCGCGCCTCCAGTTCTCGGCGCCGCGCCATTTCTGCAAGGGTTCACGTCGACCGGTAAGAACCACCAAGCCGCTGGCCAGCGCGTTCTCACGGCGACGTCACATGTGCAGCCCATATGGCGTCCCGGCCGAGAATATGGCGCGGATCTCGAGAACCTACAGCATGCCAGCGCCAGCAGTTCGCCCCGGGCAGACAGGAAAGATCCCGAAACGACTGGTGCAATGCTGCAGGGGCATGTCAACGTAGATGTCTTCCCGGGAAACACCAGGTCAGAGAGGTGATTGCCTATGACCGCGGGAATGCCCGCGCGCGGATTCTCCACGACCGTCGAGGCCCTGCGGCTGCATAGCTGGCAGCTGGGCCCCGGCCAGCCAACTCTCGTGATCGACTTGTTCAGCGCCGAGGACTACACCGTCATCGTGGACGACCGGGCTGATGTCCACATCGGCAGCAAGGATGGCCGTTTCTACCTCGGATGGTTCCCGCTCGGCCGGCCCGGCACGGATGACGAGGGCTGGAAACTGGCTGTCACCGGAACCGCGCACGAGCCCGGCTATCACGTGTCGTTCAACACCCAGACGCCAGCCGACATCGTTGCCGCGGCCGTGGCCCGTGTCCTGGCCACCTCACGTCCCGCCTGAGCGAGTGCCCGCAACGGGCCCGTTTCGACCTCTTCCGGGCACCAGCCCGCTATCGCAAGGAGACGCCTTGGAAACGACATCGGACCTCTCTGAGATCACCGTCGGCGAGCTGATCGACCGGCTCTCCGCTTACGATCGCGATGCCGTCGCGAGGCTGGCGATCAACCCCTTCTTTCCCATGGCCCACCGGATTGCCGGCGTGGTCGCAGCCCAGGACGAGAAGGGGCGGCCGGTGGTGTTCATCGCCGATGACGGTGAGCAGATCGGCTATCTGCCTCCCGATACCGCTGTCGAACTCACCTGGCAGCAGCCCGTTGACGGGCCACCGCGCCGGCGGCGAGGAGTAGCCCGCTCCAGCGACGACACCTGATCTGGACCCAACGACATATCGGAGGCGCCCTGAACCCGCCCTACCCCCGTGGCCCGTACTCCTCCAACCCGCCCGACCCGGCGTACTGGGTCTCCCCGCGCCATCTGGCCGGAGACGATGGCGTCCTCGCTGACCAGATCAGCGCCACACTCTCCGGCGCCGGCTGGGCGAACTGGACCATCGCCCGCGGCCCCAGAGAAGCGGCCCGCAGCACCATGCTCCACCTCAGCCCCAACGCGCTCTGCGCCGCCGAATGGATCCTGGCCGACTACCCCTTCCAACTCGGCGGACTCCCCGTCGCCTGGCAGGTCTCCGCCCGCCCACACTCAGACACCGCGCTGGCCGAGTGGAACGCCTACTTCACCACCGGCACCCCACACGAGGCACTCGCCGACTTCCTGTTCGCCCTCGACGCACGTACCGAACCCGCCATCGGATTCGACGGCCCCGACGCCGTCCTCGCCACGCTCACAAGGCAGGGCTGGATCCGCGACATCGACCACCCCGAAACCACCGCAGCCGACCCAGGGCACACCTCCAGCTTCACACTCTGCCTGCTGCCCCCGCTCATCCAGGACGGCGACCCGCACCCCGAGCCCATTGGCTGGCAGGCATGGGCGGAACCGGCCACGGGATCCCCGTACCTGTGGTGCGCAACCTTCAGCGCCTCGACCCCGCACGACCTGGTCGCCGCCTTCGCGGCCTCCCTGGCCTCACCGGCACCAGTGCTGCGCCACCGGCTACCGGAAGGCACCGAAGGCCGCCTCACCCTTAGCCCACCCACCTGATGTCCGCATCCAGCGCCGAGCTGGCCCGCACTGGCTCTCGCTGAGTGCGGCCAGGAGAGCCATACCGCTCGCGACGAACGCGGACGTCCGCGTTCGTCGCGACCGCGTCGTTACCGTGCAGCGGCGCCGGCCCGACCTACATGTCGTGACCCCGGTGTTCGGCCCGCACTGTCGAGAGGCCCGAGAACGAAGCTCAGGACCGACTACCTAAGCCTCGATCCACCGATCTGATGGCTGTGGATGACTCTTCGGGAAACAAGGAAGTGCCTTGTGACCTGCGATGATGGGAGTTCTTGAGGCTTCCAGCACGCGCGATCGGCAAGGCACTTCCGAGATGCAGGTTTCCCATACTCCAGCGGCGGTCTCCGCTGTGTTCGATGACCCGAATCTGGTCGCGCATGCCGGGCTGGTTCCGGTGATGCGGCTGGCCGAACGGTGTGGGCTGTCGGGCCTGGTGACGCAGAAGGTGAAGCTGAGCGGGACGACGAACGGCGCGGGTGCGTCGGCGGACGCCAAGGTCAGCAGCATCGTGGCCGGCATGGCGGCGGGCGCGGACAGTATCGACGACCTCCATATCCTGCGGCACGGTGCGATGCCGGCCCTGTTCCGGGGGCCCGTGCGCCGTCCACGCTGGGCACCTTCCTCCGTTC
Organism: Streptomyces sp. NPDC037301; assembly: GCF_055602785.1. Taxonomy (NCBI): domain Bacteria; kingdom Bacillati; phylum Actinomycetota; class Actinomycetes; order Kitasatosporales; family Streptomycetaceae; genus Streptomyces; species Streptomyces sp. NPDC037301. Next base: position 28,087 of record NZ_JBVJWD010000067.1, read on the forward strand.
GTTCACCCACGGTCACGCACTCCAACTCCACGCTGTCCACCGCAGGTTCCTCGGTCAACTGGCCGCGCACACCCCGCTGCTACCCGGCTCCGGCGAGAAGGCGTTCATTGATGTCGACTCCACCCACAAACGCGTCTACGGCCGGGCCAAGCAGGGCGCCGAGTACGGCCGGTTCAAGGGCATCCGCACCCTGCACCCCCTGCTCGCCACGATCTGCACCCCACATTCCCGGCCAGTAATCGCCACAGTACGGATGCGCCGCGGCAAGGCAGCCGATTCCCGTGGGGCCCCGAAGTTCGTCAGTGAGGCGCTGGCCACCGCCGTCGAGGCGGGCTGCACCGGCACCCGGATCCTGCGAGCGGACTCGCAGTTCTACAACGCCGGGGTGATCGCCGCCTGCCGCCGGGCCGGAGCCCACTTCTCGATCACCTGCGGGATGAACCCCTCCATCAAACGGGCCGTCCTCGGCATTCCCGACCAGGCCTGGCAGCAGATCACGTACCCGACCGCGGTGCCCGACCCCGCCACCGGTGAACTCATCTCGGACGCCGAAGTCGCCGAGATACCCGCCTACACCGCCTTCGCCAGCCACATGAAAGCGGAGCGGGTCACCGCGCGGCTGATCGTGCGCCGGGTCCGTGACCTGGCCAAACCCGCCACCATGGGTGAGCAGGGCGAGTTGTTTCCCGTCTGGCGCTACCACCCGTTCTTCACCGACCAGCCCGCACAAACCCTCCAGGCCGAACGCGAACACCGCCACCACGCGGTCATCGAGCAGGTCATCGCCGACAGCAAAGCCTCCGCCCTGGCCCACCTGCCCTCCGCACACTTCAACGCCAACGCAGCATGGCTCACCCTGTGGGCGATGACCTACAACCTGCTGCGGGCCACCGGCACACAAGCCTCCGCCTTCCACGCCAGGGCCACCACAGCCACGATCCGCACCCACCTGGTCCACGTTCCGGCCCGGATCGCCCGCTCCGCCCGCCGCATCACACTGCATCTACCGCACAACTGGCCCTGGCAGCACGCCTGGACACACCTGTTCTCCACCGCCCACGGACCGGCCGGCTGATACGAACAGCCCCTGCCCACCCCGCCCGCAAGGGCCCGACCGGAACCGAACCGTGGAAATGCTGGGCAGACCAGCGGACACAACCTGCCCTCACCCGACCACCCGACCCCAAGCCGATCAAAAGACCACTCTCAAACCACCTCGGTGGATCGAGGCTAAGAGAGAGGCCGGTTATCTACAGGTGTCAAGTATCAGTGCGGGTCAGAACGTTGTTACGTTCTCAGCTATGTAAGAGGGCGGTTCGTGAGGCTTTGAGCTGTTCTGTCATCGCCTGATGGTGTGGGTGCGGGCCGAATCCGCTGGCCTGCAGCCGATGGTCTGTTGGG
>NZ_JBVJWD010000068.1:0-28740 GCF_055602785.1 Streptomyces sp. NPDC037301
GAGCAGCAGGGCCGCGGACCACGCCGCGGCGCGCAGCCGGGTTGGGCCGCCGCCCGCACTGTGCGTACCACCGAGCGCGGCCAACGGCGGCACCGACGAGGCGGCCTTGGCAGGACCGCGGACAGCCAGCAGGGTGAGCAGGACGTCGAACAGGCAGGCCGACACGACGGTCACCGCGGATGGCAGGAGCGAGAGGTGTACCGGCCCGAGGTCGGCGGTATGCGCCAACGCCGGACCGGCTGCACAGAGCCCGGTCCCGAGCAGCGCCCCGGTGGCCGACCAAGACCGATGACCTCAAGGCGGCAACCCGGTGCGGGAAGCTGGCGATCGAGATTGCTTACCGACCTGGCGGTCTCCTGGCGACCAAGATTTACCTACGCCATGTGAGTACAGCAACTACGAAAGGTTACGCTTCGCGCCCCGGCGGAGCCCAAGCCGAGTTGCTGGCCGAGGTCAACGACCACGAACAGCAACGCAACCTGGAACTGGTCCTGGCCGAGTTCCGCAATTACCAGCAAGGCATCCTCCCGGCGGGTCCCGGGTCCCGGGTCCCGGCGCCCGGAGCCTAACCGAGCGCCAGCATCGACGAGAAGCTCGACCCGGCAGAAGCACCGGCACCCAAGACACAGCGCAGTGACCGCGACGTGCTCAACCTGCTGACCAAACGCGCCAAGGTCCTCCACCTTGGCCCGGCGAACTACTGCTGGTTCACCGACCCGTCCCGGGCACTCTGCCTCAAACTGGCCAGCACCCCGACCGCCGACCGTCCGCTGGTCGGGACGTGTGATTCCGCCCGCTGCCCGTAGGCCACCCATCACCCCTGTCACCGGCCTGTCTCTGGACCGAGCACGCCGAACGCACCGGGACCTTTCTCGGCCAGCTCTGCGCCACACGCAAGACCGAACGCACCAGGCTCCAGGGCGACTGCGACCGGTCCCTCCGCGTCATCGCCGAGATCGACGCCGCCGAAACCGTGGACGAGGAATCCGCATGAGAATCTCCGCAGCCCAACGCACCGAGAACGAGAACCGCATCAGGGCCGCCATGGACCGGCTCCTGCGCGGCGAGATCCCGCCCGGCGGAAAATGCGACATCAAGACCCTCGCCAACGAGGCCGCAGTCGACCGCACCGCGTTCTACGGCACTCGCCCTTACGCTCACCTCCGCGCCGAGTTCGAACGACGGGTCCGGGCACTTCACGACGCCGGCGAGATCCCCGACCCTCGCGAGGCCCAGATCGCCCGGCTCAAGGAAGAGATCACCAAGCTCCGGGAACGGCTGACCCAGTCGGAGCAGACGGTCGAAGAACTCACCGACTTCCGCGGTCGGGCCCTGGCCCGGCTCGCCGCCCAGCACGAAGAAATCATCCGGCTCTGCGAAGCCGCCGCCGGCCCAACCCAGGTCAGCCGGCTGCCGCCACCCCGAACCACCGTCATCGGGACATGCAGCTGATGCCGCATACCCGACTGGGTGCCGGCTCTCGCGTGACGCGAGTTCGACCTCACCAGCGATCAGATCGGGGCATCGTCGGTCAACGAAGGCACGGCGCACGGACGGAGGACCATGAGCGAACCTTCCAAGGTCGCCACCATGGCAAAGGGAAACCGGTCGACCTCAAGACAGAGTGCAACGTCATCAGAATGGACTCCTTGACGCACACCCTCCGCCAACTCGGCGGCGGCGCGCGACCCGGCAGCGCGGCGGAGGAACTCGGCAGCATTCGTCCCAGCCTCCGTGGCCCTCCGAGCGATGTATTGAGCACACGCAAGATCTTCATCGGCCTGCCCATCTTCGCCAGTGACCACGAACGTGACACTGTCACTCTTACGCGTCCGCAAGAGCCGAGCTGTTGCCTCCGCCACCACGAAGCTGGCGCACAGCACCAGCGATGCCTCCTTGACCGCGAGGGCGCCGACCGTTCCTGCCGTGGTCTTCTGCACAACGGTCCGTCCGCCAAGGTCAACAGACCGCAGCAGGCCCGGCGAGTTGACCATGCCGAACCCGGGCGCGGGCGGACCGTCTTTGAGTGCCAGCCAATCCGGGTGGCGAGCCTTGAGCGCCAGGGCTTCGTCCAGCGACTCAGCAAGAACGATCTTTTCCGCCCCCTGGGCAAAGGCCCAGGCGGCCACAGTGAACGCACGCATGACGTCGACTACGACCGCCACGGACGGGGCTTCGACCAGCTCAGCGATGCCAAGGAAACGAGAGTCCATTCCGATCACGATCGCGCATGCCTGACCCGAAGCAGCCAGAGAGTGATACGCATCACATCGACGGTCTCGAAATGCAACACCTCCGGCTGCCTGCGTCGCGAAAGCGGTCCGCAGCTACACGCCTGCTCAATCGCCACACAGGTCATCCGCACACAGCCTCTGCGGACACAAGACGTACCTTGGCCTGGCACATCGCGCACCAGCCGTTCGGTATTGTCGCCGGTGCCCGGCAATACCAGCACACCGAACTCGCCCTATTCGAGGGCTACGCGGGCACCTCCGCCTCCGGGTTCGCCGCCGAGGTTGCCACCGAGCGCGCCATCTCGCAGCTGGACTACGTCGAAGACCTCTACCGAGACTGGAACGAGGGCCACCGCTCCAGCGGCGGAGCCTCCAGCCGCGTCAACGCCGAGTTCGACCGCATCCGCCGCGAGCTGGGCGACCTGCCCGGCTGCGCACCATGCTGCAGCACCTGACCAAGACCCTCCACCCCGGCGTTCTCAACGACTGCTTCTACCAGCCCTCCACCGCGGTCTGCGCCCAGCGTGCCGAACGCGCAGGACGGCCTCTCCCACTGCTCACCATGTGCCTGACCTGCCCCAACGCCCGCCATTCCGGCAATCACCTGCCCCGGCTGACCATCGCTCGCGCCCAGGCCCAGCGGCCGCTGGATGCCCAGGCCACCCTGTCCCGCCTCCAGGACGCTGCCCTGACCACCCACATCGCGGAACTCGACCACGCCATCGGTGAACTTGAGTTACCGGAGGCACCACCCATGAGTGACCACGCCACCCTGCGTCTGCGGCACGCGCTGGAGGCTGCCGGGCTCCCCGTGGGGCCCGGCGTCGACCAGGCAATCGTCCACGCCTTCGAGCGGATTGTGACCGGGCGCCCCGAGCACACCGACGGCATCCTCACCGTCACCGCGTTGTGCGCCGAGGCCGGTATCTCGCGCGCCACCTACTACCGCTCGCCCCTGGCGAGGGTCATCACGGGACTCCTACAGACAGCGGAACCGCCCCGCCCTGAGACCGATACCCTCACCGTGGAGATCGCGCGTTTCAAGAAGGCCGACCGCACTCTGCGTTCCCAGCACGCAGCAGAGCGGCGCGAGGCTCGCGCCACCATCGCCACGTACGCCAACCACATCCAAGCCTTGACGCTGCGCAACGCCGAGTTCGAAGCGGAGAACGCCGCTCTGCGTGAAGCCCTCCAGACCGGCGGCAGACTGACCGCGCTGCCAGTAGCGCCTTGAGCCGCCGCCTCTCAAGGCATGAGCACCCAACCGGATCCCCTGGTGCGCGGGCGGCTACGGCGCTGCGGTGTGCTGTCGTCCGATGCTCGCCGTGAGCCGACCACGCCGGACTATAGTCAGCGAGATGATCGGACATCTGTGGACCACCGTCATCGACTGCCCAGACCCATCCGAGCTCGCCGCCTTCTACGAGGAACTGCTGTCGCTCTCACGACTGGAGGACACTCCTGAGTTCGTCGTGCTCGGTAGCACGTCAGGTACGGAAGTCGTGGCGTTTCAAAAGGTCGACGACTTCCGGCCGCCGCGATGGTCCAACCCTGAACACCCTCAGCAGATGCACGTTGACGTCATGGTCACGGATCTCGACGTAGCTGAGCCACAGGTACTTGCACTGGGCGCCACACTGCTTGACGGGTCGGACAAGCCAATCGGGTACCGGGTGTACGCCGACCCCGTCGGCCACCCCTTCTGTCTCGTCACTCCCCAGGAAGAAACCGAAGGCATCTGACGGCACCTGCAATACCACTCCAGTCACAGCCCCGCCGCGGTCCTCAGCTCTGAACATGATTCTGAAACGATCAGTTAGACGCGGTGGCGAGATGGCGGGCGCTGGCGACCGAGGGGCCGCGCGAAGAGGTCGAGACCGGCGCTCGTTCGCTGGACGAACTGTTGCTGTGGGGCGACGAGGATGAGGCGGAGATGCGCCGCCAGCTGGACGACCGCTACGATACCGTGCGCCCGTGCCTGCCCCTGCTCGTTGAGTCGTCAGTGCTGGGGCGGCTTCCGGCGGCAAGCGGCTACTGGAAACGGAGAAGCGCCCCCCACGCTGCCCAGGGAACAACCCTCGCCCTCAGCAGGTGCTGCGGTTTCGCTGACGACGCCGACCCGGGAAGCGTGAAACACCAACGGGATGAGACACGCCTGCAGGTCACATAACGCCGTCCAGTACCGTGCCCGGCCTCAGTTCCATGTTCTCTGGGGGAGAACTGGGACACAGCGTGCTTCGGTGAGGAACGGTGCAGCTCAGCAGCTATGCGAATGACCGTAGCGTGCACGACAGGTGTGGTGCCATCGCTGGATCGGGTGACCGCCTCAGGACCTCGCTCGTGCAGCACGGGTCCGGCGCGATGGGTTGCCAGGACGGATGACCAAAAGTGGTGTTCGGCTGCATGGAGTAATGCAGCCCTGGAATGATCCACTTTGGGCCGCCGACGGCTGAGAGCCGAAGCTCAGAATGAATGTGTGAACCCCAACCTGGTAGTGCACTTGCTAGCGTGAACCCCTAAGTGATGGGGTCGCCTTCGGGGGGTGCGCGCGTGTCGCCACGGCGATTAGCGCTGGTCACGGCTCCGCGGGTGGGCGAGGCGTTCGAGTCCTGGGTGGACCGGAAGGCACGCGTGAACCGGTGTCCGCCGGCCGAGGTCGCGACCATGATGGGGCTTGGCCTGCGGGGGGCTTCTGCGGATATGCGGCCTCCCTTGTTCGGAGTGCGGTCCGACGAGGTGGTCCTCCGGCGAACGGTGTTCGCGGCGACGGGTGTGCCCGATGAGCTGGTCGGCGGAGGTCCAACACTAATGATCACCAGAGTCACCAGGGGGAGCCCGCAGCATGACCGGCACCACGGAGGCCCTTGGCGGGTCGGCTGCAGTCGACGATGCAGCACGAAGCGTCACGCGCCCGTTCTACGTATACGTCGTGCTCGCCAACACGCTGTTCCAGCGCGGCGTATTCGTCCTCTTCCTTTATCAGCGAGGTTTCTCCGCCGGGCAAGTGGCCCTACTGCAGACACTGCTCTACCTGGTCAGCGGACTTGCGGAGTTGCCGACGGGAGTCATCGCCGACCGAATCGGCAGGCGTGCCAGCATCGTGATCGGCCAGGTGCTGATAGCTGGATGTCTGCTCGGGCAGGTGGCGTTCTCCAACTACTGGGTGTTCCTGGCGCTGTTCATCGGGCAGGGCGTGGGCATGGCATGTGTGTCCGGTTCGGACACCGCCCTGCTGTACGACCTGCTCGTGCGTCGTGGTGCAACGGCCAGCTACGTCAAGATCAAGTCCCGGTTCACCATGCTCGGGACGGTCACCTCGGGAGCTGCCATCGTCCTCGGCGGCCAACTGCAGCAGATTTCCTGGGGAGTCGTCTACGTCGGTTCGGCGGCGTGCCTCGTCCTGGCCGTGGTGGTGCTGATGTCACGGGTGCCCGAGATCCGCGGCGCGGACGCGGTGGACGAGCAGGACGGAGCCGAGGAGGAGCACGGCGACGCCACAGCATGGCGGGCGATGCTTCGGGTCGCCACGCCGGCGCTCGTGACGCTTGTCGTGGTGTCCGGATTGATGCATGCGACTTTGACGCCGTACATCATTTTTACGCAGAAGACCCTCTCCGATCAGGGAGCGGGCACCGCATTGGTCAGCGTGGTCATATCGGCGGGATTCTTCGTCGGCGGACTCACTCCCTTGCTGTCGGACCGCGCGGACCGGCGCATCGGGTATCGGGTCATCGTCCCGGTGTCTCTCCTGACGCTCGCCGTGGCGCTCGGCCTGAGCGGCCTCGGCCTTGTCTGGGTCACCATCGCCGCGTTCCTGGTCCTGGTCGGAATTCCCGAGATCACCGCCGTGATCGTGGACAACGTGTTCAACGAGGCAGTGCCGTCGCGCCACCGGGCGAGCCTGCTGTCGATGATCGCATTCGTGGAGTCGGCGCTCATCGGCATCGGCTATCTCGTCCTCGGCGCGCTCATGGACGGGTTGGGCTCCAGCGTGGGCATGGCCACCTACGCCGCGGTCCCCCTGCTGGCATGTCTCCTGTGGCTCCCGGTGCTCTTCCGAGGGGCACGGGTGACCACCGAGATCGAGAAGCCCGCCGACCAAGAGGCCTCCTGAAACAGGCCATCTCGAGCAACTCTCCTGCCCGATGGCGGGGGCGTTGCTCGTTGACATGTCGCTCCCAGCGGCGACGGAGCTGTCTCGGGGCCCGCGGAGTCGAAGTGATGGAGGGGCCGGTGCCCGGACTGCTCGCCGACGGCGGTGCAGTCGGCGGGCGGCGGGTTTCTCGGCAAGGGCCTCGACGGAGGCTGGGAAGTGCGGTGCCAAGAGCCGCTACAGCAGGACCATGCGCGAGCGGCAGTTGTCCAATCTGATTCTTTCCCGCTGTCTCGCCTCGGCTGGCAGAGGTTCATGGAGTTCATCGGCGGTGCCGACGAGATCCAACTCTGGGGCCGGGGTTTTCCCGGGGGCCGGCAGGCCCCCGGGAAAACAGTGCCGTGACCTCAGCAGGTCAGAGCCGGTGGTTCAGGGACCGCGTGAGTTCCCGGTTGGCAGCTCGGGCGGCCTCCAGCTCCTCCGTTCGTTCGTCGAGCTCGCCGCGCTTGTCGGCAAGGTCCTGTTCGAGCAGGGCGATCCGCCGTTGGAGTTGGTCGATGTCGACCGGGGTCCCGAGCCCGGACTCGGCTCAGACACCTTCACCGAGCTGGGTCGACAGACGTTTTTCCAGCTGCCGGACCCGTGCGACGAGGCGCTTGTTGGCCTCCAGCGCGTTCGCGAGATCAGCCTGCAGCGAGGCCCGGCTGACCGCCGCCATCCGCCCGCTCTCGACGGGTGTGCTGGCAGCGACGTGGACTCGTTCAAGCAGGTCGGGGTGGCGGTAGAGGAACGTCCGGTCGACCCGGGCCGCGCGGGCGAGACCGGAGACGGTGATGTCCCCGCCGGACTTCACTGCGGTGTCGATGGCTCTCAGGACGCGCTCGCGGCGGCGGGCCGAGTCGGCGCTTTTGCCGTCACTCAGGGCGGTCATGTGCGGGCCTTTCCGGCCGGAGATCGGGCAGGTCCTGGCGGACTCGGGGCAACCCGAGGGACACGATCTGGCGGGTCCGCCGAACGACAGTGACGGCGTCTTTGATCTGGGTTCTGTCTTCGTCGGTCAGGTCATCGAGGTCGTCCCGGACACGCTTGACCAGCCGCCGAACCCGGGTGATCTCCTCATCCGAGGGCATCGCCTCGGACTTTGCCCAGGAGTCAGCGGCGAACGCGGTGAGGCGTTCTCGGCTGCGCAGGAGATCGGCGAGGTAGGCCTCCAAGTCGGGGAGGTAGGACACGTCGGTGCGGAAGTGCTGACAGCCCACGCAGCGGAAGCGGACGGGACAGTCATGGCCGCCGGCCGCGACGTTGGAGGGCTCAGTGCACAGGCCGTAGGGCACGGCGACTTCGCCGACCGACCGACGGGCGTGCTCGCTGTCGAGGAGCGCTTTGGCCTGGCGCCATACCCGGCTCCCGTGCCGGTCGAACTGCATCGTGGTGACACGGTCAACGGCTTCCCGGCGTCTCTTCTCGCCGACCCGGTAGTACCCCTGGGTCGTACTGAGTTGAAGGTGGTCCATGAGCTCTTGCAGCACCTCGGGGGCCACCCCGGCGTCGGCATGACGCTGCGCGTAGCTGTGCCGGTAGGCATAGAGGAGGACCTTCTCTTTGCTGAAGACGACCCGCTTGTTCTCGCGTCGGCCGTCGGCGTCCACGAGGACCGAGATGTGGAATTCCGGTAGGCCGGTGACCCAGGTGCGGTGCCAGGTGCCGACGAGGTTCTCGCTGATGGACTTGGTGCCGTGCGGATTGCGCATCTGGGTGGGAGCAGGGCCAGTTCGGTGGGCGGGGTCTTCGGGAAGCGCGCGCGGACCGCTTCCTGCTGCCTGACGATCAGTTCTGCCGTGCTGGGAGAGATGGGCAGCCGCCGGCGCAGCCGGTGGGACTTGTGGTTGTCGTAGACGAGGACCGGGTGGCCATCCGCGTCAGCGTCCAGACATTTCAAGGGGAGGGAGCTCGCTTCCTGCGGGCGCCGCCCGGTGTCGATGATGAGCTCCACCGCGATCCGGATGTGCGGCGGAGCGATGGCATCGAGGGTGTCGAGCTGTTCGCAAAGCTGCCGCATCACCTCCGCAGGAAGATCCTTCCCCGCCTCGGAGTCCTCCGCCTCGTCGGGGACGTCTTCGCTGCGCAGGACGAAGTCACCAGGCAGCCCGGCCAGTGGCTGGCCAGGGCCGGTGAGGCCGAGCGAGCGCATGCGGTGCAGCGCCTGACGGCACCGGGTGACCGCCTTGTGGCGGCCATCGGCCGACACAAGGCCTTGCTCGTGCAGGTAGGCCATCCGGTGCAGGAAAGCGACGACGTCGGCGCGGCCGAGTCGCAGCATGTCGTCTCCCTGGTCTGCACGTTGCAGCCGCAGGCTCTCGGAGAACCTCGCCAGCGACCGGATGCCGCACTGGACGGTGGTGTGTGCTCGCTTGCCCCGGTGCAGCGGAAGTTCCTGAACAGCCCATGCCTTGGTTGCCTCCCGCAGCCAGGGCTGGCTGAGCTCGGTGAATCGGATCGATCCGCCGTTCATCCCGAAGACCTTCAAGTCCCAGAAGTCCTTGCGCCGTTCGGTGTCGGGGGTGGCGCTCAGCCGGCAGATGCTGGCGGTGAACGTGGCGACCAACTGGTGCTGCAGCCGGGTCAGGCCCGCAAGGTCGATCTCCGTCAGGGACGGTGCACCCTGACGGCGAGCGGTGGCGCAGAGCGGCCGGAGTGAATGGTCCTTGGTCTTGGCCCCGGACCGTGTGCGTTCCTGCAGCCCGAAGATGACCTCAGCAATCAGGAGCTCTGGCAGACCCTTCAAGCTGATCTCACCCGTGATCGTGACGGGCGCCGCCGTCCTGCGCCACGTCTCCTCGTCCGTCGTGCTCCCTTCGCGGAGCTCGACGAGGCGACGATTGCGGTGGGCCATGCAGTACGGGGTGCGGTCGTAGTCCTTCTCCCGGTCACAGGCCACCACGACACAGATCCCGAACGACGGAAGCACCTTCACTCCAGGCGACTGTACGAACTCCTCCACCGAGAAGCCGCTGACCCGCTGCTGGTGCAGGTGTGCGTAGCAGAGAATGGTTCTCCGGAGCTCTTGCACGGCCGCGGGCAGTCCCCGACCCGGCACGAGTCCTTGCCGACATACCGCCAAGTCCTCGTCGCCTTCGCGAGGAACTCCTCGACCGGCAGTCCCGAGTCCTGCCAGTGGAAGTCGCAGGTGTCGCATAGCCCATGGGCCATCGCGAACTTGAAGGACGTCTTGCGGCAGCCCTCGACCCGGCAGGCAACCCCGCCGAGCTGAAGATGGTCCTTCGGGAAGATGAGCCGCTGGACCGTCCAGTCCCACTGCATCAGCTGCAGGAACGACGGCTCGATCGCTCCCCGAACCAGTTGCAGGCGCCCACCCTGTGTGTCCGGGGCTGTTGCCCAAGCAGGAGCTTTCATCGTGCTCCTCCTGTGGGCCCGAGCCGCGGAGAAGGGACGCGCTCGATGGCATCCCGCAGGCGGGCCCGCCCCGGATGGAGATAGGGCTGGGCAGACCCTGGGTGCTTTTGCCCCAGAAGGGCCTGGACCTCGTCCAGCTTCCCGCCGGCGTCCACAACGTTGCTGGCCATCGCGTGACGGCCCATCCGCGGGGTGACCCGTCGGCCGAGACCGGCCAAACGGGACAGCGACTCGCACAGTTCGCCGATCGCCTCAGTACTGATCGGGGCTCCGAGCGGCCGGCGAAAAAGGTTGACCAGAAGGAAGTCGCTGCCACCTGTGCCGATCAGTTCGTAGCGCTCCAAGAAGTACTGGTCGAAGGCCTGCACCACGAGGAAGTCCACCGGCATCGCCCAGGCCTTCTTCGACTTCGACCACGCCCCATTTTCGTTCTGGCGCCGCACCACATGCACGTGGGCACCCTCGATGTCGCAGCCCAAAGCCCGGGAGTCCGCGCCCAGATGCGCATCACGCCGATGCAGCCCGGCAATCTGCCCCGGACGCGGGCCGACGCGGGCCAACAGTAGGACGATCAGCCGGTTCCGCGCAGAGCGGCAGGCGAGGAACATCGCGACGATCTCTTCGTCACTGGCCCGGTCGATATCCGTCTCGGGTTCCTGCAGCCGGTGCCGGGCACGCAGGCGGGATCTCATCACACCGCTCTCCCCGCGGGCCTCACCCGGCAGATCGCGTGTGTCCCCGATCTCGTACAGCTGGTCCAGCACCCAGGCAGGGGCCGTCTTGGCCGTCACCGCGTGCACCAAGAACATCCGTACCGCAGTCAGTACCTTGTTGATCCGCGCATCGCCTCGCACCGGTAGGGAACCCGGCCCCGGCACGACCACCCGCCGCTGGCCTCCGCCCCCGGGCGTCCACCTGAGCCACAGAATGAACGGCCCTAGCTCAGGAGCAGCTGACCGCCAGTCGCGCCGTGTGGCCTCGCACCAGCGCAAATACAGGGAAACGCCCTCCGCATAGGCCTTCGTGGTCGTCTCAGCCCTGCTCCGCGCGAACCTGAACTCCAGCGAAAACCGATTGGCCGCCTCGACGACCCGCAACTCTTCATCGACCACGGTCCAGTACCGGGTCCCTGACGGCATGTGCACGGGAAATGCACGCACTTCATCCCCTACTCCGCTAGTTGATCGCAACGATTTACCGCAGAGCCACACCCCCTGAGAAACATCGCACCAGCCCAACGAGATAGGGCCTTGCAACGTCACACCACGGGTCCCGAACCCCCAGAGAATCCATGCCGGCGACGGCAAGGTCCATCCAGTGCTGGGTGACGATCCGACCGGACCGGGCGTACAGGATCACCGTCTCGTCGGTGCGGCGCAGCACGGTCCGATGCCCGTCATTCTCCAGACTGAGCTATGTCTCATGAGACATCTGCGCGCAGCTTCCGTCGGGGGTCGTTCTGCCTCCTTGTTCGGCGCTTCCGGCGTGCCGGTGGGTGTGTCGCTCTGGGGGTGGGGGAGGCCGGTATGTCACGCGGCCTGCTGCGCCAAGAACGAGGCATGTGAACCCGGTTATGGACGAAGCGCCGGCTCGGGCAGTCCGAGCCCGGGTGCGGGCAGGAACGCCGTGGGCCTCGGGTCCTGTGTCGGGCAGAAGAGCCGACATGTACCGGCGTCAGGATCCGGCAGTGGAGACGTGGCGAGCCAACTCGGTGGCCAGGCGTCGCATGACCGTGCGGTGGGCGCGCCGCATCGTGGCCCGGACGACGGGTGCCAGCAGGCGGTCGGCGAGCGGGGCGCGCGCCCAGGCGTACGTGAACGACACGTGACTCCCGCCGGTCCGCAGCGGTTCGATGGTGTAGGTGCCGTGGGCCAGACGTCGGCCGACCGCGCTGACGTTCCGTTCGACAATGCGCCGCGGCGGGTCGGCCTTGACGACCTCGATGGTGACGTCGGTCTTCGTGCCGGCCAGCGCGGCTGTGACCGTGGCGCACGATCCGATGCCGCGGCCAGGGCCGCTGCAGCGCCAGTCGGTCAGGTAGTGGTTGGTGAATTGCTCGTGGCGAGCCATGACATCGAGGAAGTCGTAGACCTGCTCGGGCGTCTGCGGTACGTCGATCGACACGGTGACAGACTTCATGTACCACACGGTACATAGGGCATGTACCAATTGGTACACTCGCGACGTGGTGAAGACGAACGGCTCGCATCCTGAGGGCGAGGCCACGCCCGGCACGGACGGGGGCCGGCGCGCTCAACTGGTGAACGCTGCCGTCGACTACGTCGCGGCACACGGCTTCGCGGACCTGAGCCTGCGCGGCCTGGGCGCCGCGATCGGCGTCAGTCACCGCATGCTGATCCACTATTTCGGCTCCAAGGAACAGCTGCTCATCGAGATCGTCCGGACGTCGGAGCAGCGCCAGCGTGACCTGCTGTCCCGGCTCCGCCTGGAACCCGGTCTCTCGCCCGCCGGTGCTGCGCGGTTCCTCTGGCAGCAGCTGACGGACCCTCGACTGGCCGGTCAGGAGCGGCTCTTCTTCGAAATCTGCGGGCACGCGCTGCGGGGCCGCCCCGAGGCCGCCCCGGTCCTCGAAGGGCTCGTGAACGACTGGCTGGAGCCCCTCGTGTCCGCCGAGGTCGCCGCAGGGGCGGATCCTGCCGTGGCCCGGAACCGCGCCAGGCTGGGACTCGCCACCGTCCGCGGTCTGCTGCTCGACCTGCTCGCCACCGGTGACCGCGCCGGCGTCGACGCGGCGATGGAGGAGTTCTTCCGGCTGTACTACGGTTCGAAGTGACGGAGTCGCCGATCAGGCCAAGCGGCTGGGCCGGACGACGACCACCGTTCGAAAAACGGTTGCCGAGGTAGATGTACGCCTCGACCTGCTTCGCAGGCTTTCTGAGACACATTCGAATCGTCTGGAGAACCGTCAAATTTCGGCTTGAACCACCATCCAGGACCGTCGGGCAGGGTCGGGACCGTCTGGGCCAGCGCCACCTTGATCGGGAATTCCACAGAACCGATCCTGCGAGCACGGCACCCCCGAAGCGAGCCGGACGGTCCGTACGGCCTACCCGTCCACCGGCCCCGTCTCGGGCTTGCAGTTCTGGCATGCCTCAATGTCCGGCTCCGCCCAAGCGATCATTGCTTCCTGCCGGTTAAGGAACCCAAGCTGGGCGCTGTACAAGCCGCATCCCCCGCGGTGCAGCATCGCGGGCTGCCCTGCCCGTTGGGGCTGGATCTTCCACGACTGCTCCGCCCGCGCCCGGGCACGCTGCTCCTGGAGTTCCTTGACCTCAAGCTCGCGGACCCGGTTCTCGGCCTGCCGCAGCTGGTAGCGCAGCCAGTCGACCAAGGCCCGGTTCTTGTCCAGGTCGGAACCGTAGGGGCTCCGCCGCAGTAGATCCGGCGTTTACCGCGACAGCGGAGCAGGCCGCTGAGCATGACAGATGGGCACAGACGCCACTTGGCCGTAGCTATACGAAAACCGGGCTGTTTTCACGAGGGCGTCGCGGACATGTTCGGCGCTGCGGCCATCGGGCACGTGGAAGTGCCGCGAAGTGGCTCTGCGGGTCCGGACCCGGGGACGCCGGGATTACCGGGCGGCATGCACGACGTGATTCTCACACTCGCTCAGTGCATGGCCCGTGGACTCCCGGCTCCAGGAGCACTCCTCAGTGGCCCGTGTGGTTCCCTGCCCACACCGTGGGGGTCCGGCCCGACCACGGGCTTGCCTGTTCGAGTTGTCCGGCGAGGCGGAAGAGGTGGCCTTCGAGCCCGTATCCGGCGGCGAACTGCATGCCGATCGGGAGCCCTGTCTCCGCGTCGGCCGTCACAGGCACGGACATGGCGGGCGTGCCCGCCACATTGAACGCCGCGGTGAACGGTGAAAGATCAAAGAGGCGGCGAAGCCAGCCAAGGCCGTCCAGTGTCTCCGCACCCTCCGCATGAGTGCCCAAGGGCAGGGGAAGCTCCGGCAAGGTCGGGGTGAGCAGCATGTCGTGAGCGTCGAAGTACCGTGCCAGGCTTCGAGCGACCCGGTTGCGGATCGCGAGAGCGGTGACGAACTGGGCGCCACTGACCCGCTGTCCGTAGTGGTAGCTGGCAAGGGTGGGCGGTTCGAGGGTAGAGGAGTCGACGGGCCGGCCGTAGGCGGCAGCCAGCTCGTCGACCGAGGCCGTGAGATTCGCCGTCCACTGACGGGCGCCGGCCAGGACGAACTCCTCCCAGTCGGCCCCGAGGTCGACCTTGACCTCCTCCACCTGGTGGCCGAGGGATTCGAGCAGCCGCACGGTGCGAGAGAGGGCGTCGGCCACTGGTGCGGTGGTGCGGCGTCCGCCCCACGCCTGGGTGAGGACACCGATCCGCAGCGAGCCCGGGTGGCGGGTGACTTCCTCCGCGTACGGCCGGGACGGCTCCTGGGCGAAGTAGGGGTCACCCGGTTCCGGGCCGCGCATCTGGTCGAGCAGCGCCGCACTGTCGCGTACCGTGCGGCTGACGCTGCCCTGCACGGCCAGGCCGTTGAAGACCTCGTCGAAGTCGGGGCCCACGGAGACCCGGCCACGGGTGGGCTTCAACCCGAAGAGGCCGTTACAGGCGGCGGGGACGCGGATCGAACCGGCGGCGTCGGTGGCGTGCGCGATCGGGACCACGCCGGCAGCGACGGCCGCGCCCGCGCCCCCGCTGGATCCGCCCGCGCTGCGCGCCAGGTCCCACGGGTTGCGGGTCGCGCCGTACAGCGCTGGTTCCGTCGTGTTGCTGTAGGCCATCTCCGGTGTCGCGGTACGCCCGAACGTCACGAGGCCGGCGCGACGGAAGCGCAGCATCAGGGAGGAGTCGGCGCCGGCGACGTTGCCGGACGCGAGACGGCTGCCCAGCTCCATTCGCCGCCCGGCCATGGAGACTCCGATGTCCTTGATCAGGAAAGGGACGCCGGCCAGAGGTGCGCTGCCGGGGGGCGGGCCCGTCGTCGGCCGGCCATGTCTCCACGATGGCGTTGATCCGCGGATTGACCGCCTGCGCGGCCTCGCGTGCGGCTGCTTCCAGTTCGGCGGGGGTCACCTCGCCCTTGGCCACCAGCTTCGCGAGCCCGACCGCGTCGAAGCTCACGTACTCGGTAATCCTCACTGTCACTCCCAGCAGAAAGAGCGGTACTGATGAGTACCAGATGATACCTATCGGTATCGTATGGAACGGACTGGTACCGTAACAGGGGCTGAGTGGCCCCACAGCGGACCTGACGTCACGGAGCAGTTATGGCAGCAAGCGCCAGCAGGCCGAGCAGGGTGGCGAAATTGCCGCCTCGTGAGCGCATCCTCGACGCCGCGGAAGAGCTCTTCCAGAGCGAGGGGATCCGGCGGGTGGGCGTCCAGGCGATCGCCGAGCGGGCCGAGACCACCAAAATGGCGATCTACCGGCACTTCGAAACCAAGGACGCGCTGGTCGCGGAGTGGCTGCGGATCGTCGCCGCCGACTACCAGGCGGCTTTCGACCGGGTCGAGGCCGAACACCCCGGCCGGCCCAGGGACCAGATCCTTGGCCTGGCCCGCTTCATCGCCGAGGGATTGCCGGCGATCTCGCACCGGGGCTGCCCGTTCATCAACTCCATCGCCGAGCTGTCCGACCGCTCCCATCCCGCACGGCAAGTGATCGAGAAGCACAAGGCCCACCAGACCCGCAGACTGGTCGGCATGTGCACCGAGGCCGGGCTGCCCGACCCTGAGCAGGCCGCGGCCGCGATCACCTTCGTACTAGAAGGCGCGCAGGTCAGCACACACAACGGAAGCATCGATCAAGCGGGGGACCGCCTGATGAGAATCGTCGAGGGGGTCCTGGCTCAGCACCGCTCCCCCCTCGGCGCATCCCGGGCAACCACCGACTGACCGCCCCGCACCCGCGTCCCCGATACCGAGAACCAGGTGCGCGTTCGCCCAAGTTCACCGGAACGCTTGTCTCCGAGTGCCGGATGCCTGACTCCCCGGCGTCTGTGCCATCTGTCCTGCTCAGCGGTCTGCTCCGCTGTCGCGGTAAACCGCGCATTTGCTGCGACAGCGGATCGCCCCACCAGGGACAACGGTCACGTTTCCGCAGGTGGGGTGTACGCATTTACTCCGACAGACCCTGATGGTCCATCACTCTCAGCTACATGCCCGTCTGCCGTAGCTACACGAGAACCGGGCCGATGAAGAAGTTGGCGGAGCCAGGACTGGCGGAGACGAACGGCAAAGACGGCAAGCACCCGATCTGGAACCTGACCCCGGCGGGGCAGAAGGCTCTGGTCGAAGGCAACGAGCTGCCGCCCCGCCCGAAAGCCGGCACCGGAGCGAAAGCGGTTAGGGCCGGGTTCGGTCCGCACGGCGTCGCGGTGACGGACACGGTCCTCGCCTACGGCGGCCGACGCCATCTGACCGACTGGCAGGTGGAGGTCAACCACGCCATCAAGGAGACCGGCCTGAGCTTCAACACCGACGCCGTGCTCGCCCTGCCGACCAAGACCAGCGAGGTCCGCCTCTTCGAGCTCGACAACGGGACGATGTCCCAGGCCCGCCTCGCGAAGGAGGCCTGGGACTACGAGCGCTACGCCGGGCACCGCGTCTGGGAAGGAGCGCGCGGCACCATCGGCGGCACGTTCCCGTTCTGGTCGCGCCACCGCTACACCCGCAGCGAGCGCGTCCCGACGCTGCATGTCGTCCTGGTGGGCAAGGCGGAGCACCTGCTCGACAACCGACGCCAGGCGCTCGCCGCTGATGTCCAGGGCATCACCATCGCCGTCTGGTGAACACCCTGCCCCGGCTCCAGCGCGGCGAGCCCTGGTACGAGATCGGCGTCGACGACCCGCACCGCCGTCGCGAGCGTAACCCGGAGCCGGCGGGCCGCTGAGCCCGCGTGTGGGGCAAGCTCTCCGCGAGAGGGGCTTGCCCCGTTCCGGCTCGCGCACGGCCACCCGGGCCCTGCGGGGCAGGCTTGCCCGGCGCAGCATGCCGGGGTGAGGAACCGAGGTGACCAGATGAGGGTGTTCGACGTCGGCGAGACGGTGGTGCGGCGGGACATGTACCGCGGCCGGGTGTGGAGCGAGCAGGCGCTGCGCGTCCTCGAGGACACCGGCACGGCGCTGGTGACCGCCTGTACGCCCGGGGCTGAGGCGCTGTGGCCGTCGCTGTACGCCAAGGCCCGCGCCGACGGCGACCGCTCGGTGCGCACCGAGGCGTTCGACGCGATGGCGACGGGGGAGTGGGAGCTCGCGCCCGGTCGGTGGCAAGAGACCGAGCTACTCCTGTGGAAGCCGCCCGCGGCGTGGTTCAGCATCAACGCCTTCTTCACCGGCGACGGGCTGCGGAACTGGTACGTCAACTTCGAGCACCCCACCCGCCGCACCGATGACGGGTTCGACACCTTGGACCTGACCGTCGACCTTGTCATCGACCCCGACCTGAGCACGTGGACGTGGAAGGACGAAGACGAGTACGCCCACGTCCGGCGCCTGGGCATCGTCACCGACTCCGAGCACCAGGCGGTGGAGCTCGCCCGCGCCCAGGTCCTCGCGATGCTCGATGAGCGGGCCGGGCCGTTTGCGGACGCCGACCGGTGGGCGGCCTGGGGCTGGGATGCAGCCTGGCCGCCGCCGAACCTTCCCCGGCAGCCCCTGGGCGGGCTGATCCGGTCGGCCGCGGGCCTGGCTATCGGAGGTAGTTCTGCTGCCACTCCAGCGACGGCATGGACACCGCGGCCTCGGCGAGGGCCTTCGCCGACGGCGTCTTGAGCGACGCGAGGCTGGTGTCGATCCAGTTCTGGGTGATGCTGTAGCCCTGTTCCCCCTCTCTGTCAGCCTTGGGTGAGACGTCCCGCTTCGCCGGGTTAGCGTGAGAGGGCACGACAGGAGAAACACCCCCCTCATGACCAGCACCAACCCCGCCGAGCTCGATCCGGCCTTTAAGCCGAAGCGCCGTTCCTTCAGTCCCGAGCACAAGCTGCGGATCGTGGCCGAGTGTGACGCCGCGCCCAAGAATGAGAAGGGCGCTGTCCTGCGCCGCGAGCGCCTGTACTACTCGCAGATACCTCAGAAAGTGTGGATCAACGACCGAGCCAAGCGCAGCAGGGAACCCGGACCACAAACCTCATAGCATCACGACCGTCTCACTGGACTTGAAATCTTCCGGCAGCGCCTGCGTCGGCGAGGCCGAGGGGGGCGGGGTGGCTGGTTGGAAGGCCGGCGCGGCGTGATTGCCCGCTGCATTCGGCCCAGTAGCGGAGTTTGCGGGACTCCCACGAGGAGTGGCGGCTCATGGCAGTGCCTTCCCGACATTCCTTGGCCCGATCCCGGCACGCCAATGAAGACTGACGAGCTGCTGTGTGTGGTCTCGGTGGTGCAGGCCGGTGCAATGCCACGCTCCTTGCGTTCCAGTACGCCGGATCGGGCGGTGGTCGGAACGTGGCCCGCCTCGGGCCATGCCCGGCCATCATGCAGCAGAGTCGCGTCTCAGGACGGGCGACATCGTCACGGCTTCACCCGGACGGGTTCGGTACTTGGCCTCACCGGACTGGTCTGGCTAGGGAAGGGGGCAGGTGAGCGGGAGGAGGCGTTCGCTCAGCTGCCCGGTGAGGTGGGTGTCGGTGAGGGTGGCTTGGGTGAGCCAGTCCGCTGCGGTCAGCTGGTCGGCTAGGTGCTGCAGCTCTCCGGGATCTACCGGGATCCAGGCGTCGAGAGAGTCCAGGGCGATGCCCTGACCGCCGGGGCCGAGTCGTCCGTCGGTGCTGGTCTGGGTGGCCAGCGTCAGGGCGAGCAGCCGGGCGGCCGCGGGGGCCTTGGCCTTGCGGAGCTTCTTGTCCGAGACGACTTTCTGGGCCCAGCCGCTGAGCTTGGGGCGCATTTTCTTGCCGAACGTGAACGGGCCCGGGCTGTCCCCGTGGGGCGTGAGGGACGGGACGGTGACAGGGGTGGGGTTCTCCGGCCGGGAGGCGAGCAGGTCACCGGTGGTGCCGGGGATGCTCAGCCAGCCGCAGCCGGTCAGTTTCCCGACCAGGTCGTCCGGGTCGGTCAGGCCCAGCGCGGTGACGTCCTGCCCGACGACATTGCCGGTGCCGGTGTGCGCGGTGCGCAGGGTCAGCATCAGCACCAGCAGCCGTGCCTCCGGGCCCGGCAGCGGGCTGTGGTCGGCCACGTGCGCGAGGACAGAGCGCGCGTGTGCCCACTGAGTCGGCACGGTCAGCAGGCGGGCCACGGCCGGCCCGTGGCTGTCCGCGCTGCGGCCGGTGCGCTGCAGGTGCTGGGAGCGGGCAGCGGTGGCGGCCTGCTCGGCGCGCCGTGCCTCCAGCCGCAGATTGACGTCGCCGGTGACCTCGGCCCAGGTGATGAAGGCGCGCGCCTTGCGCTCGTGCAGGTCGGCGAGCAGTACCAGGTCGGGTTCGGTGCGCTGCTGGTAGGCACGGAACAGATCACCGAGCTCGACGAGCTCGTCACGCAGGACGACGGGCCGCAGATCGTGCGGGATGACCCGTTGTGCGATCTTCCCGTGCGGAGGGCGGCGCCATACGGGGGCTGAGCGGGGCGGCGGCACCTGGCGCGGGCCGGCCGCGGGCGAGGGACGGTCGGAGAACTGCGGAACGTCAGCAGGAGCGGTCGACGGGCGGTCGGCGGTAGCCGGGTTTTCGGCCGCCGGGCCGGAGGGGGCCTGAGCGGTGGCGACGACCTTCGCGCCGGGCGTCGCGGCCGCGCAGCGTGAACAGCACTCCATGACCTGCCACCAGCGGCCTTCCCGATCGGTGACCACAGCCAGGACGACCGCCCCACCGCACCGCCAGGGCTGCGCACGCATCTGCCGGTCGGCGGTACGGATGTGGGTGTGGCAGCTCTCCGCTCTGCATGCGCAGTACGCCTGGGCCCGAGGCGCCGCAGCAGCCTTCAGGTGAGCCTTCAGGTGGGCGACTGCGGCCGCACGGCCGGCGGCTGCGGACGGCAGCCGCTGCTGCGCACAGGACGGGCGGCTGCATGAGATGCGCACCGCTGTACTGCGTCGCCCGGCAGGGTCCAGGCGTACGGTCCATCTGCGCCCCAGGACACGCTCGTCCAGTTCGCTCGCCGCGGCCTCCGTCATCCTGCTGTTCCTCTCGTTCCATGTCCCCGCCGTCTGCACCGTTCCCGTCATCACGGGCGGGGCGTGTCAGCCGGGCCTACCGTACGCGGCAGGCGGCCCCGTTGACTGGTAACTCGCCCTACTCACCGGGACCGGGGCGAGCGCCGTTCTCTCTATGGAATCGGGGCTGAGCTGACATCGGCCCTGCTGGGCGGCGGGTTCTCCTTGCGGGAGGGAGGGTGGTGTGCAGCTGGAACTGCTGCTGCGCGAGGACCGGTTCCGGGTGGTCGACTCCGCCCACCCGGATGGGCACGCGTGGACACTGCGCGAGTACATGGACGACTGGAACAAGGACCTGGCAGCAGACGCGGAACGGACCGGGGGAGTACGACCTCCTGCCAGACGAGCAGGCCGTGATCGAGATGCTCCATGACTGGCATCGCAGCGACAGCATCAGCGTCACCCGCGACGGTGTCATTAGGTGGAGGCCCCTGTGACGGACGCTCTGGCCCGTGCTGGGACGCTGAACTGGCATTGAACACGTGCGGTTCGCGGGGACGCGGCTGTGCCGTCGACGGCGAGGAACAGCGCGTCGTCGGGGCCGGCCTGGGCGGCGAGACCCGGGCGCTGTACGAGAACGAGCCGGACGTCAAGAAGGTCGTCGACGGCGCCAAGGGCGTCGAGGGCCTGATCTGCAATACCGGTGTCCACGCGGCTGCCGTCATTCTGTCGAAGACACGTCTCACTGACCGCATTCCGCTCCACAGACCGACGCCCGGAAGCTGGGCGTTCAGGTGCTCCAGCCGGACATCAACGAGTCCGTCGCCAACTTCACCGCCATCGGGAACGACGTGCGGTTCGGGCTCCGTTCAGTGCGTAACGTCGGCGAGGGCGTCATCGACTCCCTGGTCGATTCCCGCAAGTCCAAGGGGAAGTACGCCTCCTTCGCCGACTTCCTCGACAAGGCCGACATCGGGGCCCTCAACAAGCGGGCTGTCGAGTCACTGATCAAGGCCGGCGCCTTCGACTCGCTTCAGCACAGCCGCAAGGGGCTGTCTGCCGTACACGAGGACGCCATCGACGCGATCATCCCGGTGAAGAAGCAGGCCGCGATCGGTCAGGACGATCTGTTCGGCGACCTTGGCAGCGACAGCGACGAGCCGGCCTTCGGCCTGGACTTCCCCATCGACGACAGCGAGTGGCCCCGCAAGCAGTTGCTGGCCGCAGAGCGCGACATGCTCGGCCTGTACGTCTCCGCGCACCCGCTGGACGGCACCGAGCACATCCTGTCCCGCAACCGGGACACCACGATCAGCGACCTCCTCGGCTCAGGCCGCACGGAAGGCACCGTTCAGCTCTCCGGCCTCATCACCAGCGTGGACCGCCGGATGACCAAACAGGGCAATGCCTGGGCGATCATCAACCTCGCGGACCGCGACGGCGAGATGGAGATCCTTCTCTTCCCGGCCACCTACAACCTGGTCCAGCATGCTCTGATCGCCGACACCGTCGTCTCCGTCCAGGGACGCCTCAACGACCGTGACGGCGCGGTCAGTATCTACAGGCCAGGTGCTGGACGTCTCCTCAGCAGAGAGCGGCGGCCGGCCGCCGGTCACGCTGTCGTTCCCTGCTCATAAAATCAACGAGCCGACGGTTTCCGAGCGGAAGCGCATCCTCGCCGCGCACAAGGGCGAGAGCCCGGTACGGATGCGAGTTCAGACGCCCGCAAAGACTGTCCTGTACGAGCTGGGCTTCCTGGTGGACCCGACCTCGATCGCCTCCGACATCAAGGGCACCTTTGGCCCTGACGCCTGGCAGGGCGTGGCGTGAGAGATGAGGACGGCGGAATCGTTTTACGGCTCGCCGATCCACCGGACTGCGCACGGTGCGGAGGACCGGGGCTGCTTCTGGCCCGGTTCCCGCATACCTGGAATGATGGCCGCCCTTGCACCGGGGAGCCCGCTCAGCACCTGCAGCCTGTGTCAGCTGACACGTCCGCCGACAAGGTGCTGGCTGACGCAGGCCATGCCAAAGAGGTGCACAGTATTCGGGAGGCGGTGCTGTGCCCGGTCTGTGATCGCGGGGAGCCGGCCTCGGACAGGCGCCTGGCATTCTTCGTGCTCCACGAGGCGCTGGCTACCTCCGAACTCGAGGCCTTCCACGTCCTCGTCACTGCCTGGGTAGCGGTTGCGCGTGACCGCAAGGCCGACCAGCACCAGCTCGACGACGAATTCCAGCGTTGGCGTAACGGGAAACTCTAGACAGCTGGTGTGCCGACGAGAAGGCTCTCATCGGCGCACGATCATGCGGGTTGGGTAGGGCCTGTCCGGCGGACCTTGCCGGACAGGCCGCTGGTCCCGAGGAGGGCTCAGCGCTTGAGCGTGAAGGTGAAGTCGCCGGAGGGCTTGCCGCTCAGCCGGACTGCCGAAACGAGTTTCCCTTCCGTGATCAGTCTCTCGACCTCGGCCCGCGAAAGACCGCAATCTTCAGCGATCAGTCGCACCGGCCGCACAGGTATCCGCGCCGCAAGGCGGACCGAGACCTGGCCAACACCGGCACAGGCGCCCACCGGCCGCGGTGCGCCCGGTGCGGCGGCGGACCGTACGGCGACTGCCAGGCCGGCCGCTCGGTTCGAGCCGAGCCGCCCACGTCGCGGCGCCTTACGACCGGATCCTGGAGCAGTTCAGCTGTCAGGCCAGGGTCGTTGTCATGCAGCCGGTCCAGCAGCTCAGGTCGTACGGAGCGCACATTCATTCGCTCCAGGACCGTGAGCTTTGCAGTTTCCCCGCAAGCGGTACAGAGCGCGAGGAGCCAGGCGTCGATGAGCTTGTGGTTTGCGTTGACGCGAAATTTACCGCTTGCCCGGAAGTGCTCGGACGCGCACGCGTGGCAACGGCGGGGAACGAGCGGCAGGCAGGTGGGCATGACCACCCAGTTTTCGAGCACAGAAGTACACCGGTTTCAGTGAGAAGTCCGCAGCAAAAAGGAGCGCGGCGCATATGCGCGACGCGCGACGATTCAGCGCTCGGGAGGTCTCACAGGGTGTACAACGGCGTGTCCTTGGCTAGGCGACTTGGTTCGGCAGCACGGTAATGGCGCGCAGCGGCGCTGTTCCACCGGTTTTCGAGCGCCTCACCGCCAGGTTCTGTCCGGCGGATCACGGACGAAGCCAGAGCCAGATCGCGGCGACGGTGACGGTGCCGTGGAAGACGTAGGCCCGCTTGTCGAACCTCGTCGCGACGGCCCGGATGTTCTTGAGGGCGTTGATCGTCCGCTCAACTTCGTTCCTCCGCTCGTAGATCGTCTTGTCGAAGCTGGTGGGCCGGCCTCCCCTGCTGGGGTCTGGCCGAGATACGGGTCAAAGGGGCAATGAGTTGATCTTGAAGCCCTGAGAGCCCCCTGTCCCGTCACCCGTTCGGCTCAGTGTCGTTGGTTGTGATGTTGTCGTCTGGGCACGGGGCGGGATTGTGACCTCGATCGAGCGGACCGCGTATCCGCGGTTCAAGCGGCTGATCACCGCGCACGAGCTGTATCTGTTCTTCTCACCGACTCGCGACGAGCTTCAGTGGGCGGCCGATGCCACGGATGGTGATGAGCATCTGCTGGCCTTGCTGCTGATGCTGAAGTCGTACCAGCGCATGGGCTGTTTCCCCGCGCTGGAGGAGGTTCCGGCGCAGGTGGTGGAGTTCGTCCAGCGGCAGGTGGAGCTGCCGGAGGGCACGCTGCCGGTGTACCGGGCGGAGAGGACCGCCAAGCACCACCGGGCCCTGGTCCGCAAGAAGGGCGACGTGGAATACGACGAGGGCGAGGCCCGGAGGATCGCCGAGCGGTCGATTCGCAAGGAGGCCGCGGCGAAGAACCGGCCGGCGGATCTGATCAACATCGCGCTGGAGAAGGTCGTGGAGGCCGGGCTGGAGCTGCCGGGGTTCTCGACCTTCGACAAGATGGCCTCGAAGATCCGCACTGAAGTGAACGCGTCGATCCGTGAGGGCATCCACGACCGGATGAGCCCCATTCAGTGGGCCGGGTTGCCCCGGTTACTGGAGGAGCGCGACAGCGACGGCACGACGCTGTTCAACCGGTTGAAGAAGCCCGCCAAGGGGCCGACCTGGTCGCACTTCAAGAACCTGGCCAAGCGCCTGGAGTGGGTGGACGAGCTCGGCGACACGTCGATGTGGATGGAGTCGGTGGCCACGGGGAAGATCACCGACTTCGCCGTGGAGGCGGACGCGGCGGACGCCTCGGAGCTGCAGGACTACGCGCCCATCAAGCAGGTCGCGCTGATCGCGTGTCTAACACACAAGGCGAGGATGCGGGTCTGCGACGACCTGGCGACGATGTTCTGCAAGCGGGTGGCCACGAAGATCAAGAAGGCCAAGGAGGAGTTGGAGGAGATCCGGCTTGCCGAGCGGGAGAACGTTGAGGCCCCGATCGGGAACTACCGCACCGTGCTCAAGAACATCGACGCCGACGGCCCCACCCAGGAGGCGCTACAGAAGGCTGCGTCCATGACCGCCGAGGTCCGTCAGGCGCTGGAGGGCCTGCGACGAGGCGCCGGTGGACGAGGTCGCCCAGCAGCTGGACGGCAAGGTCTCCCCGGCGGTCCTCGCGATGGCCAAGGCCCTGGTGGTGCAGGCCGGGGGCCTGGGCCAGGTTACCAAGGCGGTGGAGGGCTTCGGCGGGTTCGACAAGCAGTACGAGCAGATCGAGAAGGTATCCGCCCACCATGGCAACTTCTGGGAGGTGCTGCTGTACGGGCAGATCGGCCGGGACCGCGCGGTCATGTTCGACCTGGCTGCGAAGCTGGAGTTCACCGAAACGTCCGAAGACCGGCGGGTGCTGGACGCGCTCGCGCACGCCCAGCGGCACCAGAACGCCCGCGGCGAGTACATCCCGGCCTTCGACGAGGAGGGCCGGGATGTGGACATCTCCTTCCCCACGCAGAACTGGCGCAAGGCCGTGGTCGACAAGACCCGCTCGGGGCAGTTCGTGCGCAAGCACTTCGAGGCGATGATCTTCACCGCGCTCGCTGAGGAACTGCGCACCAGCGACGTCGCGGTGGTCGGCTCGGAGGAGTACGCGGACTGGTCCAAGCAGCTGCTGGACTGGGAGGTCGTGAAGGAGAAGCTGGGCTCCTACCTGGTCGAGGTCGGCCTGTGCGAGGAGGGCGAGACCGTCGCGTTCGATGCGAAGGTCTTCCGACGGCAGCTGGAGGACAAACTGCGCGACGCCGCCGCGGCGGCGGATGCCGGGTACCCGGACAACGAGGGTCTGGTGATCGACCCCGAGACCGGTATCCCGTCGCTGAAGCCGCACCGTTCGGAGGGGCAGCGGCCCTCGGCGAAGCGCCGGGAGCAGGAGATCAAGGCCAGGATGCCGGAGCGCTCGTTGATGGGGATCGTGGCCCGGACCGCGTACTGGGTGGATTGGTGGCAGCGCTTCGGCCCGGCGTCGGGCAACGAGCCGAAGCTGGATGACCCGTTTGGCCGCTACGTCATCACGACCTTCGTGAAGGGCACGAATATGGGCCCGTACGAGGCCGCCCGGCACATCCCCGGGGTGAGCGGGCACGAGCTGTCGTACACGGCGAACCGGCACTTCTCGATCGTGCTGCTGAACGAGGCGATCGCCGACCTGGTCAACGCGCATGCCCGCCTGGACATTTCCCAGGCGTGGGGTGACGGCACCGCGGTGGCCGCCGACGGCACTCACATGGACACCTACAAGCACAGTGACCACCCTGCCCCGCCAGCGAGGCTTGACCGAGCAGGCCGCCGACGCCGCGATCGACACCGCCTGCCGCCTCCTGCGGCTGCCGTCGATCCGGCACGAGTTCAACGACATCGCAGACCGGGCGGTCAAGGACCAGATGACCTATCGCGGCTTTCTCGCAGAACTGCTGATGGCCGAGTGTGACGACCGGGCCCGCCGCCGTTCGGAACGGCGGATCAAAGCAGCGGGCTTCCCGCGGGAGAAGTCCCTGCGGGCCTTCGACTTCGACGCCAACCCGAACATCGACGCAGCGACCATCCACACCCTCGCCAGCTGCGAGTGGATCAAGAAGAGCCAGCCTCTCTGCCTGATCGGCGACTCCGGCACCGGCAAGTCCCACATGCTCATCGCCCTGGGCACCGAAGCGGCCATGAAGGGCTACCGCGTCCGCTACACGCTCGCCACGAAGCTGGTGAACGAGCTGGTCGAGGCCGCCGACGAGAAGCAGTTGAACAAGACCATCGCCCGCTACGGCCGTGTCGACCTTCTCTGCATTGATGAGCTCGGCTACATGGAACTGGACCGCCACGGCGCTGAACTGCTGTTCCAGGTGCTGACCGAGCGCGAGGAGAAGAACAGCGTCGCCATCGCGTCCAACGAGTCTTTTGGGGCTGGACCAAGACGTTCACGGATCCTCGCCTCTGTGCGGCCATCGTCGACCGCCTGACCTTCAACGGCACGATCATCGAGACCGGCACGGACTCCTATCGCCTCGCCAGCACCAGGGCCCGAGCCGAAGAGCCCGCCGCGGCCAGCTGACACCTGCGGGTTCAGTCACAACGGCTTGCCGCCCTCACGGGCGGCAAGCCGTCCCAGCACGGACGTCATTCTGGCCGGCCTCGGGGTGCGACGGGTGGCGGTGGCTTATCCCTGTTTCCGCATGGCGTGGCCGATCGCGGAGGCGACGTCTTTGGCGATGTGGGTTGGCTGGTAGGAGTCCTGGGACCAGGGCCGGCCGGCCGTCACCCATAGGCTTCCAAGCCCGAGTGCTCCGGCGCCGGCGATGTCGGCATGCGGTGAATCGCTGATGACTCACGCACCAAGCAGAGGAATGCTGACGGTTGCTGCTGCAGCATGGAAGATTTCCGGTTCGGGCTCCTTGTGACCGACGGTCTCGGAGATCACCCAGCCCTGGACGAGTTCGTCGAGCCCGGTGTTGCGGATCTCCACTTGCTGCTGGACGGTGCGGCCGTTGGTGACGATCACACAGGTCCAGCCGTCGGCCTGGGCCTTGCATCTGCTGCCCAAAGTGCCGGACAAACGCTGCTGCTGAAGGTGAACGAAGCCACTCGCGCGATGCCCCGTGACACAATGCCGCGCATGAACGATTCGGCCACGACAGCCATGGCCCAGCAGGTGCGCCGGCGATGGCGCGACCGGGAGGCGCCCGACGGGGACTTCATCGTGTTCGCCGACGGCTCTCTCACCGTGATGGATCTGCTGCGTGTGCAGCCGCCCGACCGGCTCGACGATCCGCAGGCCGAGAGCTGGCACTGGACCGAGGCCCTGTGCGCCACCGAATGGAGTACCGACAGCTGGGTGGAGGTCGACTCCGCGCTCGCCACGCACACCCACGAGGGAAGCCGCGCCTGGGCGGGAGAGTCCGCCCATCACGGATCCATCGGCTGGGTCGCGCTGACCCGGGACGACGACGAGAGCACCCTGGAATGGCTCGCCGTCTCCAACTGGTCCAATCCGTTCCACGAAGTCACCCTGGACAACACCGCGGTGACCGCGGGCAGCACCTCCGGCCGGATCTGGACCTTCCCTCGGAACGCGCCCCAGAAAGTAAGGATCACCGACGACCCGGCCTACCCGGGCCGTCGCCGCTGAGCGTACCGCCTCCCTCACGATGACCGTCCTCGTGATGTGTCGATGTGTCGATGTGCCGATGTGCCGTCAGGCAGCCACGCGGGGGCGACCTCGCCCCAGCCTCGTACCAGTCCGTAACCCCAACAGCGCCAACGCCTCCGCGATCGGGCTGACACAGTGTGTTCAGACAATGTCACCCTTGGGGCCAAGGTCATGAAGCACATCAATTCGGCCAACAAGGTGGTCGTTGACTCGACGCTGCCGCACGCGACACAGGAACTGGTGAAGATCTGCGCAAGCCAGATCAACGGCTGCGGCTTCTGCACCGACATGCACACCAAGGACGCCACCCACGCGAGCGAGACCGCTCAGCGCCTCAACCTGGTGGCGGCCTGGCGGGAGGCCACGGTCTTCACCGACGCCGAACGTGCCGCGCTGGAGTTGGTGGAGCAGGGCAGCCGGATCGCCGCCTTACGGGGGCCCGGGATCCCGAACGGGCTGACCTGCCTCGGATGACCAATTGGGACGGAAACACCCCACGAAGTCTGTGAAGTCGTTCCGTAGATCCCGAGAGTCGGACGGCTTCAGTCGGATCTGCTGACGGCTGTCGGCCCACCAGATCTCGAAATCTGCAACCGTGCCTTCCGCCGGCCAGTCATCGCTCTGTTCCGGAAGCAACAGGACATCGACGAAGCCTCCGACGCTCGGGCCGATGTCCACGAAGATCCCGATTGCACCGGGACGAGGAACCTTCACGA
Source organism: Streptomyces sp. NPDC037301 (assembly GCF_055602785.1). Classification (NCBI taxonomy): domain Bacteria; kingdom Bacillati; phylum Actinomycetota; class Actinomycetes; order Kitasatosporales; family Streptomycetaceae; genus Streptomyces; species Streptomyces sp. NPDC037301. Next base: position 28,151 of record NZ_JBVJWD010000068.1, read on the forward strand.
CGGCGCCCTCGAGAACCTGCCCGAAGCGCAGCCCCCTCCGAATCCGAGCCCACTCGGCATCTGTCACCACGAACGCATCTTCGCACCCGCGTCCAGGTCATGAGCAACTGCACTCGGGCGGCAGAGTCCCGTCACGGACGTCGATCGCCCCGCCCGTCAGGGCGACACAGCGCTGCCGTCACTTCTCGGGTTCTGGCTCACTTTCCGTGGAGCATGAACGCTGAGTGACGGTTGTCGGGCGAGTGAGCCCTGGGGAGAAGTTTCCTGAAATTGACCCCTAGCGGCAATACCGGTGATTTAGGTCTTTTTCCGGGAGGTTGGGGCTGGTTTGGTGGGTCCGACGAGGGTGACGACTGGGGTGTCCGGCCGGGGCTGGTTGTTGTGTTCGGTGCGTTTGAGGGCCCAGTTGGACATCTTGCGTTTGATGACACGGGGATTGGAGCGTAACCGCCGTGGTTCCAGGAGCCGTTGACCGATTTCAAGCTCCATCGCCGACCACATGCGCACCGACCTGGTCGCCGACGCACTGCGGATGGCAGCCTCGACCCGTGGCCGCCTGGACGGCGCCGTGTTCCACTCCGACCACGGAG
>NZ_JBVJWD010000069.1:0-28603 GCF_055602785.1 Streptomyces sp. NPDC037301
ACGGCATCATCCAGGCATGCCTGACCCGGCAGATCCTCATTCTTGCGGACCGTGCCTATCAGGGCGCCGGCGCCACTGTCCGCACCCCGTACTACGGCCACCGCGAACAGCCCGAGCACTACCAGCAGTTCAACCGTGACCACGCCCGGCTCCGGGCGCCCGGCGAACGCGCCTTCGCTCAGTTGAAGCAGTGGCGGATCCTCCGGCGAACCAGATGCTCCACCCGACGCGTCGGCACCATCGTCCAGGCCGTCCACACCCATCCACACCCTGATGACCTGCGGCTATTCAGGATGAAAAAGGTTCAGTGGCCAACTCGGGTACTCAGTCACAATCGGTGAATTCAGCGGTCATGATTTCCCCTTCTCAGAAGTCGAAATCCATGTAGTCGATGTCGTTGATAGCGACGTCTGAGAGCCCCATAGCGCGCCCTCCGCCGTCCTGGAAATACACGTCTTTAAATCCTTCGGCGATGATCCCACGCAGCTCCTGGTCGCTGGCCCCGGCGTCGCGGGCGTCGAACAGGCGTTGCGCGTACGTCGCTGGAAGGTGGACGGTGAGGCGGCGGAAGCGGCCGTCGTCGGTCGTGCCGATCGGCGCGGTGTAGCCGAACCGGGCCCTGGTTTCCACTGTGATGCCGCCGGTGGCGGCGGCCTGCCGGCGGCGGCGCTTGCGGACCTGTGGTTGCCAGCGCTGCCGTACCGCCGCTTCGACTTTCGCGGTGATGTCCTTGGGTGGGTGCTTCCGTTCGCCCTTGCGGTAGCGCTCCACCGACCGCTGGGTCACGCCCAGCTCGGCAGCCACGGCGCGCGTCGTCTTCAGCTGCTTCATCAGGAAGTTGATGCGGCCCTGCAGAGTCTTGGGCGGCTCCCGGGTGAACGCCTCCCGGTCGGCCCGCTCGATCGCGTCCTCGATCTCTCCCACTGGCTACTCCCCTTCGTCCAGGACGGCGTCGTGTAGGGTCTCGCCGCCGATGACATGTCGATCTTCTGTGACCTGCTGGTTCTCTTTTGTCTCACCGCGATGTCACCCAAGATCAGTCTCAGATCGATGCCATTTCCTCGGCGGAACGATGAGTCTGCGGCTGAGCCACCGAGCACGAGGACTACATGTGAGCTCAGATCGCGCACCGATGAGTTTCCCGCGCCGCGCCGGTCTGTACGCGTGAGACCGACTCACGGAAGGCTGGCGCCATGCGGAAACTGATCTACGGCATGAACCTGACCCTGGACGGCTACATCGCCGCGCCCGGCGACGACATCGACTGGAGCGTGCCGAGCGACGAGCTGTTCCAGTTTTGGTCCGACCAGTTGCAGGCGACCGACCTGTCGCTGTACGGGCGCAAGCTGTGGCAGACGATGAGCTCCTACTGGCCGACCGGCGACCAGCAGCCCAACGCCACCCCGGCGGAGATCGAGTTCGCGCGCCGCTGGCGGGACATGTCGAAGGTGGTGTTCTCCTCGACGATCGACAAGGTCGACTGGAACACCCGCCTGGTCACCGGCGACGCGGTCGCCGAGATCACCCGGCTCAAGGCCGAGGACGGCGGCCCGATGGACATCGGCGGCGCGACGCTCGCCGGGGCGGCCATGCGGGCCGGGCTGATTGACGAGTACGTGCTGGCCACCGCGCCGGTCCTGGTGGGCGGCGGCACGCCGTTCTTCACCGCGCTGGACAACTGGGTGAACCTGAACCTGGTGGAGACGCGGACGCTTCCCTGCGGCGTGATCCTGACCAGGTACGAGACGAGGCGCTGAGCGCCCGTCCGGGAGTCACGGGCCATATGCTCCGCGGGTGACACCGGAGGAGCTGGCTCGGTTGCGTCGCGCACGCGACCTCATGGACCGCGAGTACGCCGAACCGCTCGACGGGCGTTGTCACGTTGGTGCGGTGTTGATCGATTGAGGGCGCGTCAGGGTGTGTAGGGGTCGGGTGGGGGCCTGGCTTACGCTGCGATGGGCTGGTCGGTGGCGCCGGTGATCTCGTCCCAGATGGCGAAGCGGGTGGTCATCTCGGTGCGGTACTCGGTGGCGGTCATCAGGTGGCGGCGTGGTCGGAAGTGCGGTGAGATGCCGCTGAACGCGGCCAGGAACCGCTGGGCTCCGCCGACGGAGCGGAAGCCCTTCATCGCGCGTTCGCGCTGCCTCGTCGGCTGATGGCTGTTCTCGGCCCGGTTGTTCAGGCCCTTGTGGGCGCGGTGATCTGATAGTCAGGCCGGTCTCGGCGAGGCAGCCGTCGATGAGGTCGCTGCGGTACTGGATGTGTCGTAGGCCGCGGCGGATGCGCTGGATGGGCACTGTCACGTTGACTGACCGGCAGCCTCCTTGCCCGAGGAACACGCCGTGCTCACGCCGAGGACGAGCAGAAGGCCGGTGGCGACAGCGACACGCCGCTGGAATGCAGAGGACATGGTGAAGCTCCTTTGTGCTGGCAGCGACCAGCGGAGAAGACGTGTTCAGGGGTCGTGCGGTGAGGAGAGCGAGATGGGCCGTCGAGCGGCCCTGTGCGGATGTCCGGAAGAGAGGCACTGCCTCAACATCGACCAGAAAGCAACAGATTCAAACTCGTACACACATGACACTGCCCTCGCGGGAGAGCGTCAAGTCTGTGGATGCGGGTGAGACGAGTCTGTGATGTTTCACCCGGGATGGGCTCACTGATCGGTCTTGCCGGTCTTGGGCATGGCGAGGAAGCTGCCGCCATTCCCCTCCCCCAGACCCTTGTCGCACTCCTTGTCCCATGAGGTGAGGGTGTGAACAGGTCGTCGGCGAGCAACTCCTGCCAGGCATTCGTGTACTTCTTGGTGCTGGCGTCCGTGAAGTCGACGGTGACGTCGGTGCCCGGTCTTGGCGCCGGTGAAGTGTTGGTAAGGTGCGGCCGAGCCCGCCGGCCGCCCCGAAGTGCGACCCGTTGCTCATCGCGGTCAGCTGGGACTCGTCCTTGCACCAGGTGAAGTTCAGGTGGCTCGACGGGTTTTGCTTGCCGAACATCACGTTGGCCAGCGCCGTGCCCTGGCTATGCCCGTTGTGGCCACTCGAACAGCACCGGACAGCTGCTTGGCAGGCAGCTGTCCGGCCGGTCCGGTCCTCAGTTGGTGACGAAGACTCCGAACTCCTTGAGGCCCCAGCCGTATCCGTTGGCTGGTGCGCCGGTCTTGGCGGAGACCCAGCTGTTGACGCTCAGGAGCACGTAGCGGGCCTTCACCTTGGGGAAGGTGTACGAGTGCGGCTGGCCGCATTTCTGGACGCCGTGGGCGGCGCAGCCGGTGGTGCCGCCGGAGTCGGCTTCGCCGGCCACTGTTGTCCAGTTGGTGCCGTCCTGCGAGACCTTGAGGTCATAGCTTGTCGGGTAGTTCTCCCAGTCGGGGTTGACGTCCATCCGGCGGACCGCGGTGCTGGCGCCCAGGTCGACCTTCATGCTCCAGGGATCGCTGGTGGTCGACTGTGCCATGGTCGTGAGATTGCCGTCGACGGCGTTCTCGGTGGGCTTGCCCCAGCTGGTTGCCGGGGTGCCGTTGATCATCGTGACCGGCTTGTGGGCGGCGAGATTCACGGGCTTCGCGGGCGGGGGGGTGGTCGAAGCGCCCCAGCTCTGCGGCGCCGCGTTCATGGTGAACTTGAGGTTTCCACCGCCGGTGAGGTCGGAGTGGCTCAGGAACGGCTTGGTGATGCGCTTGCCGTTGAGGCTGAGTCCCTTCACGTACGGCTTGAGTTCTGCGCCATTGGATTTGATCACCAGCGGCTTGGTGGTCCCGGGCAGCCGAAGCGTGACCTTGTCGAACAGGGGGCTGCCCACCGCGTACTCACCGGAGGCCGGGTTGACGGGGTAGAAGCCCATCGCGGAGAACAGGTACCAGGCGGACATCTGGCCGCAGTCGTCGTTGCCGGAGAGACCGTCGGGGGCGGCGTGGTAGTTCTCGTCGGCAATCTGGCGGACCAGTTCCTGGGTCTTCCATGGCCGGCCGGCGTAGTCGTACAGGTAGGGAGAGTGGTGGCTGGGCTCGTTGGTCTGGTTGTTGTGTCCGCCGTCGAAGTAGCTGTCGAGCCACTCGGTGAACTTGGCGTCGCCGCCCTTGAGGGCGATCAGGCCAGGGACGTCATGCATGACATCGTTGGTGTAAACCCACTTGTCACCCTCGGTCCAGCCGCCATTGTTCCAGGAGCCGTCGAAGTTGCGGGCCTGCATGAAGCCCGTCGTGGGGTTGTACAGGTTCTTGTAGTTCTTGCTGCGGTCCAGGAAGAACTTGGCGTCATCGGTCTTGCCGACGGCCTTGGCGACCTGTACGACGGCCCAGTCCTCGAAGGCGTAGTCAAGGGTGCGGCTGCCTGCTTCCGCGGTGCGGTCGGCGGCGACCCAGCCGTTCTCCTTGTACGTCGTCAGGCCTGCGCGCGCCTCGGCGGGCGTTCCCTCCTGCCGGTCGCCCCACCACAACTCGGTGTCCTTGTCGGGAGGCGTCATCGCGTTCTTGCGGACAGCCTCATAGGCGAGGTCCAGGTCGAACCCGTCGAAGCCCTTGGCGATGGCCTCCGCGATGATCGAGTCGGCGTTCGTGCCCACCATGATGTTGGTCTCGGCGAAGTTCTTCCACATGGGAAGCCAGCCGCTTTGCTTGTAGTCCTGCAGCATCGAGGTGACCATGTCGTCGATGCGTTCCGGAGCGAAGAGGGTGAGGAACGCGTTCTGCGCCCGGAAGGTGTCCCAGAGCGAGTATCCGGTGTAGCTCACACCGTCGTGGACCTTGTCGTCGTAGGCGCTGTAGTAGCGGCCTTGCTCGGACATCTCCGAGGGGTACTGCAACGCGTGGTACATGCTGGTGTAGAAGGTGGTGCGCTGGTCGGGGGTGGCGCCGGAGATGTCGACGCGGTCGAGCTTGTCGGCCCAGGCAGCCCTGGTCGTGGCCGCGGTCGCATCGAAGCTCTGGCCGTCGGGAACCTCTGCATTGAGGTTGGCCCGCGCCTGGTCCACCGAGATGAACGAGGTCGCGATCCGGACGTTTACCGTCTCGCTGCCGGCGGGGAACCGGACGTAGCCTGCGAGGTCCTGGTCCGTACGGTCGCCCTCCCCGTCGAACTGAGTCGCACCCTTGGCCGTGCCGTAGCTGTCGAAGGCGGTGTCGAACCGCGCGACGAAGTACCCCTTGAAGCCGGGCGCCTTGGACGGGCCGAGCTTGCTGTCCTGGCGGTCGGGGTTGTAACCGGTGATCTCCCTCTTGGCCGGGTCGATGTGCACGCTCCCGGTGATGCCGGACCGGGTGGCCTGCATCACGAAGTTCGTCGCGGCCCCCTTCGGGTAGGTCAGCCGCAGGTGCCCGACCCGGGAGGTTCCGGTGAGTTCGGCCTTGAGTACCTGCCCGGGCGCCGGAGTCATGTTCACCGTGTACTTGTCCGCCGCGGCAGTCTCATCGGCGTGAGTGAAGGGCAGACCTCGATCCGCCTCGGCCGTCTTGACTGCGCCGACTCCGGGCATGCCCACCACATAGCCGGAGTCGCCCATCCAGATCGCCGGCTGATGAGTGCCGATGAACCCGGTGATCTTCGTGTCGTTGTGGTGGTAGGGCAGCCTGCTGACGTAGTTGGTGCGGGTCATCGGCGACCATCGGGTCATCGCGAAAGGGGGCGCCGTACTGGGGATCATGCCCCCGTACTCGGTGCTGTTGGCGCCCGTCGTCCCGATGAGGGGATCGACATGCTCGACGTTGGACGCCGCAGCCACCTCGGACGGCGCTGCGGCCGCCGGGCCAGTCGCGCCGATCCACGGGACCAACGCGGCCAGCAGTCCGCCCGCGATCAGGGCTGCCAGCCCCCTGGATGCCGGCTTCACGCGCCTCACGAGCGAAGCCCGGGCCGGGGCTCTCCCCGGACTGTCCGTATACCGACTGGCGATCACCAATGCCTCCAGAGTGGAAATCAATAGACAACGTTGTCAAGAGCCCTGTGAACGGAGCCTGAGGAGATCTACAAAGTGCTTGCCGCAGGCCCCCGGTCGCGCCGGTGGACCAGCCGGCCGCCGCCGTAGGTGGCCACAGCGACCACCCAGGCGCCCGAGCGAGTGCCCACATTTAAACGGCCGGGCACATACTAGGCAAGGCCCTGTTGCAAAGAAAGATGCGCGATCACGCCTTGTTTGATCGCATGCAGGCAGCACGTTGCGGTCGTCCGCGGGCCAGCGGCTCAGCATGGTGACCCGCCAGCGATCAGCGCGTCGGGCCACCTGGCCCAGCCAGGTGGCCCCGGTCGAGATCAGCAGGTCCGCGGCCCGTGCAGGCTCGACCAACCCACACAGTGCCTCGACCGTGGTAAGCGCGTAGAGAGTTCGGGCTTGGGTCAGGAGTCGCGGTGGTTGCGCTTAAACAACACGGACACCGCCGGCCCGTGCGGCGATTTGCCGGGCCGAGGGGGCGACGACCCACCACCACGCCACCGACTGCACGGCGAGCAGCAGAAGCGGCACGCTCATGCCGCCGCCCGCCCGGGCGGACCCTCGCGCGTTTTCGGAACAGTCTCTTGACACGCAGATGTCCGGCAGGTTTCCTGTGACCACCTGTTCGGGTGCGTCACTTTCTGTTTGATTTTGCTGTCTAAATGCACTCAACTGCACAGTTTGCACCCGGCCTTACCCTCCGACGACCCAAACCAGCACCGGCTCCCTCCGGCACGTCGCCTTCACCCGCCGAAGGACTTTTCATGGCCGTTAAGCCCCACCCCCGCCCAGACCCTCCATGACTCAGCCCGCTGCGGGCACCCACTCACCCCTCGGCTCCGGCTCGACTCTGACCTTGCAGATGGGTCGGCCAACCGAGGGGCCCCTCGGGCTGACGGCCTTTCACTCTTCCAGCCATCCGAAGATCTGAGGCGCGGCCACGCCTGCCGGAATCGGAAAGAGACCAGGCGCTGGGCCTCCCGCCCCGGAAACGCCTTCCTGGTGGGCCAGCGTTTGCGGTGGCGACCTCCACGCCGAGTCGGCATCCGCCGTCCCTGCACCCCAGCGGATCTCACCTTCGATCAAGGTGCCAACCGCGCCTGTCCGACCTGCCCCGGGCGCGCACCAGCCGTCACCTGTCCCCGCCCCGAAGTGCCGCATCCCTCATCCCTATGTCGCCAGGATGTCTGCACCTTGACGGTCTGCCACCACGTCAGCTGGAGGCGCGCGGCGCCGCGCCACATCATGGCGTTTGAGGCGGTCCGAGGCGCGGAGTACGGGGGCGGAGCGGGCGACGGGCCCAACGAGCGGGCGACCATCACCGACATGACCACGTACCCCTTCGCCCGGAACGTCGTCGGTTCCATGGACTACACCCCCATGGACCTCCATGTGGGTGGCCACCCCAACTCCGAGGCCGCCGAGCTGGCGCTGTCCGTGGTGTACGAGTCGGGCTTCCAGAACTTCGCCGGAACCGTGGACGCGTACCACGCCCGGCCGGAGCTGGAGCGCTTCCTGGAGCAGGTGCCTACGGTCTGGGACAACACCAAGCTCGTCTCCGGCCTCCCGGGCAAGGACGCGACGTTCGCCCGCCGCAGTAACAATCGCTGGTTCCTGGGGTCAATCTCCTCGGGCGACGCACACACGGACAAGGTCCCGCTGAGCTTCCTCGGCGGCGGAGAGTGGTTCGTCGAGACCATCCGCGACGGCAGCAACGGCCTTGTCCGTGAGTCCCGCATCGTGAAGCGGAGCGACACCCTCTCCGTGCCCGTGCCGGCCAACGGCGGCTTCGCCGCCATCGCCTGCCACGCCAAGCCAGGCCTGAAGACCTGCGACAAGGCGGTCGACCGTGTTCCCTCCGCGACCCTTGCCCTCACCCCCGCCAAGGTGGACATCAAGCCGGGTGCCACGGCAGAAGTAAAGGGGCGCTTCACCCTTGACCGCTACGGCCCTGTCAAGGACGTCTCGATCGAGGCAGCCGATGCTCCGGCAGGCTGGAAGATCACCGGCACCGGCACCAGCGCCGCCACGCTTGCCGAGGGCGAGGCTCTCACTCCCCCATGGAAGATCACCGCTCCCGCGGACGCCACCGTCAACACAGGAACCGACCTGACAGTGACGGCCCGCTACAGCGTCGGCCTCAAGGGCAAGAAGAGGACCGTCTCCGAGGAGCGCAAACTGCGGGTCTTCGTTCCGCAGCCCGGCGTGGCCTACGTCAGCGAACTGCCCTTCACCGCAGAGTCCGACGGCTGGGGCCCAGTGGAGCGTGACATGTCCAACGGCGAACGCGATCGCGGCGACGGCAACACTCAGCAGATCGCCGGCACCCGATTCTACAAAGGACTCGGAATACACGCCTCCGGCTCGGTCTCCGTCCGTCTCGACGGCCGGTATCAGCGCTTCACCACCCAGGTGGGCGTGGACGACGAAGTGACCGGCAAGGGCACGGTCGCCTTCGAGGTCGTCGCCGACGGCAAAGTGATCGCGACCACCCCGGTTATGACCGTGGGCGACCAGCCGGCCACCATCGACATCGATGTAACCGCGGTCCAGGAACTGACTCTTCGCGCCACCGACGGCGGCGACGGAATATCCTTCGACCACGCAGACTGGGCCAACACCCGCTTGGTGCCGACCGACTGACATCCGGCATAGACAGGCACAGCTGCCCCGACCGTTCCCCGGTCGGGGCAGCACCCTGCCGTGATCGCCACCCTCACCGGCTCCACCACCTACCTCGCCCAGGCCCTGCTCAGCAGCACGGCTTCCGCCCCGTCGGCGAACAGAGGATGGTCCTGGCCCGCCTTCGCCATCGGTCTGCAGGAGGACATCGACACCGAGTGGACCTGGGCCACCTACCCGATGCCCTGGCTGACCCGTGACGAGATCCGCGAAGTCTCCAACCAGGCCCAGCACATCCACGACGACATAACCTCCGGCCGCCTTACCGTCCACTCCCATGCCCACGACGGATGGACCACCGTCGCCGACGGCTCCTACCGCGACGGCAAAAGCGTTCACCTGCACGGCGAGAACCACGCAACGGTTCCGCAGGGACCCGCCGGGCCTGACGGCAGTCGCGCGGAGGTGAGGAGCACTGCACTACCCGTCCGATCCGCCCCGAATGCCGAAGTTCAACGCTGCGTAGTCAGCACCAAGTCAGCACGGGACAGGTGATCAGGGGTGCCGACATGCGGTTTTAGTCAGCACCAAACCAGCACGGGAGTCAGCATCAGGGCACTGAACCATGCCGAACAACGCAACTCGGACAGACGCTTGCCAGCCTTCCATACGGTCCTCGACGCAGTCTCGACGTGCCTGTCATAGTGGCCCCGCGCACACCCGGCCCGAGAACTATGGTGTCCCGCCACATGTGCCTCTGACCTGCCCATTCCTACGGTGTGGCGACACGAAACCGTCCCCACCAACCGTCCGGAAGTGGTGTTCATGGCTGCCTCGGCATCCGCCCCGCCGACCACCCGCTCACTCAAGCGCATCGTCGCCGCAAGCCTCATCGGCACCACCATCGAGTGGTACGACTTCTTCCTGTACGGGTCAGCTGCCGCGCTGGTCTTCAACAAGCTGTTCTTCCCCGAGTCCGAGCCGCTCGTCGGCACGCTCCTCTCCTTTCTCACCTACGCGGTCGGCTTCGCCGCCCGGCCGCTCGGTGCCCTGGTGTTCGGGCACTACGGCGACCGGCTCGGCCGCAAGAAGCTGCTGGTGCTCAGTCTGTTGATGATGGGCGGAGCGACGTTCGCCATCGGCCTGTTGCCGACGCATGCCACGGTCGGGGCCGCCGCCCCCGTGCTGCTCACCATCCTGCGGCTGGTGCAGGGCTTCGCCCTCGGTGGCGAGTGGGGCGGGGCCGTGCTGCTCGTGTCGGAGCACGGGGACGCCAAGCGGCGCGGGTTCTGGGCCTCCTGGCCGCAGACGGGTGCGCCGGCCGGGCAGTTGCTCGCCACCGGAGTGCTCTCCGCGCTCACCGCGCTCATGTCGGACTCGGCCTTCGGGGCGTGGGGCTGGCGCATACCGTTCCTGCTCTCCGGTGTGCTGGTGGTCGTCGGCTTGTGGATTCGTCTCTCTGTCGATGAATCACCGGTGTTCAAGGCAGCCCTGGCACAGGCCGAGGAGCGCAAGGCGGTCGCCGCGGCGGCCGAGAAGATGCCGCTCGTCGCCGTGCTGCGGCACCACTGGCGCGATGTGCTGATCGCCATGGGAGCCCGGATGGCGGAGAACATCAGCTACTACGTCATCACGGCGTTCATCCTCGTCTACGCGACCACAGCAGCGGACCTGAGCAAGCAGACGGCGCTCAACGCGGTACTCATCGCCTCGGCCGTCCACTTCGCGGTCATCCCGATGTGGGGCGCGCTGTCGGACCGGGTCGGGCGCAAGCCCGTCTATCTCGTCGGCGCAATCGGCGTGGCGCTGTGGATGTTCCCGTTCTTCGCGCTGATCGACAGCCGCAGCTTCGGGAATCTGCTGCTCGCCGTCACGGTCGGGCTCATCTTCCACGGGGCGATGTACGCGCCGCAGGCGGCCTTCTTCTCGGAGATGTTCGCGACCCGGATGCGCTACTCGGGTGCGTCGATCGGTGCCCAGTTCTCGTCGGTCGCGGCCGGCGCCCCCGCGCCACTCATCGCCACCGCGCTGCTCGCGGACTTCAACAGCTCGACCCCCATCTCGCTGTATGTCATCGCCGCGGCACTCCTCACCGTGCTGGCAGTTGTTTGTGCCAAGGAGACCAGGAACCGGGACCTCGCGGACATCGAGGGGGCTGCCGCGGAGCCGGACGCACCCGCAGCGCTGTCGGCCGACGCCCGAACCGTCTGAGCCCTGCTCGCCGGGCGGGCCCGAGAGCCGGGCCCGTCCGGCGAGCGTCGGATGTCACTGCTGGGCAGTGGGTTCGAACCAGGTGGGTTCGTCGGTCAGGGACTGCTTGATCCTGAAGAGCCCGAACTCATTCAAGGGCGGCAGCGCGTCCACCGGGAACCAGCGCACCTCCAGCGACTCGTCGTCATTGACGCGTGCCTCGCCACCGGTCGCCCGGCAGCGGAAGGTGACGTCCAGATACTGGCAGCGGTCGCCGTTGGCGTACTGCACCGGTTCCAGGGCCTGTGTGAGCACCACCCGCTCCGCCACACAGCGCACAGCGGTCTCTTCGTACACCTCGCGCTCCGCCGTCGCCGCCGGCTGCTCACCCGGCTCGCAGATGCCGCCGATGACCGACCACTTGCCGGTGTCGGAACGGCGTCCGAGGAGCACTCGGCCCTCGTCGTCGAAGACCACGGCGGTGACGCCCGGCAGCAGGAGCAGTTGTTGGCCCGCGGTGGCGCGGATCTCGCGGATGAAATCAGGAGTAGCCATGGGCCCGACCCTACGTGGCGTGCGAGTGGATCAGCGGCTCCGCCTGAGCCGTACCGAACGGATGGTGGCCCAGCCGAGCCCCGCCACGGCGATCAGTGCGAGGACTCCTTCGGGGAGTGTGCCCATCCGGGTCGCGGGCGTGAGCGAGGACCTCAACGGCACCTCGTCCACCAGCGCGTCCGCGGTGAACAGCTTCGTCTTCTGGACGATCGTCCCGTCCGGACGGATGATCGCGCTGACCCCACTGGTGACGGGGACGACGACGGACCTGCTGTGCTCGACCGCCCGCACCCTGGACATGGCCAGCTGCTGATAGGTCATCTCACTGCGCCCGAAGGTGGCGTTGTTGCTGGGTACGGCGATCAGTTGGCTGCCGTGCTCGACCGTGTCCCGTACGGCGTCGTCGAACGCCGCCTCGTAACAGGTCACGAGCCCCACGTTCGTACCCGCCAGATCGAAGACGCCGACCTGCTTTCCGGGGCCGAAGTCCCGCTGCACACGGTCCACGTCGGAGCTGAAGAGGCGTACGAAGGAGCGCATCGGAATGTACTCGCCGAACGGTTGGATGTGGCGCTTGTCGTATGTGCTGACAGGCCCCTTCTTCGGATCCCACTGGATGAGGGTGTTGCGCAGCTTGCCGGTGTCGGGCTCGACCACCGCCCCGATCACGGTGGGCACGCCGATCGCCTTCACCGCGTCGTCGATCACGATCCGGGCGTCGGCGTTCCGGTAGGGGTCGAGGTCGGAGGAGTTCTCCGGCCACAGGACGAAGTCGGGCCGGCGAGCCTTGCCCGCCTTCACGTCCTGGGCGAGCTGTTCCGTGCGGCGCACATGGTTGTCGAGGACGGCGCGGCGCTGAGCGTTGAAGTCGAGTCCGAGCTGCGGCACGTTGCCCTGGATCGCGGCGACGGTCGCGGTGCCGTCCTCGGCCGAGTCATCCACGAGCGGCAGGGCGGCGAATGCGGCGGCGACGGGTACGAGGACGGTCGCGGCGGCTGTGGCGACGGCGGCCCGGGGCACCTCACGCGTGCTGCGGCAGGTACGGAACTGGCGCACCGCCTCATAGAGACCGAAACCGCACAGCACCACCGCGAAGGAGAGCAGCGGCGTGCCGCCCACGGCCGCGAGCGGCAGGAACACGCTGTCCGCCTGCCCGAAGGCGATCTTCCCCCAGGGAAAGCCGCCGAACGGCGCCCTGGCCCGGATCCCCTCGTCGAGGATCCAGACAGCGGCGGCCCAGACCGGCCAGCAGGCGAGGCGGGAGACGGCGGCGATCCCGATGCAGCCGACCGCGATGAACAGCGCCTCGGCCGCCGCAAGTGCCAGCCACGGCACCGGCCCGACCTCTTCGCCCGTCCAGTGCAGCAGCGGCAGCATGAAGCCCAGTCCGGCGAGCAGGCCGAGGCCGAACGCGGCGCGCAGTCTGCGTTCGTGCAGCACCCAGCCGAGCAGGGCGAAGCCGGGCAGAACCAGCCACCACAGGGGCCGGGGCGGGAAGCTCAGGTACAGCAGCACTCCCGAAATCACGGCGGCTGCAGACCGTACGAGCTGCGGCATCACCCGTCTCCCCCGGGACGTGGGGGTGGATGCGGGCCGCTGCGGGTCGTCGACTGGGGTGATGGTGGCGCTCACCCGGCGGAGTCTACGGTGGTCGGCTGTGTGTCCGGCAGCCCCGCTCGCGTGATGGAACCCCTCGTGCCGGATCGTTTCGTCACTTTCCCGCACAGATCCGGGCCGCCGGCATTACCGTGTTCGCCAGCCCCCCACCGATTGGCCGGATCCGGCCGATCGCCAAGGGATGGTCACAGGTCGGGGGCGAACGTGACGATTGCACCAGCGGGGCGGAGCCGGGCGCGGGAACGCGGCAATGCTTCCGACGGAGCCGGGGCCGTGATCCTCGCCGCCTGCGCAATCTGGTCGTTGATCAGCGCCGCCGGACGGGAGACCGGTCCGGAGGGTGTCCTGCTGGCTCTGCTCGCCGTCGCCGCGGGCTTCGCCTGTGGTCGGATCTGCGGAACGCTGCTGCCGGTGGCGACGGCCACGGCTGCCGCCGTGGGGGCGCTCCTCATGGGGCTCCTCTCGCGTCATGGCATGCCTGCCGCCACGGCCACGGTGGACACGGCGCCCGGTCACGCGGGGGCTGCCGCCGCACTGCTGGTGCTCGCCGCGGGCGCCGCCTGCTGCGCGGCTGCGGCGTCCCGGCGGGCACCACTGCGTTTCTCCCTGCGGCTGCTGGCGCTCGGCACAGCCTGCGCCGCGCTGGCGCTGCGCTCGGTGGCCGGGTTCGCCGCGGCACTCGGGGTGCTGCTGTGTTCGCTGGCCGCCGCCAGAATGCGACAACGGCTGCTCGGCCTCGCCGGGCTCGCCCTGGCCACCGGTCTCGTCGTCGCTACGTCATGGGCGATCGCCGCGGACGCGCTGCCCCAGGGCCTCATGGTGTCCCTGGAGGGTCCGCTCACCGAGAACCGGGTACTGCTGTGGCAGGACGCGTTGGAGCTGGCCGGTAAACATCCGGTGCTGGGCATCGGCCCCGGACGGTTCGCCGAGCTGAGCCCCACCGTGGAGCAGACCGTCCACTCCGACGGCAGGCCGCACTCGGCACCTCTGCAGCAGGCGGCCGAGCAGGGGGTGGTGGGGGTGGTGCTGCTGGGGTCGGCCTTCGGCTGGCTGCTGTACGTGCTGTGGCGGTCGCCCCGCGCCACGGCCGTCGTCCTGACGGCGGGCGCCGCGCTCACCGCACTTGCGGTGCTGGCGAGCGTCGGCAATGCGCTGAGCTTCACTCCGGTGACCGCGGGGGCTGGGCTGCTCGCGGGGCTGGCGTCGGCCCAGCGGCCCATCGGCGACGGTACGACAGGGGAGGACGGTACGAACGGGGCACGTGGACCGGGTGGTGCGGATCAGGCACGTGGTCCGGGTGACGTAAATCAGGTACGTGGTGCGGAGGGCGCAGATGGGGCAGCCAACCGTCCCGGCGACGCAGCCCGTCGCACACGGCGAGCGGACCGCTCCACTCCGCTCTGAGCCGGTCGCGAGTCCCGAAAGCAACGCATCGGGCCGCGATCAGGCCCCGGCCGGTGCGCCGGTCGCCGACAGGTGCAGGCGCTCGCGGATGAACCGTACGCCCGCTTCCGCGTCGTCGACCGTGATGGTGAACGTCCTGCCGTCACCGAGCCGGAGCACCAGGCCCTCGCCCCTGCGGACCACCACGGCCGTACCCTGGTCGGGACGCCAGCGGTAGCCCCAGCCTCCCCACTGGCGCGGGGTGACCTGGGGTGCGAACTCCGCGCCCACCACATGGGTGAGCAGAATCCGGCGGCGCGGCAGGCCCATGTGGCCGCAGCGCACTTCGAGAGCGTCCCCGTCGACCCTGACGGCCACGTTCACAAAGGCGAGTGTGCCGAACAGCATGAGCAGTCCGGCGGCGACGCAGCCGATCACCGACATCAGCAACGGGGCGATTCCGGAGGCCCAGTCGGAGGTGACGGCCAGCTGGATACCGAGCGCCAGACAGGCCGCGCCTGCGGCGGCGAGTACCCACTGGGCCCGATTGGTGGCCCGGCCGATCCAGACGTCGGAGTGGGGGTCGGCTCCGGTGTGCCTCGGTTTTCGGGGGTGGTCCCTCATGTCAAGCAGCGTACTTAAGATTCCGCACGCCGGGGATGGGCCCGATGGCCTCCGCCGGGTCAGCGGGCGGGGCTGACGGCCCCCAGCAGTTGCCCCTCGGCGTAGGCCAGAGCGGTTTCCGGCAGCTCGGCGGTGCGCCCGCTGAGGAGGACGGTGAGGCCGTCGGCCGATTCGGCCGACGGAGCGGGTTCGACCCCGATTCGGCGCAGTGCCTGGGCGGCGACGGCACCGGCGGAGCCGTGCAGCGCGACCGGAGGCCGACCGGGCTGCCGCACGGCTGCACGGATGCGTTCGGCGACCAGTTCGTAATGGGTGCAGCCCAGGACCACGGCCCGCACATCGCGCGGGGTGAGTGCGGCGGCCGCGGCGATGGCCCGGTCGATCGCCGGTTCGTCCGCGTGCTCCACGGCGTCGGCGAGACCCGGGCACGGGACCTCGGTGACGGCGACGGAGCCGGCGAATTCCCGGATGAGTCCGCGCTGGTAGGGGCTGCCCGTGGTAGCGGGCGTGGCCCAGATCGCGACGGGGCCGCCACCGGCGACGGACGGCTTGATGGCCGGCACGGTGCCGATGACCGGCAGTGCGGGTTCCAGCTCGGCGCGCAGCGCCGGCAGGGCGTGAACGGAGGCCGTGTTGCAGGCGACGATCAGTGCGTCGGGCCGGTGGGCGGCGGCCGCGCGGGCCACGTCCAGCGCGCGGGCGGTCACGTCCTCGGGGGTACGCGGCCCCCAGGGCATGCTGCCGGGGTCCGAGGAGAGCACCAGATCGGCGTCGGGCCTGAGCCGGCGTACCGCGGCGGCGGCCGCGAGCAGGCCGATTCCGGAATCCATGAGCGCGATCTTCACCCGGTCACCTTAGTCGACCGCCCTTGCGGTTCCGTCACAGTGGGGCAGACTGCGGCAAATGAGTGCCGTTGCCTGGATCGCCGTGGGTTCGCTGGCCGCATGGGTGTGGCTGCTGCTGGGACAAGGGTTCTTCTGGCGGACCGATCAGCGGCTGCCGTGCCGGGAGGCCCCGGAGCACTGGCCGTCCGTGGCGATCGTCGTGCCCGCACGTGATGAGGCCGACATGCTGCCGGTGAGTCTGCCGTCGCTGATGGCGCAGGACTATCCGGGGGCCGCGGAGATCTTCCTCGTCGACGACTGCAGCAAGGACGGCACCGGGGACGTCGCCCGTGCGCTGTCCGTACGGCATGGGGGCCTGCCGGTGACGGTGGTGTCGCCCGGTGAGCCGGAGCCGGGCTGGACGGGCAAGCTCTGGGCCGTGCGGCACGGGATCTCGCTGGCCCGGGCCCGGGAGCCGGAGTATCTGCTGCTGACGGACGCGGACATCGCGCATGAGCCGGACAGCCTGCGGGGGCTGGTCGCCGCTGCCGTCTCGGGCGGGTTCGATCTGGTCTCGCAGATGGCCCGGCTGCGGGTGTCAAGTGTCTGGGAGCGGCTGGTCGTACCGGCCTTCGTGCACTTCTTCTCGCAGCTCTATCCGTTCCGGTGGGTGAACCGGGCGGGAGCGCGGACGGCTGCGGCGGCAGGTGGATGTGTGCTGCTGCGGACCGGGGCCGCGGAACGGGCGCGGGTGCCGGAGTCGATCCGGCAGGCGGTGATCGACGATGTGTCGCTGGCGCGGGCGGTGCAGCGCAGCGGCGGCCGGATCTGGCTGGGGCTCGCGGAGCGGGTGGACAGCGTCCGGCCGTATCCGAGGCTGGCGGATCTGTGGCGGATGGTGTCACGGAGCGCATACGCCCAGTTGCGGCACAGTCCGCCGCTGCTCCTCGGGACGGTGCTGGGGCTCGCACTGGTCTATCTCGCGCCGCCGGTCACGCTCGTCGCCGGGCTGCTGGGCGGTGCTCCGGTGGCGGCGTGGGCGGGCGGGGTGGCGTGGGCGGTGATGACCGGGACGTACATGCCGATGCTGGGCTACTACCGGCAGTCGCTGTGGCTGGCGCCGCTGCTGCCATTCACCGCTGTGCTCTACCTGCTGATGACGGTCGATTCGGCGGTTCAGCACCACCGGGGGCGGGGCGCGGCCTGGAAGGGGCGTACGTACGCCCGTCCCGAGGCCGCGCCGGACCGTTGAGCGGAGCCGCCCGTGGGCCGATGGCCGCAGTGCCGGCCGGACCCCCGGGGGGTCATTTACGGCCAGGCGTCCAGTTCATGCCCCACCCATAGGCGTAGTCGATGGTGCGCTGCGGGCTCACTCCGCGCTCGGGTACGAGATAGCGGGCCTCGCGCTGCACCGTGAGGTCTCCCCCGTTGTTGGTGAGGAGCGCGAGCGCGCAGACGGTGGACGGGACGGTGCATTCGTCGAGGGAGAAGTCGATCGGGGCGCCGTGCTGGGGCCGAAGGGTGACGGTCGCATGAAGATCGGCGAAACTCCGGGCGCCTTCATAGATGGTGACAAAGATCAGGACGCGGCGGAGCTTGTCCTTCTGGTCGAGGTTGACGGTGAGGTTCTCGCCGGTGGAGACGGCGCCGGTGCGGTCGTCTCCGTCGAGATGGATATACGGGGGCTGCCGGAGTGCGCCGAACGCGTTTCCGAGCGCCTGTACGACTCCCTTGCGGCCGTCGGTGAGTTCGTAGAGGGCGCAGAGATCGAGGTCGAGGTCCGCGTGGTTGGCGACCGCTCTGCCGAGTTTGCTTCCCCAGCCCTTGAACTGTTTGCGCACTTCCCAGTTGAGATTGACCCGGAGGGCTCCCGAGGTGCCGCCCTGTTTGGCGAGGGAGACCGATGGCGCGTCCTTGGTGAGAGTCACCTTCGACAGACGGACCGGCGGGGTGGCCGGGGGTACGGGAGGTGCCGGTGGCGCCGTCGGCGGTGCGGGCGCAAGCACCGGCGGTGGCGGCGTCAGATGGTCAACCCGCGTTCCGCGCTGGGCCTGTTGAGGCGATTGGGGCTGTTGATACGGCTGGGGCTGCTGTGGTTCATCGACGGAAATACCGAAGTCCCTCGCGAGACCTTCGAGGCCGGTGCTGTACCCCTGACCGACGGCGCGGAATTTCCAGGCGCCCTGGCGTCGGTAGAGCTCCCCGAGAATGAATGCGGTCTCGACCGTCGCATCCGCACTGTCGAAGCGTGCGATCTCCGAGCCGTCCGCCGCGTCCGTGATCCGTACGTACAGCCCCGTCACCTGCCCGAAGGTGCCGCCGTCCGCGGAGGCTGCCAGGACCACGTGCTCGATGGCCGGCTCGATGCGCGCCAGGTCGACCGCGAGGCTGTCCGTCACCCCGTCACCGGCGATCCGCTTGCCCTCGTGGCGCACCGCGCCGGATGCGTGGGAGGGCTGGTTGTAAAACACGAAGTCGGCGTCGTTGCGCACCTTTCCCGACACGACAAGGAGCGCCGAGCCATCCACGTCCGGTGTCCCCGAGGCGGTGCGCCACCCCAGTTCGACCCGCACGGCGTGAGCCGCCACCGGAACATTGGCTCCTTTTAGCATGGTCATGTCCGCCCCCATCGCGAGTCCGGCTGCCCGAAGACTTTTCTCCGCCAACCTAATCCCCCGCCCCTCACGGGGCCTACAGCGGCGCAGTAACCGTCCGGCGATCCGCCGGTAACCCCCGGGAACTCATCCTGGAGGGCGACATGGCTGACGAGAAGTGGCTGCAAGCCCTTAGATGCTAGTAGGGTCGGGGACTGGCGCGGTGGCTTCCGCTCCGTTTCCAGCCCCCGCCGCTTCAAACCGTGCATGCGGTTCTCCCGCACACGGCTTTCCGACATCGTTCACCGCTGGGCATGCGCTGCCACCCCGCGTACGTTTCCGGTCAGGCGGTAGACCCCGAGCCGGGTGGTCCACTCATAGGTGTAGCGGGTGGTCCAGTTCCGACCCTTGAGGCCGTGTTTTCGGCTGGCAAAGATCGCCAGCCGCTCGTGGACGTAGCCGTCGACCGCGTTGAACTTCCGCCCGGAGTTCCCGTTGCGGAAGTACGCCGCCCAACCCCGCAGGACGGGGTTGAGGTCGGCCACCACGGCGGCCACCGGCCGTTCGGTCCGGGAACTGGAGGTAGCGGCACGGACCTTGTCCCGCAGCACCCCCAACGCCCTGGCCGAGGGCCAGCGTTGCAGGTAGAACCTGCCCCGCCGCTTCCACGACTCCACCTTGCGGTGATGGAAGCCGAGGAAATCGAAGCCCTGCCCGCCTTCACGAAGGCAGACGATGCCGGTCTTCTCGGGGTGCAACCGCATCCCGAGACCACCCAGCACATGCGCCGCCAGTTCACGCGCCTGCTCGGCGCGTTCCCTGGTCGGTGACAGGACCACGAAGTCGTCGCAGTAGCGCACCAACTCCCCCAGCCTTTGCCCGTGTTCCCGCCATGCCTCGTCGAGGACGTGCAGAGCGATATTGGCGAGCAAGGGGGAAATCGGTGAGCCCTGTGGGGTTCCCGCCCCGGTCGGGGAGGTCACCCCGCCCTCCAGCACTCCCATCCGCAGCCATGCCCGGATCAGCTTCAGCACCGACCGGTCGACCACACGCCTCGCCAACTGAGCGACGAGTGCGTCGTGGTCGATCGCCCCGAAGCAGTCGCGGATATCGGCCTCCAACACCCACTCCCGCCCTTGGTTCGCAGCCACGCGCACTGCCTCGCACGCGTCGATCGCGGACCTCCTGGGCCGGAACCCATAGCTCGCGTCGGTGAACCCGGCCTCGAAGACAGGTTCGAGAACCAGCTTCGCGGCCGTCATCACCACCCGGTCCGCCACGGTGGGAATCGAGAGCGGCCGGAATTCTCCCGGCCGCCCCGGCTTGGGAATCTGGACCCGCCGCAGCACCGACGGACGATACGTATGCGTCCGCAACCGCTCCGACAGGTCCTTCAGGAACACCTCCACCCCGGCGGCGGCCACCGCGTCGACGGACACGCCGTCCACGCCCGGCGCGCCCCGGTTCGCACACACGACCGACCATGCCCGCCACAAGACGTCCATGCGGTGGACGTGGCAATACAGGGCATGGAACCGTCGTTCGGGTTCTTGCTCGGCACAGCGGTAGAGCGTCCACTGCAAGGCTCGGACCTTGTCCAGAGGCCGGCCGCCCGGTCCTGCGGGGCCTTCCTCCCGGCGGATGGATCTAGCCGTTTCGGCACTCATCCGGGCACCTCCCTGTTCGTGTCACGCATCGATGAAGCAGGGGCCCTTCGCTCCTGACGGGTTGTGTTGTCCCGCCGATCAGCACTACTACGACCCCCTCCGACTGCCTCTCGGCAGCCCGCCACTTCCCGGTTCGGCCGGTTATAGGCGGGCCACGCTCCCGGACCGCACATCCGGGGCCGAGTAGGCCCTCTCCAGTTCCCAGGACAACCTTCCGACCATTCCACGCTCCTTACGCCGGGAGGTTCTTCGGCACCCGCTCCAGGTTCCCGGACGCCTTCCATGGCCTTCGCCAGATCATCACGGGCTCGGCACCTCCTTGGCCCGCCCCGCAGGGCGAGCTGGAATTAACGACGCTGCAAGCTTCACTTCATGTTGCGGACTGGTCGGTCGCACGCCCCCGAAGGACGCATGTCACCCCACTTCGACGCCGCCCTCTCAAACGACGCCGGGAGTCAGCTACCGGGGACCCTGGCGTCTCCCCGGACCGGACTTGCACCGGCTGGCTGCCCTGAACTTGACGTCCGGTTACATCTGTTCACATCCCTTCTGGGTCGCGATGACGCCCGGACTGCTGGACGTACGATGACCGATTCCAAGGGGGCAGTGGGCCGAGTCTCGCCCGTGCCTGATGAGGGCGCTGCAGATGCGTGAGGAGGCCGGACACCCAGCGCGTACTGCGGGGCATCCGTGATCCACCCGCTGATCGCGATGAGCGAGCGGACCCCGTCAGCACCGCCGCGACGGCCGCGCACAGCAACGCGACCGCCGGATACCTAAATCCCCGCACATCGCGGGGATCGGCGACCAGGGTCAGGAAACGTCGCAGGTGAGCCTTGACGTGAGGGAATCACTCGTGGAGCCCGGTTGCTCCAGCACGGAAGGGATGGGCGATGATGTCCGGGCAGACGCGGCCGGCTGCCGTCACTGTTTCTCTGCGCAGCATCGACCGATGGACGGCCGGCCACCTCAAGCGGATGCCGTGGCCGAGCACCTGCAGAGTCCTTCCCGGCCGGCCACCCCCCGAAGCGGCGGCGGCCAGCGGAGCGAACGACTGGGGCCGCCGCAAGGCGCGCGAGGAGAAGGAACTCGACCAGCTCCCTGTACAAGTCCGGGCGGTGCTGACGGCGCCGTGTCCGAAAAGTGACCCATTTACGGCGTGTCACGCGGTGACTGCGACCTGATACCCGCGCCCCGCCCCCGGAAGAGACCGCCCGGGGCCCGGCGCCGCAGCGAATCCCACGTCCCCCCGTATCTACATTTTCAGCCACTTCCCCATACCGGCGGATGGACAGCAGACGACGCCGAGCACGCTACTTACCAGCGGAATTCACTTTTCCGTTTTCATTTGATCAAGATGAACTCCATTCGTTCGAATCCACTTGCTATGTTTGCAGCCCTGGGAGATCTGACCGTGCACAGGGGGCAGGATGGAAGCTCAGCAGATGGCTCAACTCATCGACCGAGAAGGCGAGTTGAGTGCGCTGAACGCCCTACTCACCAGTGCGGGAGCGGGGCACAGTAGCATCGCACTGGTCAGCGGGCCGACCGGCAGCGGGAAAACGCAATTGCTACAAACATTCTGTAAACAGGTGGAAAACTCTAACGCCATCTTGCTGACCGCCGTAGCGTCCCGTGCCGAATGCGAGCTCCCGCTGGGCGTGATGGATCAGCTCTTCAGAAGTGAGGCGCTCCCCCCTGAGTTCCGCGACCGGGTCAACGAGCTGCTGCCGGAAGAGCTCTCCACCAGCCGTAGAACGGGCTCCGACCCCGTCCTGATGAACCAGCCGAGCATCGCAGTGGCCCATGGCCTCCGGTCGTTGCTGCTGGAGCTGGGCGAGCGCGGGCCCGTGGTGGTGAGCATCGACGATCTGCAGTACGCCGACGCGCCCTCCCTCCAGGTGCTGTTGTTCCTGCAACGCCGCATGAAGGCCTCGCGGACGCTGCTGCTGCTCGCCGAACAGTCGACGGTCCGTTCGCCCCACCCGGTCTTCCACGCCGAGCTGTTCCGGCAGCCGAACTGCCGCAAGATACGGCTGGGGATGCTGTCCCGTTCCGGTGCGCACACCATGATTGGAACCAGACTCGGCCAGGCCAAGGCACTGGAGCTCGCCGAGGCCTACCAGGAGGCCTCGGGCGGAAGCCCGTTGTTCCTGTCCGCACTGCTGGACGACTACGAGGCGGTCCACCGGCTCAACGCCAGCAGCCACGAGAGCGAACCCGCCGTCCCCCAGGAGGCTTTCCGCAATGCGCTGATGGGCTGCCTGTACCTGGCGGAGCCGGCGGTCCTCGAAGTCGCGCGGGCGGTGGCCGCGGTGGGCAAGGTCATATCATCCGTGTCGATCGGCCACATCCTCGGCCTGGACACGGCAACGGTGGAGCATGCGATCGCCTCACTCACCGCCACCGGCCTGCTGAACTCGGGGAACTTCCGGCATCCCGCCGCGCATACGGCCATCCTGGAACAGGTGGAGCCCGAAGGCCGGCACGAATTGCACCTGCGGGTCGCGGCCGCCCTCCAGAACGACGGCGTGCCACCGGTTGTGGTAGCAGAACAGCTCGTCGCGGCGGGCAAGGCGCCCGAAGAGTGGATGATCAATGTCCTGAGGGACGCGGCGCATTCCGAACTCGCCGCGGCCAGATCCGGCATGGCCTGCGAATACCTCGAACTGGCCCTGGCCTACTGCACCGACAGCCGGCAGCTGACGGCGCTCACCGCGGACCGTATGCGCATCGACTGGCAGAAGTGCCCACTGAAGGCCATGCGCCACGCGATACGATTAAAACAGGCTCTGCGTGACGGGCACTTGACCAACCAGGACACGGGCCTGCTGGTACGCAACCTCCTGTGGCACGGCCGGTACAGCGAGGCACGCGAGACGCTCACCCTCTGGGAGGCACGCGACTCCGGGACCCGTAGCGCCCCGTCGGAGGAACTCGCAGCCTTCAAGGCCTGGATGACGTACTCGCATCCTTCGCTGGCGGCCGTTCCCTCAGGCTCGCCCGGTTCGTCCGGCTCTGCTGTGTCCTCCGCTGCCTCCAACTCCCCGGATTCCGCTGCTTCCTACACTGCCTACGGCGCCTTCGGGTCGCCGACCGGGGCCGAACCGGAGACAGGTCTGGGTCCGGTACGCTCCCGCGGACGCCAGGCGATCACCGTGCTGTGCCGTCTGCTCACCCAGGGCGCGGATGACGAGGCCGTGACCAGCGCCGAGGGGGTCCTCCACAGCGTCGGCCTGGGTGTTGCCACGCTTGAGTCGTTGCACGCCGCCCTGCTCACGCTGATCTGCGCCGACCGCCCGGACAAGGCCGCTTCCTGGTGCGAAGAACTACTGAAGGAGGCGGCGGACCAGGGCTCGTCAACCTGGCAGGCAGTGTTCGCGGCGGTACGCGCTGACGCGGCCTTCCGCCAGGGCGACATGGCCACCGCCGTGCAGCACAGCGAGGCCGCGCTCACCCAACTCCCCATAGCCTCCTGGGGCGTCGCCATAGGCGCCCCGCTGGCGACTCTGATCCTCGCCACGACCATGATGGGCCAGTACGACAAGGCAGTGAAGTACGTCAGATTACCGGTGCCGGACACCCTCTTCGACGCCCGGTACGGACTCCATTACCTCAACGCGCGCGGGCACTTCCATCTCTCGACGAACCGGCCTGTGGCGGCGCTCGCCGACTTTGAGAGCTGTGGCCGTCTGATGGAGGCCTGGGGACTCGACCTGCCGTCCGTGATCTCCTGGCGCAGCGGCGCCGCCGAAGCCGCGCTGGCCCTCGGACAGAAGAGCAGGGCCAAAATGCTCATGGAGGAGCAGCTGACCCGTCCTGGAACGCACCAGCCGCGCACCCGGGGGGCATCGCTCCGGCTGCTGGCCGCGGCCGGCGATCTGGAGGACCGGCCGGCACTCCTCCAGCAGGCCGTACGGCTGCTGCAACCGGACACCGGCCGCTTCGAACTCGCCCGCGCACTGGCCGATCTCAGCGACACGTACCGGCAGTTGGGCGATGCGGACCGGGCCAGGGGGACGGCGGACAGGGCGGCCGAGATGATGAAGTCGTGCCAGGCGTGGACGGAGTGGGAGCAGCCGCTGCCGGTAGCGCGGCCCTCGCACCCGCCGACCGTACCGGCGGAGCGACACGCTGACGGGCGTCACAACGATGGACGGCACGCAGAACAGAAGCCGACCGGCGCCGAAGCACTGACCGACGCGGAGCGACGCGTCGCCGAGCTGGCCGCGATGGGAGCGACCAACCGGGCGATCGGGCGGAAGTTCTACATCACGATCAGTACCGTCGAGCAACACCTCACCAGGGTCTACCGCAAGCTGGACGTCAGCCGGAGAAGCGATCTGGCCGCGAGGCTCAACATCGTTTCGACAGAGGCCGAGTCCGCTTGAGCGGCCTCTCGGGGGCAGGGAGCAGTGCTCCTGCCAGCGAGGCCAGCAGCGCGTACCAGCCGTCGACCGCGGCCTCGGCATGGTGCCGGCCATGGCACGCATGTCCGACGCCCGTAGCCGATGACCGGGAAATCCTCGTCCTGGCCCTCGGCCGGATAGGCGCCGTGGACGGACATGCTGGTCATGTCCCAGTGCAGACGGGACACGTCAATGCCGAACTCGGCGATCGCCCCGAGCCCCGACGGTACCGGCAACGTGCTCCAGACGCGGAGCGATCGCATCCAGAGCCCGAGCCGGCCGGTCGTCGTTGAGCAGGCCCGGCTCGATCCCGAAGACTTCCTCCACCGCCCACGTGCGAGCCCAGTCCCCGACCCGCACCAACGGTGCGCGCGGTCAGCCGGTTGGCCACCAGCGCCTCGATGACCTGCCCGTGCGTCACAAGCGCGCTGACGCCACCAGGGCACACCTCATCGGTGATCCCGGCCAGATCCAGCCGACGAGTGAACTCGGGAACGACAGGCGGAGCGCCCAGACGTTTCTCCACCACGGACGTCACCGCTACTACAAAACGCTGACGCTGAGACCGTGGCCGCGGGGACCGGGAAGTCTTCGACACACCCCACCCAACGCCACACCCAGGCCCGAGGACACCCCCCCGACCGTTCACACCATACGAATCAACGACCCGCGAAGTCCGGGTCTAGGGTTCGTAGATCCATTCCAGGTAACGCTCGATCTCGTCGGCCGCGCGCCGCGCGCCTCCCGCACGGCGCGCCTGGCGTTGGAGTGCACGTACTTGGCGGCCCGTCTCCAAGTCGCCGACGAGCACGACGACCGCGTCCACGAGCGATTGCGGACCGGCGGCCTCCGGCGGCATCTGCACCCCGAGTCCAAGTTCCACCACCCGGTCGGCCACCGCGCGTTCGCTGGCGCACGTGGGCACTGCGACCAGTGGCGTATTGAAATAGAGAGACTCCATGACGCTGTTCAGGTCCGAGTGGCAGACGAACGCCGCCGCGCAGCGCAGCACCACCGAACGCGGAACCCATTCATGCACTTCGACGTTGGGCAACTGCTCGGCCGCCTGAAGCACACCTTCCGAATTGCCGTTCGTCATGATCACCACGTGCAGCGGCTGTCCGGCGAGGGCATCCATGCAGCTCCGGAGGAAATCCGCGTCCGCACCGAGGAGTTCGGGGTCGAGGGCGAAGCACACCACGGGCAGGCCGGTCGCGGGCAGCTGCCAGCGCTCATTCATCCGGCGTTCCGGTATGCAGGGACCGACGAACGCCACGCGACTGTCGAAGAGGTGCCCGTCTGCCTGAAATTCCCTGGGCAGCAGAGCTATCGACAGGGGCTCGGGTCTCGTATAGAAGTCGCTTGGCGACAAACCTGCTCGCTCTGCCGGGGAGAGAAAGCGGAACAGCCGCTCCCGGATGTCCGTGGGAAGGCCACTGACGCACTCCTCAATACCGGAATCGGATACGACGGCGTCGTCACGAACCAGGACGTCGCCGTTGGCGAAGGACGGGTAGATCTGCACCGCCGGCCGGTTCCAGCGAAAGGTCAGAAATCGAGCGGTAATCCGGGTCGAAGCCTCGTACAGCACCAGGTCGGGCACGTCGTCGGCGAAGTCGGCATAGATCGCCTCCGCCCAGTCGAGCGTGGCTTCGACACACACGGGGTCCGCCGGCCCGCTGCATCCCCGGAGGTCGGTCTGCAGTCCGTAGGTGGGACAGGACTCGTGGACCAGGACGTCGACGCCGGTGATGACGGCACGCTCGGCGAACTCCTGAGTGGTGACGTAGGTGACCCGGTGATCCCTGCGGTTCAGTTCCTGTGCTATCGGCAGCATCGACCGGCTCTGGGTCTCGGCAGGAGCGCTGAGAACGACAATGCTGTAGCGCGACGGGAGGGGATCTTCGGCCATGAATGCGACCTCCCCCGCTCCCTGCGCCCGGGGCACGGTTCGTCGCCTCCCGCAGGGCCCGGGTGGATTTCCACGGGGAACTTGGTTTGTTAACAACTCGCTCAAATTGAGACCGTGTCCTGTGATCAGGCGCCGGAGCGTACCACGCACGAGGCGCCATGCGAATGAAGTCGACCGACTTCATCTGACCGACTCAGTGATGTCCGGTCCACACGGGAACCATCCGAACTCACTACAAATATCCTTACTTCTGGGAAAACAACCGGCCCACACACGAATCTTTCACAACACAGGGAATACCTTGATCCCGGAGGGGAGGCGCACGCTCACATCGAGACAAATTCACTGTAAACTATTTCGCCGGACACAACAAAGCCCCTAACCAACCCCCTAAGGGGTGATTATTGCTGAATTCGAGCCATCCAATTCCATGATTGGCTGACTCGCGCCGGTGGGGAGCACGAAGCCCCGGTGCGCTGTGTGCGTCACCGGGGCCGCTTGCGGGATATTCCGTTCCCGCGAGCGGATGCGGGAAGGTCGGATCTCCGGAAGGTTCAGTTTCCAGAAGGTTCAATTCTGATGGTTTCCGGGAGCGATTCAAGCCATTTCTCGACGGATTCGGCCGTCGTGGGGGCCGAATTCTCCAGCAGGGTGAAGTGGTTCCCCGGAATCTCACGCAGTGTGTGCGGGGCCGGCCAGGAGGAGCGCCAGCTCTCGTCGCCATCGGCGCTCACGGCCGCCCCGGGCTCCGCGGCTCGTCCCATGAATGATTCTGTCGGTCGTACGAACAGGACGGGTGCCGCGACTGGCTGCGGACCACGCTGAGTGATGAGTGAGCTGTACCGGCCCATGGCCGACAGCCTGGCCGCGGTGAAGATGCCGAAGGCATCCTCGCGCTCCAGCATCCCGTCCAGCATCTGTGCCCAGAGGCCGTCGGACGAGTCGTCCGCGTTCGCCGAGCCGTCCGCGGCAGCCTGCTCATCGCTCTCGTCGGTGGGGAGATAGGTGTCCAGCAGCACGATCGCGGCAGGCATCACCCCTTCGCTCTCCAGGCGGCTGGCCGTGGCATGCGCGAGCTGGCCGCCGGAGGAGTAGCCGACCAGTGCGAACGGTTCGTCACCAGCCAGCCGCCGTACGCTCTCGGCGAAGTGGTCGACGACTGCGTCCACCGAGTCCGGCAGCTGCTCCCCGTCCACGAATCCGGGCGGCGTCACCACATGCACATCGCGCACACCCCTGAAGTTCGCGGCGAGCCGCGCGTACTGCTGGGCTCCGGCGAGCGCCATCGGCGATGGAAAACAGATCAGCGACGGACCGCGGGGGCCGCGGGCCAGCCTCACCGGCGGGCTCACGGTGTGCAGTTGGGAGGCTGTC
Organism: Streptomyces sp. NPDC037301; assembly: GCF_055602785.1. Lineage (NCBI taxonomy): Bacteria > Bacillati > Actinomycetota > Actinomycetes > Kitasatosporales > Streptomycetaceae > Streptomyces > Streptomyces sp. NPDC037301. The sequence continues at coordinate 27,691 of NZ_JBVJWD010000069.1, forward strand.
CGGAAGGAAGGACGCAGCTCGGCCACTGCGTTCAGCAGTGCGGTGCCTTCTGCCATCTTTCCCTCCTTCACCGCGGCCCGGAACAGCTCACTGAGGGTCTCCGGCATGCGCGACGGGCCGGCGGTGGCAACGGCGACACGGGGGGCAGCGGCAGCGGATGCCTGCGCCGACGGGGCGGAGCCCAGTTCGGTACGCAAGTACGAGGCGAGCCGGGCCGGGTTGCCGAGATCGAACACCGCTGCGGCCGGGACTTCCAGCCCGGTGGCGCGCTGCAGACTCTTCCGCAGTTCTATCGCGGAGAGCGAGTCGACTCCGGCCTCCAGGAAGCCGCGCTCCGGATCGACTTCACCGGCAGAGTCATGGCCCAGGACCGCAGCCATGTGTCCCACCACTACTTCAATCAGCAACTTCTCCTGTTCAGGTGCAGGGAGTTCGGCCAGGCGTGCGAGCAGCCGGACCGCCGCCAGACCGTCGGAGGGCTCCTGTCCGGCCGCAGAATCGAGCCCGTCGGTGACAGCCCCACCAAAGAGCGCGGGCGAGTCGATCCAGTAGCGGCGATGCTGAAAGGCGTAGGTGGGCAGGTCCACTGCGCGTGCGCCACTGCCCTTGTACAGCGCCTGCCAGTCCACTGCGGCTCCGCCGGCGTGCAGCAGTCCCAGTCCTGCCAGAACCGCCCGGGCCTCGTCACGCCGCTTGCGCATCATGGGCACCACGGTCACCCGCTCGGCCTCGCCTGCCTCCAGGCACGGCTGTACCAGCCCTGACAGCACCGCGTCCGGTCCCAGCTCCACGAATCGCGTTACGCCACGTGCCACTGCGGCGCGTATGGCGTCGTTGAAGCGGACGGCTTCGCGGACGTGGGTCACCCAGTAGTCGGGTGAGGTGAGTTCCCCTGCCGTGGCGGTGCGTCCGG
>NZ_JBVJWD010000070.1:0-27866 GCF_055602785.1 Streptomyces sp. NPDC037301
GTCAGTTGCGCACGCGTCACACGAACGTCTTACCAGGCCACCAACACGCACGGGGCCAAAACCCGACTTTGATCACAACCGAGAACAGGCCCTAGTACGACGTACGAGCACGAGCACGAGGAAGGGCCCCGGCGGACTCAGTCCGCCGGGACCTACACGCGGATGTCTCGGGACGACGAGGGCGACACACTCGGCGTGACCACGTTCAAGCGCAACGTCGTGCGCGAAGACTTCGAGCTCCCTACCTGATAGTGCAAGACGCCTAAAATTGCATTTTTTCGTATTTCCATCGGTTCCTGCCTACGCTTTGCCACCCCCCTTTCCGCTTGTTTATCTAATCGTAACCAACGTCTTCTTGCGCCTATGGATGACCTCCGAAAAGATATGTATGCGCTTTCACCGGAGCAAGCCGGCGCCTCCTTGCGTGAGCGGAGAATTCGCCAGGGAGTATCACGACGTCAACAGGAAGGGGTTCAGGCCGGTTTTTATGGCGCGCACTTGAAATTCAGCCCAACTGGCGCAGTTGGTGACCTTTGAATGGACCATCAACGATAGCGGTGCATTTCCCGTCAGATGGATTAAGAGTGGACGAGGAAAAGGATATGCAGAGTTCCATTGAACTTCTGCATGCATACGTGAATGACCATCACGTTAATCACCGCATCCGTCCGGCAAAGAAGGCCAGCAGCGATGGCCTCCGGCAGAACTAGTTAACGTTTCCCTACTCGAAATGCAGGAGAAATTGATGCTCAAGCGAACCATGGTGACCCTCGCGACAGCCGTCCTCGGGTTGTCCGCTCTGGCTGCTGCCCCCGCTCAAGCAGCCCCCGTGGCCCAGGCCGATCCGCCCACCGGCTGCGTCACCTGGATCGAGTGGCTCCATAACGGCAACAGCCACTACTACGGACTGGGCAAGGTGCAGTGCGACACCGGCACCTACCAGGCCAAGGTGGTCTGCCTCGACGTGCAGTCGGGCGTGGGGTACGTCGCGTACAGCAACTACACCGTCGAAGCACCCATGGTGGCCGCGGCCGCCTGCAACCCCGGCAACGTCGCGCAGAGCGTCCACGTCGTACCTGCGTAGCGGCATCCCGGACCTGCCGCTGCCGAAGGGCGGAGCGTCCACGCGAGCCGGCCCTCTGCCTGTGGTATTCGCAAGCTGTGCCGCCAATCACGCGGCGGCGGCCGCGAGTTGGGTTCCGGAACCCCGCCGAGCACCCTCTGGGGCCGAGAGAGGGGGCCGGGGAATGAAATCAGAGACGGAACGAAGGCTTGGGCGCGGTGGTCGGGCAATTCGAGACCGACAGTGTGCGGCACGGCAAGACCGCTCTGGCCGCAGAGGGTGTCAGGCCGGCCGCACCCGGTCGGGCCGGCGCGTCCCGCCGGGCCCGTTCGTCCTCGTCCTTGATGAGCCCGGCCGCGCGGGCGGCCGTCTTGATGATGGTCCGCACGGTCCGGGCTGATCAGCGTGCTCTCCTTCGGGCCGAGTGAGATCGACGGCACCGAGCTGGCGTGCCCAGCCCTTGAGCGGAAACCCGTGGGCGCTCGGTGAAGGAGCCGTATCCCATCAGCTGGGAGGGGCGGATCTGGGCGATCATGAGGGCTGGGAGGGTCGCGTCGGCGACGTTGGTCTGCCACCGGGACACCTGGGAGTTCGTGGCAGCCCAGGTTGGCAATCACCCGCACTTCCGGACGCCGGCTCTGGAAGAACGTGCTGAGGGCCTTGTAGCCGCAGTGCTCTCCGGCCGGTCGCTGGTCGCCATGCTCCTGTCGCTCTACCGCGTCGCGAAAACCTCCGTGTCGGGAGACGCGGACGAGCTGATCTCGTACGCCGACTGGGCCATGGCCTCCCAGGTCTACTACGAGACTGCGCGAGTTCTCCGCCAGGCACGTTCTGACGAGGGAGACCCAGTCGTGGTGACGATCGACAACCGCCTGCCCGCCAGTAATTGAAGCCGTCCACGGGCGGCCGGACGGCTGCCGGGATAAGCAGGCCGTCCCGGACCTGAGCCGGGGCGGGGCCAGTGGAGTGGCGGCCTGACTGACAGCAGGTCACGCCGTCTGCTCCAGGCGCTGCGGTTTCACCTGGCGGCCAGCCTCGCCCTGCCGGTCCGGCGTGGCGGGTGCGGCCTTGCGGTGCGCGGCGAGCGCGCGGTGGTAGCCGTCCGAGGCGGTCTCCCGGCACACCGGGCCGGCGGCCGCGATGACGCGGGCCTGCTTCAACCGGACCTCCGTCGCCCACCGCCGACTCCGGGCGCACGGTGAGCCGGTCGGCCAGCAGCTGCGGCGCCGCCTCCGGCCGCACCAACAGGCCCGCCAGCCGGGGCAGCTCCGCCTTCGCCGCCGCCTCGACCCGGTCCTGCTGCCAGCCGCTCAGCCGCTCGCCCAGGGCCCCGGAACCGCCACGACGGCCCGTCAGCGGTGACGAGGCCTGGCCACCGTCCGGAGTGATCACCTGCGGGCCGCCCCGTGACGCACTGTGGTCCCGCCGGATCGGGCGGGACCACAGCCGGTCTCCTGCTGCGATCAGGGCGCGAGGTCCAGTACGCGGACCGGCTCACCCTCCCACCGCTTCGGGGCAGTGGTGGCGATGATCGCGCCGTCCGGGCGGTCGGGTGTGGGCTGCGCCACGTACTGGCGGGCCGCCGCCCATGTCTCCTGCCGGGCGAGAGCCAAGGCGGCGGCCAGGTCCAGGTCCAGAACGGTGATTCCCGGCAGCGCGGCCAGATGCTCCGCCGTACCGGCCGCCATCGGGGCCACGATCCTCATGCTCGTGTTCACCCTCCTGTTCAGCGTCTCCGAGATCAGGGGCACCACGATCCAAGGCGACGACCTACCGGCCGGCTCCCCGACCCTGGCCACCGGCTGGGAGGCTGCCTGGTACTACTTCTGCTATGCACCGCTGAGCTTGTGGGGCCCGTTGCTGGCCATGCTGACCGTCGCGTACTGGAAGCGCCGTCGCGCGGCTGAGAACGCGCCTGCGGCGGCGTGAGTGTCGGAAACGATCGGTCTGCCGACACTCGCCCCTGTGATCAAGGACCCACAGGTGGGCACTGTCGAGAATCAGCCTCGGAAATCACGTCAGTGAAGAGTCGTTGAGATAGCTTCCGATGAACCGGACCAGATCAACAGAGACAGCATCCGGCATCCTCTCGCCCAGGACCAGATCAACCGGGATTCCCAGCGTCCCCACGTCTCAACCGATCTGGTCGCCGCAAGTCACAGGTCTGAGCCGGGGCCAGACCGTTTGAGACGGGACAGTCTTGAAACGGCCATGGCCGATCGGGTGTGATGCAAGGATCAACAGATCGTGGTCGAGGAGCCCCTCGGCGGCGCATCGATTTTGTCGTGCCCGCAGCTTGATCACCCTCGGGCGTGCTGATCCCGCAGAGAGCAGGCGACGATGGATAACGGCTTCGAACTCCGGGGAACTCACGAAAAAGGAGAAGGCGTTTTCGCCACCCGGCCTTTCCAGATCGACGAGACGGTGATGGTTGGTGTCATCGATCGTGAACTGGACCGCAATCACTCCCACGCCTCCCAGGTCAGTGCGGAACGTTTCGTGTTGCACGGCGGGCTCGTCTCGAAGGTGAACCACTCGTGTGAACCGAACTGCGGGATCCGCCTCAATGCCAGTGGTGCTCACGACTTCGTCGCCCGCGCACCTATCGCCGCAGGCGACGAGATCACTTTTGACTATGCGATGCGGAACTACTCGGTCGACTACTTCGCCGCCCGCTGCCGGTGCGGCTCGCGCCGCTGCCGTGGCCGTATCACCGGCTGGCGGGATCTACCGGACCAACGCAAAGCGGACTATCACGGCTTTGTCGCCCCCTACCTCATCGAGATCGGCCAGGCCCATACGGCCCTGGCCGCCCGCCGAGACAGCCGCGGGTAACCCGCCCGGCCGTGCGGCGTGAGACCTGCATGACCACGATGACGCCGATCCGGCGCGCAGCTGCAAGTTGTGGATGGCTGCCGCCGACGCCCGCCTTGCCCGGCAACAGCCCCCGGACGACCCCGCCGTAGAAGGCGCCGTAGACCGCGCCCACCACCAGTGGCAGGAACTTCGCGACCCGCAGCAGGCCCGGGAACTCGGCCCGCCCCTGGTCTCATTGCGCCGCCACGTTCCTGGCCGGCGCTCCGGGGCGGTCGAAGCCGTCCAGCGCCGACTGGAACTGCTGCACACCATGCCCCCGGTGGGGGCTCGACGTGAGGCCATAGAAAGTGGCCCGGAACTTTGTGCGTCCCGGGCAGCATGCGCGGGCGGCAGCCGCGAAGCTCCTGGGGGAGTCGCAGGTCTCAGCCGTCTCAGGCCGCGGTCGTCGGGTCCGCTGATTCGGCGGCGCGGCGGTATTCGGCGTTGATGCGCTGGGCTTCTTCGAGTTGGTCTTCGAGGATGACGATGCGGCAGGCGGCCTCGATGGGGGTGCCCTGGTCGACGAGTTCCCGGGCGCGGGCGGCGATGCGCAGCTGGTAGCGAGAGTAGCGGCGGTGTCCGCCTGCGGAGCGCAGCGGGGTGATGAGGCGGGCTTCGCCGATGGCGCGGAGGAAGCCCTGGGTGGTGCCGAGCATTTCGGCAGCCCGGCCCATGGTGTAGGCGGGGTAGTCGTCGTCATCGAGACGGCCGATCGAGTCGTCTGCTGTCATTGCACCTCTCTGTGGAACGCGTGGAGGGGCCCTGGTGCCGTATGGCACCAGGGCCCCGAAGGAACTGCTACACCATCTGCCGGCCCTGGTACTGCGCCGGCCTTCTGTTTCCGCAGACCCGACCGAGATGCTGTCGGGGACGCGGGGATCGCGGTTGCTTGACCGGAGACCACCTCACTATCGATGTCCTGCGGTACCCGGGCTCAGCGAATTCCGCCCGGGCGATCCTGATGGCGCTCGGCTCCTCCGTTCTTCCCTCTTGGTCAACACTTACCAACGGGGACTGCGTACTGCTGGTACTGCGCACTGCTTGTACTACTAGGTGATGCGAACTGCTGGTGACCTGAGTAAGCGTCACTCTTCGGCAGCCAGCCCCGTCGCCCGTCCTGCGTCTGCTCTGGCTTAGAACCCCACTGCCGAACTTCCCGGTGCGCGCGTCCGCAGCCGACGCCTTCACCGAGGTGCTGCTCACTGACTTCACTGCTGGGTACTGCGAACTGCACTTACGGGTAATTCCACTGCGTTAACTGCGGTCCTGCTCGCGGCGGCCCCTGATCACTGCGGGCCACCCGGTCCGGTCGTCAGTCCCGTCGCCGTCCTGCAACAACGCTGGCTTCGGAACTCCACCACCGCACCGTCCTGCCAACTGCAACTGCGTGTACTGCTGCCCGGCAGTTCGTCTCTGCCAGGCCCTGCGGTCTCTCTGGGCTACGAGAGAAACCATAACCACGCCACCACCCAATGTCTACTCCGGCCGTCATAGATTTTCGCGTGTTCGACCGTGAGGTAATCGACCTCAAACAGCGACGGGGGCAAGCAGATCTCTTCGGCGCTGTCCGGCCGCTGGGCCGGGTCCTTGGCCAGGAGTCGGCCGACCAACCGCTCCAGCTCCACGGGGGACTCGGTGCGCAGGGTGCGCAGCGCGGCGGGCTGTTCGTTGAGGTGCTGGTTGACCAGGTGCCAGGACGTGCCGGTGAAAGGCCGGCGGCCGGTGACCATCTCGTAGAGCACGCATCCGAGGGAGTACAGGTCGGTGGCGTTGTCGGAGTCCGGGGCATGACCGGGCGCAGGCAATCGAGGACAAGAGTGGCGAGTCCCACGTGCCGGACCGCTCAGATGTTGGGTGGGCCGAGTCGGGTGTAAGGAACGCCGATACTCGTGCCACCGGGGGTGACGACCCTGACGGTGACCCCGCCCGCCACGCCGGGCGGTGCCGTGGTTGTCAGCTGGGTGTCGGAGACCACGGTGAAGCCGGCGGGCACGGCCCCGAACAGTGCTGCGGTGGCATACGTCAGTCCGACGCCGGTGAGGGTCACCGTGTTTCCGCCTGCCGATGGTGGCGGGCCCTGGTCACCACCCGCCGCGAGCAACTGCCAACCACCCGATGACGCGCCGCAGCGCCGCCGGTCGGCCGGGAACTCTGCTCGCGCGTGTCGGCGCCGGCCGCCACAGACGCTGGCCCGGGACACCGGCTTCGCCCGCTGCCCAGCCCAAAGAGCATTGAGAGGAAAGAGCAGCAGTGGTTCGCAGCATCGATGACGACTACCGCCACCGCACGGTGGCGACAGACGAAGACACCGGCAAGGAATTGACGCACGCGCAGATGCGTGGGCTAGTGAGGAAACAAGAGCGGAGCCTTGCCCGGCGGCGCCCCCTCGACCGCGCTCTGGGCACTGCCGTCCTGGCAGCCGCGTGCTGCTTCGTCACCGCGTTATGCGTGACAGTTCTGCATTGGCGTGACCCCACTGGCTTTATCAGAACGGACATAGTGTGCGGCGCGTTGTTCGCGCTGTCCGCCGTGGCGAGCCTGGCGATAACCAAAATCCGCTCTCCACTTGCCAGCCGCCAAGAACTGGAACGCAGGGTTGACCAGAACCGTGACGTGCTGCGCTGGATCACCGCAACGTCACAGCCGTCGCTCGACAAACGTCGCAGGCTCTACCGCGAAGATGTCGCCGGCATGATCGAGCAGTACCAGGCGGAGAGCAGGAAATACCGCCTCGTCCACAACAGCCTGCAGTCCCTGATCATGATCGGGTCGGCATCGACAACCACCGTGGCGGCCTTCGACACCGCCAAGGAACTGACCTGGCAGAGCGTCACGATTGTGGCCATCAGCTTCGCCATCACGTTGGCCGCGGCCTTCACCGGCTACTACAAGTACCGCGAGCGCAGCTACTTCCTCCAGGAGACAGCCGACTCCATCGAAGAGGAAGCAAACGCCCTCGCGCCGGGAGTAGGCGAATACCTTGAGTACGGCAGCGACCAAGAAGAACAGGCCCTCGCCCGATTCACCCAGCGCGTCGAAAAACTGCGCAATGAGCAGCGACGCCGCCAACAGCAACTGGACCAGACCGCCGACCAGAGCGCACCCACCGGCCAGCCATCGGCCTGACCACAGCGCTTCTGCGCGGACCGACACCCGGCCGGTGCTTTTCGGGGCTGACCCGTCCAGGCGTGAGGCCGGACCGGCAGAGCGGCCCGGCCTCACGTCACCGACCGGTCAGGGCGTCAGGTCCAGGACGCGGACCGGCTCTCCCTCCCACCGGTTCGGGGCGGTGGTCGCGACGATCGCACCGTCGGGACGGTCCGCGGTGGGCTGCGCCGCGTACTGGCTGTGCGCCGCGGCCCATGTCTCCTGCTGCGCGATCGCGAGAGCGGCCGGCAGGTCCAGGTCCAGGACAGTGATGCCGGGCAGAGACACCAGGTGTTCCGCCGTGCCGGGGCGTGCGCGGTCGGCTTCGACGAGCGCGCAGGCCGGGGCGTAGAGGAACCAGCCGGGTTCGGCATGAGCCCGGTGGATGAGGCGGGATGCGAGGACGTTGCCCTGGCCCGCCGCGGCCATCGCCGTGTCGTCCAGAACGATGTGCATGGCGTCGCTCACCGGGCAGTCACCCGGGCCAGGCGCCGGTCCAGCTCACTGTCCAGGTCATCCTGCTCGGCAGTAGTGGGGGCGTAGCCGTTCCACTTCTTCAGCGCGGCCCGGGCCTTCTCGGCACGCTCGGCACGCTCGGCCGGGGTCAGCATCGTCTCGGCCAGGCGTGCCAGGTAAGCGCGCAGCGACAGACCCTCAGCGGCCGCGATCGCGGCAAGCCGGTCCTTGGCCTCTTCGGGGATACGGACATTGGCATCGGACATCGTCGTACTCCTTCCCATGCTCCAAGAGTACGGGTACGTACCCGTACCCGTCATGAGGGGTGCCTCTATGTCCTTCGTCAAGCGTGGGCAGGTTTGGTCCCGGCTCGATCTTCGCCGTGGGGCATGAGACTGTCTGGTCGTGTCGGAGATGATGAGTGGGGTGGAGGTGGCTTTGGGTGGGACCTCGTCTCCTTCGTGGTCGCAACGTGTTCGTGCCGGGCATGACCTTGCTTCCTTCCCTGATGTTCCTGAGGCTGCGGAAGCGTTGGTGGGGCTGCTGCTGGACGTCGAGGACACGGCAGTGACCCGTCAGACGGCAGAGGCCCTGGCCCGGGTGGGGACGGTGGCTGCGGTGCGACTCATCGCTCTGGCGCTCGCCGAAGCCGACGACAGCCATGCCGACTGGATGCAGACCGGGGTGCATGACGTCCTGGCGGGACCGGACAGCGTGCCTGACGTCGCGGCAGTTTGCGTGCAGCTCGCTCGGGACGGGGAGGCGGCTGTCCGTCAGGGCGCCGCGGAGATCTTGGCGTGGGCGGGCGGCGTAACACACTGACGACGGCTCCGACGGCTGCTGAATCGTTGTGCTGGCGAGTCGGGCTGTTGATGGGCTGGTCATGCGACGGCTGCTTCGGAGGCTCGTGATTCGTAGAAGGTGCCGTCGCGGAGCATGGCGAACAGGACGCTGATGCGTTGGCGTGCGAGGCGGAGGAGGGCTTGGGTGTGGGTCTTTCCGCGGGCGCGGCCTGCTACCGCCTCGGCTGACCGGCCTGGGCTCCGCGCTCCGCCTTGGCGTGAGCAGCGGCGCTCGTCGTGCTGGTTCGGTCGGAGTATTCGGTCGCGCGGTAGAAGAGCTGGACTTGTACGTTCGGCGTTGAGCGCTCTGACAGGACTGCGCTCGTCCCTGGCCCCGCGGCATCAACACCCATACGCGGGGCCAGTTCGGGCCCCGGTACCCCTGCGCCAGAGTCCGCAAGAAGTTCACGGTCTTTCTGCGGAGATCGGCGGGCAATCGGACTCTCCGTGACAGCCGCGTGTGAGTCCTGAGCCGCAGCTCAGGCCAGCTGTCAGTGCTGGGGGAGACCCAGCAGCATGGCATGAAAGAGCGGCGCGTCCGGGATGCTCGGGCGCAGGTCGCCCAGCGTCTGCCATCCCCAGGACTGGTACAGCGTATGGACCTTGGGGTAGTCCTGGTCGACCAGGAGCGTGGCGCGCTCTTCGGGCCGTTGGGCGAGTAGCGCGTCGTGGAGCCGCCGGGCGGTGCCGGTCTTGCGCCACGGTGTGCGGACCATCAGCTCGCTGAGGGCGTAGGTGCGTGTGCCGGTCTCGGTGATGGTGTCGGCAGGCACCGTGGTGAGTAGTCCGCCCCACCAGCGGCTGTCGGGGAACGCCTGCAGCCTCCCCCCGTGGCTCAGGCACAAGGAACCCCTGGCCGGTGGATCCAGCCAGGGGTTCCTCCAACTCACAAGCCAGGATCCCCGCACCGAACCTCCCGCACCCACCAGATCCCCTGTTGCCTGACGGGTGACCAGATCGATCGCGCCACCGACCAGTTCGGCGGCGCGCTCGCACATGTTCCTGGTCAGGGGTTGCGCGACTAGGTGCGTAGTGGTGTACAGGGGCCGATCGGCCCGAAGGCGGCGTCCGTGTTCTCAGGTCAGGGACACGCCGCGGTCGCCGAAGAACTCGGCGAACTCGGCCACGGGCAGGCTCGCGGTACGGGCCTGCTCGGTGTGCCCGGACGGGTTGCGGAAGTGCACCGTGTCGCCCTGGCGGCCGGTGACGAGCACGAGGTGCCCGCCCTTGCCGGGGGCGGGGTTCTCGGGGCGGCGGATCTCCTTGTGCACGGAGGCCATGACCAGCCGCCCGGCATCGAGGAGGGCGAGGAGGCCGGGCACGGTCAGATTCGGGTGCACCTCGGCGCCCAGCGGGTGGACGTCCTGTACGTACTGGACGAAGGGGGCGTAGATCAGGCCGCGGATCGCGCCGGTGTCCGGGTCCTCGGTGTACGCCCCGTACTTCCGGGCGCCGTCGAGGAGTTCGAACATGGTGGGGGCGTCGGCGGTACGGGCCAGGAGCGCCATGCGCAGGCAGGCGATGCCGCACATGTGGCCGGACCACCGGCCGTAGGTGTCGAGGTCGGGGGCGCCGGACTCGGCCCAGCGGGGATCGTCGTCGTGGGCGCGGCCTTCGTAGGCGAAGGCGGTGATGAGGTCCGGGCTGGCGTACTGGGTGATCGTGGGGAACGGGTGGTCGTCAGACACGGGCGGGTTCCTTCCGGTGGGCTGTCTGGCTGATCAGCCGGTGGAAGGTGGGCCAGTCCACGCCGCCGCCAGAGATCACTATCCCGATCATCCCCGACTCGTGGGGGATACAGCCGCTGAGGACAGCGGCCAGGGCGCAGGCGCCACTGGGTTCGGCGACGACCTTCAGGTGTCGGAAGGCGAACGCCATGGCGGTGGTGATGTCCTGGTCGGTCACGGTCACGATGGCGTCGAGGAGCTTGGAGTTGACGGCCCAGGTCAGCGGCGAAGGGCTGGTGTGTCCCAGGCCGTCGGCGATGGTGGCGGGGACCTCGGGCAGGGCGATGCGCTGGCCGCAGCGCAGGGACAGCAGGGTGTCGGCGCCCTCTTGCGGTTCGACGCCGATGACCTTGATGCCGGGGTGGAGGTGCTTGGCGATCGTGGCGGTCCCGGCGGCGAGGCCGCCGCCGCCGACGGGGACGACGAGGGTCTCGATTTCGGGGTGGTCGGTGAGGAGTTCCAGGGCGGCGGTCCCGGCTCCGGCCATGATGTGCCGGGAGTTCGCCGAGGGGACGACGGCCAGGCCGTCACGGGCGGCAATCTGGGCCACGAGGGTGTCCCGGTTCTCGGAGTCCCGGCGGTAGGTGACGACCCTGCCGCCCAGCGCGCGGATGCCTTCGACCTTCGGGGTCGGGGCGTCAGCGGGGATAACGACGGTGGCCGGCACTTCGAGGAGCCTGCCGGTCAGGGCCAGGGCCTGGGCGTGGTTCCCGGAGGAGGCTCCGATCAGACCGCGGGCGCGTTCCGTTGTGGGGAGGGATGAGGCGTGGTGGTAGGCGCCGCGGAACTTGAAGGAGCCGGTGCGCTGGAGGCTCTCGGCCTTGCACACGACCGGCCATCCCGCGGCCTGGTCGAGGGAGAGCGCGGAGAGGGCCGGGGTGCGGGCGGCGACCGGTTGGAGGTTGGCGGCGGCGTCCTCGACGTCGCGGGCGGTCAGCTCGGTCACGGCCGGTACCCCCCGTTGGTCGTGGCGGTAGCGAGGATCACGCGGATGAGCTGGTCGTAGTCGATGCCCGCCGCGGCGGCCATGGTGGCGAGGTTCCCGGTGTGAGAGAGGCCGGGCAGGGTGTTGATCTCCAGCCAGACCGGGCTTCCGTCGGGGGTGACGATGAAGTCGGAGCGGGAGTATCCGGTGCAGGCCAGGGCGCTGTGCGCAGTGAGCGCGCCGGTGGTGATCGCGTCGAGGGTGGCGCTGGGAAGCTGGGCCGGGCACCGGTAGTGGTACTTAGTCTTGTCGCGTTTGGTGGCGTAGTCGTAGAACTCGGCGTCGGTGGGCAGGGTCTCCAGCGTCGGCAGGGCCACGGGCGAGCCGTCGACTTCCAGGATTCCGCAGGTCACCGGTGTGCCCGTGGTGAACGGCTCGGCGAACCATCCGTCGGCGGCCCGCGCCGTGGGCAGGGCGGCGGCGAGCTCGGCGGTGTCGTGGCAGACGGTCATGCCGATCGAGCCGCCCTCGGACAGCGGCTTGAGGATCAGCGGGAAGGCGATCGTGCTGGTGATGGCTTGTGTGATCGTGTCGCGGTCGCGGGCCGGGACGTTGACGGAGGGCAGGACCGCCACGCCGGCGGCGGCCGCGACGGTTTTGGCGAACGTCTTGTGCATGCCGATGGCCGAAGCGGTCACGCCCGAGCCGGTGTAGGGGATGTTCAGGGACTCCAGTAATCCCTGGAGCTTGCCGTCCTCGGCGTACTGCCCGGCGATGGCCAGGAACGCCACGTCGGCGCCGCGGACCTGGTCGGGGAACTCCTTGCTTGCGGCGTCCAGGAGCACCGTGTTGTAGCCCTGCCGGTCGAGTGATTCCAGGGCGGCGCGGCCGGACAACAGGGACCGCTCCCGTTCGGTGGACCTGCCGCCGGAGACGACGGCGATTCGGCCGGGTTGAAGAGACTGCATCGTCATCAGGTTGTGCTCCTGTTCCTGGGTGCTCTGGCCGGTCTCGGATGCGCCGGCCCTTGAAGGCGCTACGGTCGAAGAGCCGAACCGGTGGGCTGTTGGCCGTGCCGGGCAAGCCCTGCTGATGCGGAGTTCGTTTCGTGATCCCCCTTTCACTCGAAGCCGTCGCAACAGCCGTCGGCGGCCGCCTGTGCGACGTGCCGGACCCCTCCGTGCTGATGACCGCGCCCGCGGTCGTCGACTCGCGCACGGTCGAACCCGGTGGCCTGTTCGCCGCGCTGCCCGGTGAGCACACCGATGGGCACGGCTTCGCGGCGAACGCGGTGAAAGCCGGTGCGGTGGCGGTCCTGGCCACCCGTCCCGTCGGTGTCCCGACCGTGGTCGTCGATGACGTGCTGGACGCGCTTGCCGCACTGGCCCGCACCCTGCTGGCCGCCGTGCCGGAAGCGATGGTGATCGGGCTGACCGGCTCGGCGGGCAAGACCAGCACGAAGGACCTGATCGCGCAGGTGCTTCCCGAGCTCGGGGAGACGATCGCCACGGTGAAGTCGTTCAACGGCGAGATCGGCATGCCGCTGACGGTGACCCACCTGGACCAGGGCGTTCGCTACCTCGTGCTGGAGATGGGCGCCCGCGGCGTCGGCCACATCACCCACCTGACGCGTATCGCCCCGCCCACGGTCGGCCTGGTCCTCAACGTGGGGACTGCCCACGTCGGCGAGTTCGGCGGCTGCGAGCAGATCGCGAAGGCCAAGGGCGAACTCGTCGAGGCGCTCCCGGCGAACGGGCTGGCGGTCCTCAACGCCGACGATCCGCTGGTCGCCGCCATGGCATCGCGTACCCGCGCCAGGGTCCTGACCTTCGGTATCGAGACCGACGCCGACGTACGGGCCCTGGACGTCGCCCTCGACACCTCGGGCCGGGCCTCCTTCACCCTGACGGCCGCCGGCACCCAGGCGCGGGTCGATCTGTCCCTTCACGGCGCGCACCACGTGTCGAACGCGCTGGCCGCGGCCGCCGTCGCGATCGGGCTGGGCGCCGGTGTGGAGAAGACGGCGGCCGCTCTGTCCCGCGCGGTCCTGGTGGCGTCGGGGCGCATGGAGGTCACCGACCGGCCCGACGGGGTGCGGATCATCAACGACGCGTTCAATGCGAACCCCGATTCGATGAAGGCAGCGTTCACGGCCCTTGAGTCCATGGGGGACGGGCGCCGGACCATCGCGGTCCTGGGAGAGATGAAGGAACTGGGCGCCGACGGCGGCGACGAACATCGGCAGGTCGGCCGTCTTGTCGCCGCCGCCGACATCGACGTGCTGATCGCGGTCGGCGGCGTTGACGCTCAGGCGATGGCTGTCGCCGCCCAGCAGGACAACCCGCAGCTGAAGGTGGTGGGCGCCCGCGACCGGGACCACGCTCTGACCCTGGCCCGTGACCTGATTCAGCCGGGAGACATTGTCTTGGTCAAGGGCTCCCACAGTGTCGAGTTGGAGCACACGGCGCTCTGCCTGGCTCAGCCCGGCACGGTGGCCGGCGACCGCTAGACGAAGGTGGGCATCAGAAGTCCACTCCTGCCACCGTTGGGTGCAGGTCGCGCTCTCCACTACCGAGCGCGGGCCTGTGAGCGGCAGGCGGGTGCGCAGGCCCAGAGTTCGGTCGGCTCGGTGAGAAGGCCTGTGTCAGCTGTATGGACGCCGAGTGATCGATCGGCATGGAGCTGCGCTCCGCACAGGGCACAGTTCCATCCCTTGGCTTGATCGAACGTCAGCCTGGTCAGGTCGATGGGTAACGCGGCAGCCGAGCGCGGGCCCTGGACTGCTTCCAGTGCGTCATGTAGTGCGGTGGTGCTGGTGAGCGGCAGGCGTGAGGTGATCAGCCAGTACGGGCCGGGCGGTGTCTGCTTGTCCTGGGGCGGGAGGACGACGTGGGTGGTATCTCCCAGGGCCGTGGACTGGGGAAGGTTCCAGGTGGTGGTGGTTCCGGCTGGTACGAGGAAGTACATGGTGCGGGCGGCGGGGTCCATGATGACGGGGCCTGCATCGTTGCCGAGTCGTTCGACGGTCTGCAGTCCGAGGAACCGGCTCATGCGTACCGCGTCCCATGTCTTGCCGGCTGGGGCAACGCGGGTTCCTGCGATTCCCTGGACGTCCGGGCGGGTATGGGTGCCGGAATTCATGGCGGGTCCTGGTGTCGATGGTCTGGGGTGGGGACCGTACGACGAGGCGTGCGCGCCAAACCGGACTGGGAGTCCGGGTCGGCTGTGGGTCCGGGTCTCTCACAGCAGGTGGAGACGGTCGGCGAGTGCGGTGGCCTGTCTGCGGAGTGTGGGGGGGGGGGGGGGGGGGAAGGAGGGGGGGAGGGGGGGGGGGGGGGGGGGGGGAGGGGGGGGGGGGGCCCCCCCCCCCCCCCCCACCAGGGAGATGACCAGGGTGCGGGCGAGGGGGCTTCGTTCGAGGTCTTCGGGGGCGAGTTCTTCCAGTTCCAGCAGGTGGACCAAAACTGCGGCGTCGTCTCGGCGCAGGTCGTAGCCGGAGGCGACTTCCAGGCCGAAGGTGAAGCGTCGCTCCATCGACGGGAGTTTGCTGATGTCGACCCGGTCGGCGAGGCGCAGTCCCTCGATGGCGTCCCCGGTGGTCATCTCCACCGACACGGCGTGCAGTTCGGTGTTGGTCCGGCCGAACACCGTCCAGAGCGTGTTGCTGCCCTCGCCCACCTGGTCGGCGAGCGGGGCGACTCTCTCGGTCAGCCGCTCTCGTGCCGCCCAGGGGCGGCGCGTGCGGGCTTCGGCGACAACCGCGACGAGTTCCAGGGCGCCGCGGACCGCTGTGGCCTCGGGCGTGGTGAGCGTGCGGCTGAGCTCGTCGGCGGCTGTCATCGCGACATCCGCCGCATCTGATTCCTGACCGGGCTGGGAGAGCAGTACATGGCCCAGGTTCCAGTGGGCGGCGGCAATGCGCAGCGGGTCATCCGCGTCTTCGGCGGCCCGTAACGCCCGGTCGGCGACCATGAGTGAGAGGTCGGGCCGGCCGGCCCTGCGTGTGTAGGAACGCAACAGGCCATAGAGGTCGGCGGCCACTCGTAGTACTTCACGGCGTTCGATGCCGGTGCTGTTGCGGTGGGCCCGCAGGGCCGTTTCGACGTCGGTGATGAGATCCGGCAGCACGGCCGCAGCTTCAGTGAACCGGGTGGGTGAGGTCTGCCAGCTCTTCCACGCCTCTTCCACCCGGTCACGCAGGACGATGGCGTCGACCAGCACCGCGTCGGGGCGGACGTGACGCCCCAGGAGTTCCTGCACGACACCGCTTCCCGCCGTGACGAGCGGCGGCTCGGTGTCGGACTCGTCATCGCCGAGTAGGTAGCCGATAGGCACTTGCAGTTCGGCCGCCAGCTTGGCCATCACGTCGCCAGAGGGAGTCTTGAGGCCGCGCTCAATCCGGGAAAGATAGTCAGTCGTGATCCCGCACAAACCTGCGACAACGGCCTGGGTACGCCCCAGGCGAGTACGCCGGTCACGGATTCGCTCGCCGGTCGGCAGCGTAGGCAGGCCCATCCCGGTCCCCCGTTCACAGGTGATGCATTCACGGTAGAGCGGTCCTGCACCGGGCCGGTTGCCTTTCCACCAACGTGTGAAACGGTGTTCCCGGCACATGGACGGCGGGGTTTCGGAGGCGACCTTGAGACTGGTTCTGTGGGACATCGACCACACGCTCATCGCGACCCGGGGCGTCGGCAGAGAACTGTTCGCCGAATGCTTCGAGCACGTCACCGGCATCCGAATGGACAAACAGGCCGCGGTCGACGGAATGACCGAACCCGTCATCTTCCGTGAGACCGCCCGCCTCCACGGCATCGTCAGCGACCGCAGCATGTTCGAGGCATTCGCCCGCTGCTCCGCCGAACGGCACCGCCTGCGCGCTCACGAGCTGCGCGAGCGCGGACACGCGCTGCCCGGCGCCGCGACCGCCCTCGCAGCGCTGGCCGCCATGGACGGCATCGTGCAGACCGTGGTCACTGGGAACATCCGACCCGTCGCCGAAACCAAACTCGCCGTGTTCGGTCTCGACACCCATGTCCGGTTCCAGTACGGCGGATACGGCGAGGACCACGACGACCGGGCCGAGCTCGTCCGTACCGCCATGGCCCGAGCCTCAGATGCACTCGGCACTCCGATCAAAGCCATCGATGCTCTGCTGATCGGTGACACACCCGCTGACGTCACCGCAGCACGCTCTGCAGGAGTCCCCGTCCTCGGCGTCGCCACCGGTCGGTCAACCCTCCATGACCTCGACAAGGCCGGGGCCACAGAAACCATCGCCAGCCTCCAGCACCTCGCAGCGCTCCGCAGCATGCTCACCTGATCCAGCCACGTGCTCCCAGTGAGGCCCTCGCCGCATTCCGCGGCGTCACCGAGGGCGACGTCACCCGCTACGCGATACCCAAACAAGAACCCCTCGTCGCCGAGCACGAAGCCTTCCGCGACATGGTCCTCGGCCACAGCCACCGCAACGCGACCCTCCACGACGGCCTGCACGCAGTCCTCGCCGCCCACGCCTCCCTGCAAGCCTCCCGCAGCGGCGCCACTACAGCCGTCCCATCCCTCATCGACCTCGGCGCGGCTTGAGACTTGATCGCCTTGCCCGCCACGAAGGTGCGGGAGATGCGGCGTACGGCAGCAACCTCCGGATGATGGCCTTGCCGACGGGAGTGCGGCGAGGCCGGGTCCGGTATGGCGGGGGCGGGCGGTTCTGGGCAGGATTTCGGGGGTGGGTGACCTCTTATGGGGTGGTTCAGCGTGTCATTCGCATCCGATATTCGAACAGACGTAGTATTAGTGCGTGCCCGAGACCACCTCCTTCGATTTCCCCCAGGAATTGCGCGACGGCCAGATCTCCCTCCACGAGACCCGCGCCGCCTACGAGCAGTACGCAAAGACATTGCCTTGGTCGGCCGAGCCGATGCCCGGCTGGGAGGGCGAGAAGCAACTCCACTCCGGCTACCGGTCCGGCAAGGCAGACAGTCCGGGGTACGCGGAGGAACAGGCCGCTAAAGTCGCCGATTTCCAAGCGCGGCTACTGGAGCTCAGCATCACCGTGTCCACGCACCCGTTCTGGGATTCCGTTGACGTCGGCGACCGTGTCGAGGCCCGCATGGCGCTCAAGCACGCCCACGAGCCGGCCGAGGCGTAGCCATGCCTGGCGGCGACATATCCGACCTGGACAAGAACCGGGCCTTGGTCGACTGGTTGCGCTACCAGCTGCGGCAGGCCGAGAACCGGGTCCGTGAGCTTGAGGTCAAGGAACTGCAGGAGCAGCGTGCCCGGGAGCGGGCGCGGGCTGAGCAGTCGTGGAAGATCCAGCCGAAGCGGTCGGGTGAGACGGCGATGCTGCACCGCGGAGGCTGCGCCTTGTACAGCGCCCAGCTTGGGTTCATCAACCGGCAGGAGGCGATCATCGCCCTGGACGAACCGGACATTGAGGCGTGCCAGATTTGCAACCCGCAGACGGGGCTGACCTAAGCACTTTTCGGCTTTCGGGCGCCGGCCTTCTTCGCTGCGGTCTTGCTCGTTGACGACGTCTTCTTGGCTGCGGTCTTTTTGGCCGGGGCCTTCTTCGCGGCCGCCTCCTTGCGGGGCTTCATCTCGTGGATGGTGGCATGCTCGCCCTCGCCGCGGGATTCCTTGGCCTTCTTCACTGAGGCGTTCAGAGCGGCCATCAGGTCGATGACGCCGCCGGGCGCACCTTCCCCTTCCTCGGCCGGCTCGGGTGGGACCTTGCCCTCAGCCTTCGCGGCGATGAGCTCCTCCAGCGCTTCACGGTAGTGGTCACGGTAGCTACTGATGTCGTTGGTGGTCATGGAGTCGATCAGCTTCATGGCCTCGGCAAGCTCGTCCTCGTCCAGGTCGACCGGCTTCGGGGTGAGCTCGTCAGGGGAGCGCAGCTCGTCGGGCCACTTCATTGAGTGGAGGACGAGGGCGTTGTCGCGGATGCTGAGCAGTCCGAGACGTTCGCGGTTGTGCCATGCGAACTTCGCGATGGCCACCTTCGAGTTCCGTTCCAGGGCACGGCGCAGGAGTACATAGGGCTTGGCGGCCACGGCGCCGTCCGCGGATAGGTAGTAGCTATCCGCGATGCGGACCGGGTCGATTGATGCACGGTCGACGAATGCGACAATTTCGATCGCTTTCGCGGTGGGCAGGGGCATCTGGGCGAGCTCTTCGTCCGATACCGGGACGACCTGGTCCTTCGCGAGCGCGTACCCCTTGCCGATCTCCTCCTGGCCGAGCGCCTCGCCGTCGATCTCGCAGATCTTCCGGGTGCGGATCCGCCCCATGTCCTCCAGGTGGACCAGGTGGAAGCGGATCGAATGATCCTCGGTTGCAGACGAGGCCCGGATGGGGATCGTGACCAGGCCAAAGCTGATGGCGCCGCTCCAGATCGTCGACGGCATGCATACCTCCCGGGACCGTCAGTGTCGGGCCGCCGCCCGCACTCCGATCCTCACGCCGGACCGGGACCTGCGCACCTGGGCCAGCCGGATGCGCCCGCCGTCGCCCCGGGCCACCCTGAAAGCATGAGCGCCCCGGTAGTCGTCCACGGCCTGTCCCCATCGGGCGGGCGCAATGTCGCCATCAACGGACAGATCGCAGGGGTCGCCCATGATGACCGTGACCTCGTCGAGTTCCTGAGGCGTGCCGGCCTCGATGACGCCTGGGATCTCCTCGACGACCCGCACTGGGTTGAATGGCGCGGCGGTCGGGCGCACCGGTATGAAGCGGCGTGAGCGGCCGCCCTAGCAGTCCGTTCGTGTTCTCGTTCGACCCGCGCTGCCAGGGACTGGCCGGGGCGCAGAAGTAGACCGGGATGTCGGTGGCCACCGACATGGTCGTCGAGGTGCTGGCCGGGTCGGGGAGGCACGGGACCCTCACCGTGGTCTGACTGCGGTGAGGGTGCCACGCCGGACTGCCAGCTAGGGAGCGACCTCGTACTTCACGACGGTGTCGGAGCAGCCCTTGGCGAGCTTCTCGAGTGCGGCCCGTTCCTTGTCGTCTGCGGTGAGCTTCCAGCGGAGCTTCGTTCCGACCCAGTCGGCTCCGTAGGTGCACTGCGCGGAGGCGGCCGGCGGGAGCCACTCGGCCGGGTCCCGGTCTGCCTTGCTCCTGTTGGTCTTCGCGGTGACGGCGACCAGCGACCTGTCGGCGTCGAGGTCGTTGGCGTACTGCTCGCGCCGGTCGGCATCCCACTTCGAGGCCCCGGAGTCCCACGCCTCAGCCAAAGGTACGACGTGGTCAATATCGAGCTTCGTGGCCGCGTTCACGGTGACTTCGTCGTAGTAGCTGAGCCACTCGCCGCCGGTCAGCGCGCATCGCGCTCCCTGCTCCGGGGCCTTGACCGCTTCCGCGATCAGGACTTCCTTTCGGGTGTCACAGCCGTCCTTGTCGGCATCGACCCACAGACGGAAGCTGTCGCGCTCGTACCCGGTGCGGTCCTCGGTGCCTGTGGGGATCTTCGCGATGGCCTCGGCCAGGGACAGGTCGCTGCCGCCCGCGGGTGCGCCTGGTGCCGCGGACGCCTTGCCCGACTGAGAGGCGTGGGAGGACGGCTTGGAGTCGGCCTTCGTGTCTGTCACGCCTGAATTGCATCCGGTGAGGGACGCGATGAGGAGAGCGGCGGCGATCGGGGCGAAGGGGGCAAGGCGACGTGCTGTCACAGCGGTACTCCAGCTGGTCAGGGGCTGATGCGCCCTCATGATTGCAGGAGTGGATGGTTTGGTGACAGTCGGTCAAATGTGCAGGTGGTAAGCGTTGCCCGGTGGTGGCATCGGCTTCGAGGTGAGACCACCACCAGGCCTGCGCAGTGTGACACGGCGCACTGACACCGCCTTCTCGTGCGCAGCGCGCGCGGGGCATCTCTACCCTGGTCGGCGCTGTGCTGCTGGTCTGTTCGCCGGTGCCACTGTCGGTGCGAGGGGGTACGGTCGTCCCGGTCTGTTCTGCAGACCGCTCTCGCCTGGCCTTCTGTAGCGGCCAGGCGAGAGCAGCGGTGTGCCCCCTGGTGGTTCTCGGCACGGGGACACGGCCTTCCGGACGGGAAGGACCGACGCCATCGGCGTCCTTGTTCTATTGGCGTTGGTCCGGCGGGCAATTGCAAGGAAAACCCGGAACTTCGCCCTGAAGGGACGTCGGGGAGTGACTATGTATGGCTACGCAGAGCCGCGGTGAGAGGTTCAGCGCTCCTCATGTCCCTTCCGTGCCAGGGGCATTGTTCCGCGAATCCATGATCACGTGGCGTGTTCACGTGGTCGCCCTCCATGATGGTCCGACTCTCGAACGGCGATTCGGCACCGCCGCCGGGAGCTTCCGGACTTGGTACGAGGGAAGGGCTTCGATGTCCAGGGAACAGGTATTAATCGTTGTCGCACTGCTCATGGTCTTGGCCTGGAGCGTGCTGATGGCTGCGATCGGGCACGTCGCCGCGGTCGCCACGCTGGTTCCGTCACTTGTCCTTGTCGTGCAGCAGATCGTCCAGGCGGCACGTACGGACGCCGGTCGCCGTGCGAGTGCCGCGCCGACCGGGGACCCGGGTGAGGAGCACACCGGGTGAGCGCGCATTCCGAGCAGGCCCAGCAGCCCGAAGACATCTCGCCTGGCAAGCCGGGCCGCAAGCTGGGGCCGATCGCCGACAGTGTCGGCAGCGCCCACCGGGCATGGCTGGAGCCGCTGCGTAAAAACTTTCTGCGCAGCGGACTGACCATCAGCGACCTGAGCGCCCGTACAGGCTGGGCGAAGTCCAAGATCTCCGAACTACTGCGCGGCACCGGCCTGTATCCGAGGTGGGAAATCACCTACAGCCTGCTGCAGGAACTGAACATCCCGGCTTGGCCCATGCGCCGCCTGTGGTCTGCGGCCGCACTCGAAGCCCAGAAGAAGCCGGACTGGATCGACCGGTGCATATACAGGCAGGTACTGTCGACCGGCTCCGACCGCCCGCCACTGGAACACCGCGCCTTCTCCGAGCTACAGCGTGGCGCGTACGAGGCCTACGCGGGCGTCTTTCTCAGCGGAGACGAAGAGTCGCATCAGGCCGTGACGGAGGCTTTCGACATTCTCTGGCTGTGCTGGGACGAGGCCCTGGCCAGTTCAGATGTCGTGAAGTTCGCCTGGTCTGTGTTCCGGCGCAGTGTGATGGCCCGTGCCCGTCACGTGGACGGTCGGCCCGAGTTCGTCATGGCCGCGTTCGACACCGTCACACTCAGCACCCTGACAACTGACGAAGCACGGTTCGCGCAGGTCGAGGAAAGCATCGCGCTGTTCAAGACGATGAGTCGGCTGCCCGACCACCAGCTCGACGTCATGGTCCTGCGGCACCTGCGCGGCATGCCTACCTCCGCCGTGGCCGATGTCCTCGGCGTGCCGACCGCGGCTGTCCGCTCCGACGAACGGCATGCCCGGCACGCCCTGGAGATCGCCCTTGGCCCTGACAACGACTCCGAAGGGAACGCCCCATGACACGCATCGGTGAACTACTGACCCGCGCTCTGCTCCTCGACGAACCCAGCCGCCCTAACGACATCGTCCCCCGAACGGCAGTGGAGACGCCGCCGATGGGCAACGCGCCCGAAGCGGCACCCGGGTCCGGCGACCGGGACGCACTGGCCGCTGTGGCAGTACGTGACCTGCATGCCCTTTGCGAAGTTCTGGTCTCCCAGGCACCGGCATCGGCTCTGCAGGGATTTGTGACCGAGCAGCTCCCTGCTCCCCCAGGTGCCCGGGTGCTGGGCTGCGTCCTCCAGCTCGCCGACGCCGACGACGGCGCCCGCTCCTGGTGGCAGTACGCAGCCGGAGCGGGCGACAGGGCGGCCTCGTACTGCCTGTACCTGCATCACCTCTCACTCGGGGAGAGCGACGCGGCAGCGTGGTGGTACCAGCAGACGCAGATCGACACCTGCCCGGAGCCCGACCACACATCCACATCCGCACGCACGCAGGCCGCGAAGAGTTCGCATTCCCTGAAGGTCCCGGAACCGATCAAGAACCTCGACACCAGCACTCCCACCGTGCTGCGGGTCTTCAGGAACCTCATGAGGCGGGCTGACCGTCCCCGCACCGAAGTCGTCGACGCCTTGATGCACTACCTGCCGACCGCCGTCGCCGTCGGCTACGTCAACGACGAACCGGACATCGACCTGCCCTTGCCCGGCCCGGACTTCGCCAAACGCATCAGCGTGCTGCTTGCCGCCGCGGGCAGCATCAGTGGCGTCCCAGGGGCAACTCGGCAGCAGGCCGCTGAGCCACCACTTCAAAGCCGTCAGGACCATCGCGCGCACGAGGGCAGCGCTGAACACGAACGCTCAGAGGAGGTGACTGAGGAGGTGGTACGAGGATGCCGGTAAATCAGAATCGCTATCAGGCCAAAGCCTGCGCGCACGACGGTCGGAACGTGGCGGCGAAGCCACCGGCTCACAGCCGGGGTAGCTGGGCCGGCCTGCCGTGTTCGCGCCCCGGCACGCTTCTTCCGCGCTCCTCTGGCGGAGTGAACGCGCAGGAGATCGCCCGCATCCGGCCAGGGCGGCCGGGGAGTCTGGTGCCGTGATCAAAACTGTGAAGCGTGTCGCGGCCTTCGCCGCCCTGGCCCTCATGCCGCTCGCCGTTCCCGCCACCACCGCCTCCGCCTCCTCTCCGGCCGGCGGGGTGCAGGCGGCGATCGACTGCCCGTCCGGCTACGTCTGCATCTACCCCGAGATCAACTTCGGCGGCCAGCCCTGGGTCCGTCGCGCCGTCGACGGCGGCGTCAAGGACTTGCCCTCCGAGATCCGGGACCGGGGCAGCTCTGTCCGGAACAATTCCAACCGAACCGCCCGCATCTACGAGAAGCGGAACTACTCCGGCCGCTGGGTGTGCGTGACCCGCAGCGGCGGCTCCATCCACGACCTGCGCGGCTACAACCTCAACGACCAGACCCGATCCCTGAAGATCAACCGCAACGACTGCGGCTGACCCGGCCGCCCGCGGTCTGTGGCAGGACGACCTGGGCTGCTGCCCCTCACACCGGGGCCCGCGCCACCCCAGAGGGTGCGGGCCCCGGCGACACCCGGCGGAAGGAGCCGACGGTGGTGCCAGGCCCGAAGCCCACCCCCTTCCCTGGCTGACAAATGCTGCGCCCTCCGGTGGAGCCGATGCTGGCCCAGCAGCGGCGTGGCCGTTTGTGGCACTCAGCGGGCCGCGTCGAACTGGCGCACCACCTGGGGGGCAAGGAGCAATGCTCAAGACCTGTGGATCGGGGCTCGGGTGGCACGCGAGGGGCGTACCTTCCCGAGTGATCGATGGAAGGTCACCGAGTAGGCCGGCGTTCGCAGCGCCGGTCGGGAAGGCACGCCCGTGCTCACGGTAGTCAATGCTGACGGTTCCACGCCAAACAGCTCCCTGATCGACGAGATCGTCCGAGAGGGCGCGAGACGGATGTTGGCCGCTGCCCTGGAGGCGGAAGTCAACGCTTACATAGCCGAGCTGGCCGGTGAGCGGGACGAGAGCGGTCGCCGCCTGGTCGTGCGAAACGGCCATCACCAGCCGCGGAAGGTCACGACCTCCGCCGGCGTCGTCGAGGTCAAGGTCCCGCGCGTGAACGACAAGCGCATCGACGAGGCCACGGGCGAACGCAAGCGGTTCTCCTCGGCGATCCTGCCGCCCTGGGCAAGGAAGTCCCCGAAGATCAGCGAGGTGCTGCCGCTGCTCTACCTGCACGGCCTGTCCTCCGGCGACTTCGTGCCCGCACTCGAGCAGTTCCTCGGCTCCTCGGCCGGCCTCTCGCCCGCCACCGTGACGCGGCTGACCGTCCAATGGCAGGCCGACCACAGGGCGTTCATGGACCGCGACCTGTCCTGCACCGACTACGTGTACGTCTGGGCGGACGGCGTCCACCTGCGCATCCGCCTGGAGGAGGCGAAGGCCGCAGTCCTGGTGCTGATGGGCGTGCGGGCCGATGGCACGAAGGAACTGATCGCGATGACCGACGGATACCGCGAGTCGTCCGAGGCATGGGCCGGGCTGCTGCGGGACTGCGCTCGCCGGGGCATGCGGGCTCCGGTTTTGGCCGTCGGAGACGGCGCACTCGGCTTCTGGAACGCACTGAACGAGGTGTTCCCCGACACCCGCCATCAAAGGTGCTGGGTTCACAAAACGGCCAACGTTTTGGACGCGCTGCCGAAGTCGGCCCAGCCTGCGGCCAAGCGCGCGATCCAGGAGATCTACAACGCCGAGGACAAGGAACACGCGGCCAGGGCAGTCCGCGCCTTCGAGCGGGCCTACCAGGCGAAATACCCCAAGGTCGTCAAGCGGATCACGGACGACGAGGACGAGTTGCTGGCCTTCTTCGACTTCCCCGCCGAGCACTGGGTCCATTTGCGCACCACAAATCCGATCGAGTCGACCTTCGCCACGGTCCGGTTGCGGACGAAGGTCACCAAGGGCGCCGGCAGCCGGGGTGCCGCCCTCGCCATGGTCTTCAAGCTGATCGAATCCGCGCAGGCCCGCTGGCGCGCGGTCAACGCACCCCATCTTGTGGCGCTGGTGCGGGCCGGCGCCCGTTTTGAACGCGGCTATCTCGTCGAGCGCTCCGAGGAGGCCGCCGCGTGAACGGCCCCAACGGCGCCGATGACCGTTCCGCCGAGAACGAGCACCAGCGATTCGCCCGCTACCTGCACGAGCTGGCCGTCGTCCGTGACGAAGACGAAGCCGATCTGGTGACCAGAATCCTGCGCGACTCGGACACGACGATGGCGCAGTCGGCTATCGTCCGCCACCTCGACCGTCATGCGGCGCAGCTGCTGGCCGACGAGGGGTTCACCGCCTGGGCCCGCGCGATGGCCGAGATCAGCGCGGAGCGGGAGTTCCTCGCCCGCCGTCTGCGCGAATGGGCCCTGCTGCGGTCAATCACCCTGGGCGAGCCGTGGGGCTTGGAGGAAGTCACCACCGGATCCGACTGGTTCCAGCGCAAGGCCGTCGAGACCCTGCCCTCACCCGCCGTCCTCACCCTGCTCGCCGAAGCCGGAAGAACCCGACGGGTCCGAGCCGACGCCAGTCGCCGACTGCGTCAGGGACACCACCGCGACTGACTTGATCCACAGGTCTTGACTATTCCTCCTCGGCCCGCATTGGGACCAACACCCGCCTCGGCAGGGGGTTTTCTTTACGCTCCGCAAGAGTCAGGTCGCCTGGCTCCTCCGCAGGCCGGCGAACTGCCACCTGCCACATGTGCTTCGACTGGATACTCGAGCCAGTGGCAGGCTCGTCCCATTCAGACTGGTGGATTCCCGCGGATGCGACAAGGTCGTGAGACACAGCGCGTCAGTCACCACCAGCCCGTAGAAGATGCCGTCCGCGACCAGGACCGCGGCGGCGAAGGTGAGGGCCAGCGCCCGGCCGACCCTCCATAACCGCAGTTCCCGTTCATTCGGGGATCGTGACTGGACGCCGTCGCGAGGCAGCCTGATGTGCTGGGCACCGCGATGGCCGTGGCAGCCGGGATGGCGTCCTTCGCAACCGTTCCGGCTCAGAGCCTGTCGGGTGGCCGATTGATTACGCTGCGATGTAGTCCTCGACGGTGTTGGCTCGTGCGGTCTTGCGGTGGGATTCATGGCTCCACCGCAAGGGCTGTCCGGCGAGCCGGACGAGCATCAGGCGGATCATTGCCACCTTGATCATGGCCTCGGAGGTCGCGGTCAGCCGTTCGTAGTCGCGGGCCAGCCGACGGTTTCGGACCAGCCAGCCGAAACTTCGCTCCACCACCCAGCGGCGGGGCAGGACCTTGAAGCCCTTGACGTCGTCGGTCCGCTTCACGATCTCGACGACGATGTTCAACGCGCCCCGGGCCCATGAAAGAAGCGTGGAATCCACGGAGTTGGCGTATCCGCCGTCGGCCCACACCAGACTGACCGTGCGGAATCCCTTCGCGAGACGGGCCAGGACGATGCGGCCTCCGGCCCGGTCCTGCACGGACGCGGAGGTGACCGCGACGACTAGCAGCAGGCCCATCGTGTCCACGATCACGTGTCTCTTCCGCCCTGTCGTTCGCTTGCCCGCATCGAACCCACGCGCCTCGCCGCCCTCGCTGGTCTTGATCGACTGGGCGTCGATCACGGCGGCCGACGGCTCGGGATCGCGTCCGGCCCCGATCCGGACCTGGCGGCGGAGCTCGTCGTGGACGCGGTCCCAGGTGCCGTCCCGGCGCCACTTGGTGAACCAGCGGTGGGCCGCGTCCCAGGGCATCAAGTCGCGCGGAAGCATCCGCCACTGGCAGCCCGAGCGCAGCACGTAGAAGACCGAGTCGAGCACCAGCCGGTCTCCGTACTTGCGTATCCCGCCGCCTTTTCGCAGGTCACGCGCGGGAAGGAGCGGCCGGACGATCTCCCACATCTCATCGGTCAGGCTGGACGGATAGCATGGGCCGCTGACGGCCTCGGAGTTGTCACACTGGCACACACCACGTGATCATTCCGGGGCCGTCGCCATGCCCGGAGGGCAGATCACGACCGTCACACTTCACGCATGATCAGCCACCCGACAGGCTCTCAGGTGCAGACTGTCAGGGCTCTGCTGTCCAGACCCCTGCTCACCCTGGAGGCCGACGCCCTGGTCATCCATGACCCCGTGTTCCTCCGCGAAGGCGCCCGGATCGCGCGCGAGCGAATCGCGGAAGCCAATCGGCTGGACTGGAAGGACGCCCAGGTCAGCTTCCGCATCGGCTACGACACGACCGAGCTGACTCCGTTCCGCGAACCGCTGAATGTGGAGGTACGGCTACGCGGCGACCGCTGCTTCGCCTCGGCCTGAAGGCTTCACCGCAGCACCTGGATCTGGTGCATCGCCCGCAGATGGGACCGGTCCCCGCAGTTTCCGGTGCCGGGCGACCGCTACCGAAGGATCCGGATCCGTGCCAGACACCCGGTGGACGCCCTCACCGCCCTCACCGAATGGGTCACGAGTTCAGCCGCTCCTGACGCCGGGCGCCCTCCTCATGGAACGGCAGGCGAGCCCTACTAGCGGAATTCAGGCGGGTTGTCCCGGTTCACGCTGATCAGTGGGGCAGGAGAGGGGGAAGAGAAGACTTTCCTGCGGGTGTTGGGCCTGCTCGATCCGGCCCGCCTGAGCACCGCCGCCTTCGCCTACCTGCGCCCCCTGCTGCCCGACACCAGCAGTGACCGCCGTGTCACGCCGGACGGGCTCGACGAGCGCGAACAACGCCGCCACGGTGCAATGCGCTTTCGAGCAGCACCCAAGCACATTAGGTTGTAAATGATTACCGCCGCACCCAGAGCCACGGGGGTCTTCCGGGGGAAATGCGGTGGTCAGGAAGGACCGGAATGACTGAACGGTCCAATGCGGACGGTCACGCCTGCGCCTACGGCCGGATGGGCGTACATCCGGTACGGGGCTTATGGAAGCTCAAAAGGCTGACGGACCGCGAACGGGAAGTGTTCCTTCTGGTGGGCACGGGTGCAGGAAACCGGCATCTTGCGCGGGAGCTGGGGATCACGGAGCGCACGGTGAAGGCGCACATTGCGCGGATCGTGGAGAAGCTGGAACAGCAAACGCGGCTTCAGGTCGCGGTGCTGGCCGTGCTCGCCCACGAGAAGCTGTGCTCCGATCCGCGGTGCGAGTGCCGTGAGACCGGCGTCCCACCGGGGTTCTCGGTGACGACGGCTGCCTGATGGGGGTGTCCGTGCCCGTGCGGAACGGGTGCGGACACCACTGTGTCCGGGGGCTGACGACACGGCAGATCAAGGTGTGCACCCCCTTAGCTTGACTCTGTCGGGGATCTTTGAGTTTCCCGGTGCGGCAGCGTGGTCAACGGGCATGCTCGGGTAGTTCCGCCGACCGATGCAGCTGTCGAG
>NZ_JBVJWD010000071.1:0-26268 GCF_055602785.1 Streptomyces sp. NPDC037301
CCGGACAGAATGACGCCCACGCGCCGTCCACCACAGCATCCGGACGGCGCGTCACATCACAACAGGGCAAACGTTGCCTGATGCGGCACTAGGTCCGGGAGCTGACTCTTCGCGGGGCAGCTCACCACCTGCCCGCGAAAACTTTTCAGCTCAGCTCCGGGACAACAGCTCAGAGTCGCTAAGCGCACCATTAGAAACCGAGAATTCACACCGGACGGCGCCCGAAAGAGACACGGCGCGCGGCTCGCGGGCAAGTTGCGCGGCGTGGTTCTGAGACTCCGGAATGCCGGGGACCGCCGCGGGACGGCGGGCCATGCCGACGACCCTTGCCGCGCTTCGCGCGGCGGTGTGGCCGTCGGCCTGGCCGCTGCGGCAACGAGCCGGTGCCGCCGTCAGGGCTTGATCGGCTTCACTTTCCTGTCGACGCCGTTCACCCGCACGGTGACATTCCGCTGGTTCCGCGCCCGGTCGGCCACGATTCTGTAGGACGTGGCCTTCCCGTTCCGCCACTCACAGCTGACCTCGTAGCCGCCACGGGCGCGGAGCCCGGTGAAGGAACCCTTGGCTTTCCATTCGTCCGGCAGGGCGGGCAGCAGGTGGATGACGCCGTCGTGGCTTTGCAGGAGCATCTCCGCCACGGCGCCCGAGATGCCGAAGTTGCCGTCCATCTGGAAAGGCGGGTGGTTGCAGAACATGTTGGGCAGCGTGTTGTAGGCCAGCAGTCCGCGCAGCATGATCTGGGCGCGATGCCCGTCACCGAGGCGAGCGAAGAGGGCCGCCCGCCAGGGCCAGGTCCACGAGCGGCGGCTGTCGCCCGACACCGTCGCGGCCGTGAACGGGACGCCTTCCTTCTCGCCGCACCGTGCCTTGAGCGAAACGAGGGCGGCGGCCGCGAAGGCGGGCGTCTTCGGGGTGATCTGGCGGCCCGGGTAGACCGCGAAGAGGTGCGAGGTGTGGCGGTGGATGTCGTTCGGGTCGTCGCGGTCGGTCTGCCACTCCTGCAGCTGCCCCCACTGGCCGATCTTGTTGGGCGCGAGCCGTGACTGCATGTCGGCGACGGTGGCCCGGTATTCGGGGTCGACGTCGAGCACCGCCGCGCAGTCGAGGTAGTTCCGGAAGAGGTCCCAGATGATCTGCTGGTCGTACATCACGCCGTCTTCATGCGGGCCGTGCTCGGGCGACCACCCGTTGGGGGACACCAGCTGACCGGCCGCGTTCTCGACGAGCCGGTCCTCCCAGAACTGGCAGATCTCCTTGATCACCGGGTAGGCGACATCCCGCAGGTACGCGAGGTCCTGGGTGAAGGCCCAGTGCTCGTACAGATGCTGCGCGTACCAGGCGCTCGCGACGGTGTTCCACTCCCACGCGTTGCCGCCGAAGATGCTCTGGCTGGTGCGGGCGGTCCAGCCACGCGTGTCCTTACCGAAGACGTTGCGGGTCGCCACGCGGCTGGGCACCGCCACCTGCTCGATGAACCCGACGAGTGCCTCATGGCACTCCGGCAGGTTCGTCGTCTCGGCTCCCCAGTAGTTCATCTGGACATTGATGTTGGTGTGGTAGTCGGACGCCCACGCCGGCTGGTTGCTGTCGTTCCAAAGGCCCTGGAGGTTGGCGGGCAGACCGTTCGGGCGAGAGGAACTGATCAGCAGGTATCGGCCGTAGTCGAACATCGTCTGCTCGAGTGTCGGATCCTCCCCGCCCTCCGCGTAACGTGCCAGTCGGGCGTTGGTCGGCAGAGCGACGACGGCGGCGTCGGAAGTGCCCCAGGCGACCGAGACGCGCTTCATGAGGGCGCGCATCTCGGCGGTGTGCTCGTCGCGCAGCTCGTCGTAGGACCGGGCGGCCGCCTTGTCGAGCGCCCTGACGACGACCGGTTGCGGATCGGCTCCGCGCCACCCGGCGGTGGCGTCGCGCTTGTAGTCGGTGCGGGCGTCGAGGAGCAGGGTCAGGGTCGTGCAGCCGCTGAACCGGAGCACCGACCCGTCGGCGCGGAAGTCGCCGTCGGTGTGCACAGCCCGGACGGTGCACGCGTGCTTGAGGCCGTTGCCCATGACACCGCTGAAGGCGATCCGCCGGGCGTCGGCGTCGACGGCCGTCGGGGCTTGGTCCTGTCCGGACGTCAGTGAGATCGTTCCGGAGAGTCCCCGGGCTCTGTCCGACGTGTACCGGAAGACCATGACGTCCGCGGACCGGCTGGCGAAGGCCTCCCGCAGGACGCGCCGTCCCGGCGCGCCGAAGCGGGTGACGTGGACACCCTCGACGAAGTCGAGGGCGCGCTGGTAGTCGACGACCGCGTGCTGCGTGCGCGTGTCGAAGCCATTGCCTTCCAGCGCGATCTCTGCGATCTGGAAGCCGGTGGAGGATGCGCCGGGGGTCAGGGTGAGCCGGTAGATGCGGTAGGCAGTGCTGTTGGTTACCCGGAAGGTCCGGGTCTCGCCGCGGCCGGCGAAGGGCGCCCCGGGGTTCTGCGTGTCGAGGGTCACCCAGGTACGCCCGTCCTGCGACGCCTCGAGCGCCCATCGCCCGGGGTCGTCCTGTGGACGGTCCGGAGCCGCCGTCAGCGCATACGAGGTGACGACGACCGCGCGGGGCAGGTCGGCCTGCCAGACGATCGCCGGTGCGGCGGCGTCGGCCCGCCAGACCGTGGCCGGATCGCGGTCCACCGAATTCGAGATGCCTCTGGCCCCGGACCGCCTCCCGGCACGGGATCCCTCAGAGTGCCCGCTCGGCGACGACAGGTACATCGAACCGTCCCCGCCGAGGTCGACGCCGGGCAGACCGATCTCGCTCACCTGGAAGTGGCTGACCCCTGCCTTGGGG
Organism: Streptomyces sp. NPDC037301; assembly: GCF_055602785.1. Classification (NCBI taxonomy): domain Bacteria; kingdom Bacillati; phylum Actinomycetota; class Actinomycetes; order Kitasatosporales; family Streptomycetaceae; genus Streptomyces; species Streptomyces sp. NPDC037301. The sequence continues at coordinate 2,821 of NZ_JBVJWD010000071.1, forward strand.
ACGAAGTCGAACCGGTAGAAGCGGTAGGCGGCGGTGTCGGCGCAGGTGAATTCCTTCGTCTGGGAACGGCTCTCGAAGGGCGTCGCCAGAGTGCGGCTGTCCAGCGTGGTCCAGGTGGCGCCGTCAGTGGAACCGGACAACGTCCACTCCTGCGGGTCGCGCTGCGGCACGTCGTTGGCACTCGTCAGACGGTAGGACGCGACCGCGACGGGGTCGGGGAGCTCGACCTGCCACTGCACCTTCGAGCCGGGCGCCTCGATACACCACTTGGTGCTCGAATTACCGTCGTGCGTCTTGTCGACGCCCTCCGACGAGTTGGTGCGGTATGGCCCACCCGGGGCCGTGACCTTCGAACCGGGACCGAAGGCGACGACGACATCACCGAAGTTCCGGTACGAGCCGAAGCCGGTCATGCCGGTATCGAAAGCGCTGTCCGGCTTGCCCGCTAGGGCGTTGTCGTAGTTGTTGACACCGCCCCACAGACTCTGCTCGTTGAACTGGATGCGCTCCTCGTCGGGATCGGCGAAGAGCATGGCGCCGAGCCGGCCGTTGCCGATCGGCAGGGCCTGCGACTGCCAGTCAATGGCGGGGACGGAGTACTTCAGCGCCTTGCGCGACAGGGTCGGCCACTGGACGGCCACCGGTGCGTCGGTCCTTGCGGCGACGGCCTGTCCCACAGGGGTTCCGCCGGTCAGCTGTGCGATCAGAGGTGCAAGGGCGAGGGAACCGCCGAACTTGAGGATGCTTCGTCGCTGCGGTTGGGATTCGTTGATCACGGTGAGATCTCCTGGACTATTCATCGGCTCTTTCAAGGAGGGCGTGACGGGAACATCGACATGCATCGAGGGTGTGGCCATCTTTGCCGGATGATAGATCGGAGGTCTAGAGGTGTGCGCCACGGAATCAATGCGGCGGCGCGCCGCGCCAGGGAGGCCGGCAGAGCGCGTGACCTGCTGCGGCCGGCTGAGGCGACGCCGTTCGGCACGGAGGTCATCCGGCGCGGAGACGGTCAGTGTCTTGCAGGTGATAGCGGCGGTAGCGTCATGCACGGCACCCTTCCGGGTGGCCGGCAGCACGCGCATCGCCTCGCGTTCCCCGTGGCTTCAGCCGGCCAGGACGCTGGAGCTCTGCGTGCCGCAACGTTGCCGCTCTGCCCGAACCGCCCACAACCGGCGTGCAGCGCTGGGCAAGCCCTGGTGAGCTCCTGCCGTCGGCACTTGCGCTTCTCCTGCCGAACACACTTCCGTGCCCCGCACCCGCCCGGCCTGTCGTTCTGCTGCATCCACATGGTCGGCCTACGGTGAAAGTGCGTGACGTGGCTCGCCCAGGCCGCAAGCCGGTGCGTAAGGCCACTCCAAAGGGGCCGGGTGCCCGGGCCTTCGCAAAGGCTGATGAGCGGGAGCAGAGGCGCTGCGCGCGCCTCGACGCTGAGGTGATGTTCATGCCCACCATGCACGCTGTACGAGCGCACACACGCGGTGGTCCCGAACAGCTCGTGTACGAGGATGCCCCGTGCCCCGAGCCGGGCCGCGGGGAGGTACTCGTCGCTGTCCGCGCGGCTTCCGTCACCGCCGACGAGCTCACCTGGCCGGCGACCTGGACCGGCAGTGTCGACGGGAGCGGCCCCGACCGAACCCCGACCATCCCTTCCCATGAGATGTCGGGTGCTGTGGCCGCACTCGGTCCGGGGGTGACCACCGCGGCAGTCGGCGACGAGGTGTACGGACTCATTCCCTTCGTGCACGACGGGGCCGCCGCCGAGTACGTCAGTGTGCCCGCGGGCATCCTTGCCCCCAAGCCGAAAGACCTGGACCACATCCAGGCCGCAGCCGTGCCCCTGGCGGCACTCACCGTCTGGCAGGCGCTGGTGGACCACGCCCTGCTGGAACCCGGGCAACATGTCCTCATCCAGGGCGGCGCCGGAGGGGTCGGCTCGTTTGCTGTACAGATCGCCGCTGCGCTGGGCGCGAGGGTCACCGCGACCGCGTCCACCCGCGACATCGGCTTCGTCACCAGCCTGGGCGCCGACACCGTCATCGACTACAGGACCCAGCGCTTCGAGGACCATGTCAGGGACGTCGATGTGGTCATCGACCTGGTGGGTGGCAACACTCAGACACGCTCTTGGCACGTACTGCGCCCCGGCGGCGTCCTGGTGGGCATCGCCGCCCCACCGGAACCGGAGCGGGCCGCGGCGCGCGGAGCGCGCGGAGTCTTCTTCGTCGTGGAGCCCAACCGCACCCAACTGGAGAAGATCACACAGTTGATCGACAGTGGCCGGCTGAAGCCAATGGTCGACCGCGTGGTCCCCCTGCCCCGGACCCGCGAAGCCTACGAGGCTCTGGAACAGGAGCATCCGCGTGGGAAAGTCATCATCCAAATCGCACCCCAGTGACCCACCCCGGCGAGAGAAGAAGGCTTTCAGGCCGGCCGCACGGTGGCCCCGGGTATGTGGCCGGGAGAGATCGCGTGCGTCTCCACGGATCTTCGGGCGGGTTGAACAGTCCCAGCGTGCGGGATCACCTCGGCCAGCAGCTCGGTGTCCTCACCGGCGCCTCCGGGCCACGGATGTGGGCTCGGCCGGGGCAGCGGTGACGGAGTGCTCGCCGTGGCCGGGCAGATCGAGCGCAACATCCGGGAGAAGACCCTCGAAGGCCAGGTCACTGCGGCGGCCAAGGGTGACCACGGCGGACGGCCGAAGGTCATCGACGACGACATGCTGACTTTCGCCGTCGTGCTGAAGGACAAGGGCGTCCCCGTCCCCGAGATCGCGAAGAAGCTCACCATCACGACCGGGAAGAACGCGGGCACGTCCCCATCGGTTGCCTCGCTCTACCGGGCCCTGGCCGAAACCGAGGCTACCGCGGTGGACGACAGTCTGCCGCTCCGGCCCAAGCCCGCCCGCATCCGCCGGCCCGAGGACCCGCTCACCCCCGAGGAGATCGACCTCCGCGAACGGCTCCAGACCCAGCCCCACCCGAACGCCGAGATGCGGTAGGACCTTCTCCCCGCGGGCTACCGGGTGCGGCCGGGGACTTGGCGTTCGTCGTCGAGGCGCATGCCCGGCCGAGTAGTCCGCGTTCAGGCTGAAGACCGGTCGGCCCGTCTCCTCTACGACTGACCAGTCCCCGGCGCCGCCGGTGAGGATCAGCGGCGGGCCGTCACCGATCCCGCACTCAATACTCGGGCCTGTGGGAGCGACCACCTCGATCTGCGTCGAATCACAGGGCCGGTCGGCGGCCTACCGTCCCTCCGCCGAAGGGCCTTTGCGCCCTTCGGGCTCCGGCTCCTCGTACGGGATACGAGCCAGGTGCAGAATTGCGCCGAGTGTGCCCCACCCGTAGCCGCCCAGCTTTGTGAGCGGACGCTGACCTACTTCAAGGACGGCGGCCGCCGGACTGCCTGACTCTTCGTGTAGTACACCGACGTGGAGCACATCGAGGTCGACCTGTAGGCCCCCGTCCAGCGCTGCACCCGCGCCAGTCACTGTGACTGATTCCCAATCGTCTTTGTCAAGCGGTCAGGGAGAGGCGGTAGCACGCTGAGCCGGCCTATGCGCCAGCCCCTGGCCGTCGGCCATGTTCGGCTCACCCAGCGCGATCAGAGCCTCCTGCGGTTGATGAACCCCAACTGGGTGCTGTACAGAGGCATCCGCCTGCTCCCACCAGGTACGTCTGCTGAGCAACCTCGGACTGGTCACCGGCGAACGCCACGGCCGCTCGATCATCTACGCCCTCTACGACAACCACGTCGCCGAACTCATCGACCAGGCGGTCTAGCACGTAGAACACCTGCGCATGGGAATCCGCGACACCCTCGCAGCTGCCACCGAAGAGGCACCGGCCCGCCTGTAGCGGGCGGGCGCCCCTGCTCTCGCAAACGAACAGCCACGCGAGTTCGATCGCGATCCTTCGACCCAGGTCGAAGGCCGGTGGTGGCAGGAGGTGCTGTCGGTTCATACGAGCCAGTCGGCCTGATTGGTTCGTTCAAGATCCAGTGCGGTTCCCCTTGCCGAGGGTCCAGGCCTCGATGTCGCGGTAGTGGATCGGTCCACGGCTACGGCCGACGTTGCTGCCGACCAGGTGCAGACGTTCGGCAGGCCATCGGCGGCCGGTGAATCCGGCGAGCCCTTCGGCGATTTCTCCTGCCGAGGACCGATCTCCTCGGCGGGCACGGGCCAACGTCAGATGGGGGCGCAGGGGCCGATCTTCGAAGGCGACACCGCAGTTCTTGACCGCGGTTCGCACATCGGCGGCCAGCATGTGCAACTCATCGAGGTCTCCGTCGATTCCGCTCCACAGCACCCGGTCGTCGAAGCTTCCGCTGCCACGCAGTGCCAGACAGAGTGGTTGGTGGTCCGCTGCGAGTTTGGCGAGAGGCAGGCGCAGGAGCGGAACCGTTTCGGCCGGTAGCTCCCCGAGGAACGCCAGGGTGATGTGCCAGTCCTCGACGCGGTTCCACCGCATGTGAGGGTGCGTGTCATAGGCGGGGCGCAGCTCCCGGGCTAGTTCTTCTTTCGCGTGGTCGGGCGGGGCAAGGGCGATGAACACGCGAATGGTCGCGGGCTGAGTCTGTTCGTTCACACCGGACTTCGTACCGCACCTGGGTAGTGGACGCGGCAGCCGGCCCAGGTAATGCGGGAGAGGGGGCCCTCACCCCGGTCCAAGACCGCAGACCTGGATCGCCGGTTTCACCCGGCGCCGGACCTCCTGGTAATCGGCCTGCGGAAACAAGCACATCGCCAGCACGAAGTACACCGTGAACCGGGCCGACAACAGACGCCGACGCTTCTCCGCGCGCCCCGCCTCACCCACCACCCGGTCCACCAGCTCAGGCGGACACGACCGAGTAAGGACCCCCCAGGCCCAGCTGTTCCAGACGGGATGTCAACACATCGCTTCAACCGCCCGGCGGCCATAAAGGCAACGGCATTGTCATTCGTTCGACAGGGGGCAACAGTCATGCCGGGCCGGAGGCCAGCGGCCCTCTTGCAGGACCGCGAAAAAGATAACGGGGGACGGACGGTCTCCCCGCGGCGAACCGGTCAGCTGTGGCCGCCCAGCCCCGCGTCGCGGGCCAGCAGGGCAGCCTGGGCGCGATTGCCGGCGCCGAGCGCACCGAGGATCCGGCTGACGTGTGACTTGACGGTACTTTCGCGCATGCCCAGCGCCGCCGCGATCTCCGCGTTGGAATCGCCCAGCGCGAGCCGTGCCAGGACGTCCGTCTCGCGAGGTGTCAGGCCCTCGACCCGGGTGCGAGCTTCCATCACTTCGGGGCGGGCGGCGCGGTGGAAGCGGTCGATCAGGCGACGGGCGGCAGCCGGATGCAGCATGCCCTGGCCGTCTGCCACCACATGAACTGCGCGGATGATCTCGCGCGGTTCGATGTCCTTGAGCAGGAAGCCGTCCGCGCCGGCGGCGAGCGCATCGTAGACGTACTCGTCCAGGTCGAAGGTGGTCAGGGTGATCACTCGCGGCGGGTGCGGGAGCGCGCGCAGCCGGCGGGTCGCGACGATGCCGTTCGACGAACTCGTCAAGCCCCGGTCCCGCAGCTCTACCTGACGCTGATACAGAAGGCCCATGGCATCCTGTGCGACGCCAGCCGCGACGGCCTGCGCCTGCACTGCACGAACGGCGACGTCGAACACGCACGAGCTGCTCCATCGACCGGGGCCGCTCTGCCGGCGGGTGTCTGCGTACACCCGTGCCTTGACCCCGGCCATGTCGAGCGGGGCCGTCGAATAATTCCGTGCCGTGCCATCGGTGAAGGTGCAGAATCGCTCCATGGCGGAGATGCGAGCGTTCCGGGACGCGGTCAGTGGCTGGGCGAGCGGCGGTCCCGGCGGGCCGGCGAGTGATCTGGCTGTGCGACTGGGGGTGCGGACGGTGGTGCTATTGGAAGGGCTGAGTGACCTCGCGGCCGTTGAGGCACTGGCCGCACGGTGTGGCCGGGACCTGGCCACCGAGGGGGTGTGCGTGGTGCCGATGGGCGGGGCGATGAGCGTCGGCCGCTACGCCGGCCTTCTTGGGCCGCCCGGCCTCGGCCTGCGCCTGGCAGGACTGTGCGATGAGCGCGAGCAGCGCTTCTTCGACCGAGGCATGCAGCGGGCACGGGCGCCACGAAGGGACATCTTCGTGTGCGCGGCGGACCTGGAGGACGAGCTCATCCGCGCGCTTGGCACGGCAAGGGTCGAGGAGGTCGTCCGGACCGAGGGCGACCTCCGCGCCTGGCAGACCTTCCTGCACCAGCCCGCACACCACGGCCGCCCCCGACAGCAGCAGTTGCGGCGCTTCCTCGGCACGAAGAAAGGCCGCAAGATCCGCTACGGCCGCCTCCTCGTCGAGGCCCTCGACCTCGAACAGGTACCGGCCCCCCTCGACGACCTCCTCACGAGCGTGTGACTGGGTGGACGAGGAGGGCTGTTGTGACGACAGTGGTTGAGCGCGGGTCGTTAATGGAGTTGACCAGGGGGCGCCGTCTGGGCAGGCTCCAGCCACGACCTGGATCCACTTCAGCAGCCTGCCGCCGAAGATGGTGAGGCACCGCACACGGACCGGGCTACCGACGATCCCGCCCTTTTCTACGGCGTCTGCTCGCGCGGCACCCAGTCCTCCAGCAGGTCGGTGAACGCGTCGAAGCCCAGCCCCGCCGGGTGGCCTTGGTCAAGACGCGCGTCGTGAGGCTGAGCGAGTATCGCAGGACTGGGCACCCAGCCGGGACACGCCGCAAGGCTGCGCGGGCCCCAGGTGTCGCAGACCGGGCGGGGTGTCGTCCGCAGATGCCTCGGCCGTGCGAGGGCGCCACGGTCCGCCTCCAGCGCCCAGCTCCGCGCAGCGGGCGGCGGAGGCGCTTGACGCGGCGCCGCCGCGCTGACAGCGAGTGGTGCCGACAGCGCGTCTACTACAGCGGCAGTTGAGCTGAGTGCGCGCGGAAGTTTCGGAGATTCGATCAGCCGGCGCCGGACCCACGCACGGCCTGCTCCCAGAGATCCAGCCCCGCGCGGAGGAATTCGCGCATGGCTGCGGTCTCCTCGTCCGTCCAGGCTCCCTTGCCAGCGGTCGGTTCGAGAGCATCACCGCCGGAGATCTTTTCGTAGGCGCTGTCGTGGATCGACCCTTGGGAGGGAAGATGTGGGCTGGCCTTCAGGCTGTGGGAGAGGTCTTCGAAGAAGTTCCACGCGTCCAGCAGCAGTCCTGCCGGCACCGAGCCAAGGTCAGGGTGCTCGACCCGCCGTACGGCGGCCAGATCGAGAGTGGATTCGCCCTCCCAGATGAGCTCCCAGTCGTTGTGATCACGGTATTCCCGCAGCATCTTGAGGTCATGGAACGCGAGGAGTCTTCCGAGGTCGTCAACGACGAGCTCATCGGGGGGCATCGCCCTCTCCGGGCCGCCAGATCAGCGTCAGGTCCCCTCTCCCGGTCGCGATTTGGTACGGATAGTAGTCAGCCATGCGGGGTCTCCCGTGGTCTCGCGGCGACACTCGCCGCGTGGGTCACCGTGCCTGCAGTGATCGTCGTGTGGTGACTTCGGATCAGGTGGAGCTGTGGGGTGCGGAGCTGGCGGACCTCGACGACGTCACCGGGACCATCGAGGCGGGCAAGTACGCCGACCTCGCCGTTCTGGACCGCGACCCGTTCGCCGGGTCGCCCGAGAAGATCGCCACCACCAAGGTCGTACAAGACGTACGTCGAAGGCCAACAGATATACGCAGCGAGCCGCTGACCACACGAAAACGAGGTGGAGCACTCAGACACCCCCGGGGTCTCGGCAGCGACACGTCCATACAGTGACCTTCGCGGACGCCTTCGGCGGGCGGCCAAGCCGGGCTCCCTCATGCTCCGGTACAAGCCGAAGCTCCGGGTCCACCCGTGGTCGTCGGCGCCGCCAAGCATCCGCCACCCGACGGCGCACCTGCCGCAGCAAGCTGGACCGGCTGCGCCGGGGACCGGTGCGGATCTCCGGGCCCCAGATGAAGTGGGCGCTGGAGCGGGCGGCGGAGGTCTCCGATCTCGGGATGGGCGAGGTGGACGTGTCCGCGATACCGCCGCGGCGGCTGGCGGAGCTGTCCCGGTACGGCATCGACGGCAAGGCGTCGCTGCTGCGCCGGCACGGCGACTCCCGGCGCCTGGCGACGCTGCTGGCGACCGCGGTCTACCTGACGACCTGCGCGGTCGATGACGCCCTGGACCTGCTCGAAGTGCTCATCGCGACGAAGCTGCTGGCCCGCGCGGAGCGGGAGACGGCGAAGGAGAAGCTGAAGAGCCTGCCGCGGGTGGAGCGGGCGTCGGCGAAGCTGGCCGCCGCCTTCCAGATCGTGTTCGACACCACGTCCGAGCAGGTCGACACCGACACCGGGGAGGTCACCCCGCCCGAGGTGGAGACGCTGGACGCGATGTGGGAGCGGATCGAGCAGGTGGTGCCGCGGCACGAGCTGGCCGCCGCGATCGCCGCGCTGTTCGAGCTGACCCCGCCGCTTGACTCCGACGCGGACGAGGCATGGCGGACCCAGCTGGTCACCCGGTTCGGCACCGTACGGCCGTTTCTGAAGCTCCTGGTGACGGTGGTCGACTTCGGCGCCACCCCGGAGGGCCTGCCCGTCCTGAGGGCCCTGCGTTCGCTGCCGGACCTGATGGGCCGCAAGAAGGTCGGCCCCGCCGAGATCGACGCCGGTCTGCTCACCGGCTCCTGGCAGCGCCTGGTGCTGTCCGCGCCGCACCTGGAGCCGGGCACGGTGGATTGGAAGGGGTACGCGTTCTGTGTGCTGGAGCATCTGCACCGGATGCTGCGGCGGCGGGAGGTGTTCGCGAAGAACTCCTCCAAGTGGGGCGACCCGCGGGCGAAGCTTCTGGACGGGGAGGCGTGGGAGCAGGCCAAGCCGACCGTGCTGGCGTCGCTCGCGCTGCCCGCGGAGGCGGGCGAGCACCTGGCGGCGCGGGCCGCGTTGCTGGACGGCACCTACCGTGAGGTGGCCGGGCGGGTGCCGGCGAACTCCCAGATCGTGTTCGACGACGACGGACGGCTGCACTTCGCCGCCCTGGAGCCGGAGCCCGAACCGGCCTCCCTGCTGGAGTTGCGAGCCGCGGTGAACGCGACGCTGCCCCGCGTCGACCTGCCGGAGGCGCTGCTGGAGGTGTTCTCGTGGACCGGTGCCGACCAGGCGTTCACCTCGGTCACCGGCGGTGAGGCGAGGCTGAAGGACCTGTACGTCACCATCGCCGCGCTGCTGGTGGCACATGGGTGCAACGTCGGCTATACCCCGGTCATCGGGGCCGGGGACGCGCTGAAGTACGGGCGGCTGTCCCACGTCGACCAGACATATTTGCGTCTCGCGACGTACCGGGCGGCGAACGCCACCCTGATCGAGCACCAGGCGGTGATCCCGCTCGCGCAGGCGTGGGGCGGGGGTCTGGTCGCCTCGGTGGACGGCATGCGGTTCGTCGTCCCGGTGCCGTCGGTGTATGCGCGGCCGAACCCGAAGTACTTCGGGCGCCGGGGCGGGGCCACCTGGCTGAACGTGATCAATGACCAGGCGGCGGGGCTGGGCGGGAAGGTGGTGGCCGGCACTCCGCGCGACTCGCTGTACGTGCTGGACGTCCTCTACGACCGCGACGGCGGCAAGCGCCCCGAGATGATCGTCACCGACACCGCCTCGTACTCGACATCGTCTTCGGCCTGCTCACCTTGGCCGGGTTCGCGTACGCGCCGCAGCTCGCGGACCTGCCGGACCAGAAGATGTGGCGCATCGACCGGGCCGCCGACTACGGCGCCTTCCAGGACGCGGCCCGCGGCCGGGTCGACCTCGCGCGAGTCGAGCGGCACTGGGAGGACATCCTGCGGATCATCGGGTCCATCCACACCGGGGCCGTGCGTGTGTACGACGTCATCCGCATGCTGTCGCGGGACGGGCGCCCCACCCCGCTCGGCGACGCGATCGCCCACTACGGGCGGATCGCCAAGACGCTGCACATCCTGCGCCTGGCCGACGAGCCCGACTACCGGGGGCAGATCAAGGTGCAGGCCAACCTCCAGGAGGGCCGCCACGCGCTCGCCCGGAAGATCTTCCACGGCAAGGCCGGGCAGCTCTACCAGCGCTACCAGGACGGTATGGAAGGCCAGATCGGCGCCCTGGGCCTGGTCCTCAACGCGCTCGTGCTGTTCAACACGCGGTACATGGACGCCGCGGTGAACCAGCTGCGCGCGGACGGCTTCGACGTCCGCGACGAGGACGTGGCCCGCCTCTCCCCGTTCGTACGGCACCACGTCAACATGCTCGGCCGGTACTCGTTCCAGTTCCCCGAACTGCCGGGCGGCCTGCGCCCGCTGCGCGACCCGGACGCGGCCGAAGAGGTGTGACCCCGGTGCGGGTGACTGTCACCGCCGGGGCTGTCCCGGCGGTGACGTTTGCACTGGTCACCGGCTCGTAGGGTGCCGGGAGCCGTAACACCGGCGGAGGGCGTGGCGGCTATGCGTGGCGGCGGGTGCGGTAGGCGGCCGGTGAGAGCTCCGGGCTGCTGCTGGGCCGGGACTGGGGTGCGGGCGGCCGCCACACCGGGTGGGTGCGGCGGCCGTGGGTGGGATCGGCTCGTGGTTCGAGTCAGTCAGCAGGGCGGCAGATCAGCCCGGCGTCACCGCACCCTCCGGCACTCCGAACCACTCCTCCAGCGCCTCCGCCAGCCCGGCCGTCGACGTCGGCGCCTGCGCCCCCGCGTCGGCCGCCCAGGCCGTGAAGCCGTCCGGACGGACGAGGACCGCCGCCAGTTTCGGGCGGGACGGGCAGCCGGCCGTCAGGGTGTCGACGCGGCCGGCATACCCCGCAGCGAGGGCCCGGAGCTCCGGGTCGTCGGTGAGGTCGAGCAGGAGCGCCCGGCCGCCGTGGAGGTGGTCCGCGAGGCGGCCGCCGTCGGTGAGTTCGAGGTCCGGGGTGCTGATGCCGGTCAGCGGGTGCTCGCCCGGCAGCTCGTACCGCACCCCGGCACCGTTGAGCCGCGCGGTGAGGTACGTGGTGCCCACGACCGTCCCCGCCAGGTCGCTGACGATCTCGCGCAGGGCCCGGGACTGCGGGTCCGGGCGCATGGCCGCGACCTGGGACCGGGTCCAGTCCAGGACCCACGCACCGACCGGGTGCCGCTCGGAGGTGTACGTGTCCAGCAGCCCTTCCGGCGCCCGGCCGCCGATCACCGCGGCGAGCTTCCAGCCGAGGTTCATCGCGTCCCCGATACCCAGGCTCAGCCCCTGGCTCCCGAACGCGGAGTGCACGTGCGCCGCATCGCCCGCCAGCAGCACCCGGCCCTTGCGGTACTCGGTGACCTGGCGGGCGTGGTCGGTGAAGCGGGTCGCGGTCCGCACCCCGGTGATCGTGACGTCCACGCCGGATACGCGGCGCAGCCGCGCCTGGAGGTCCTCGGTGGTGACCGGCACGTCCCGGTCGGCCGGCGGGCCGTCGAACTCCACGGTGACGACGCGGCCCGGCATCGGCCCGTAGGCGTACACCCCGATGTCCGTGGCGGTCCAGCCGACCTTCAGGTCCTCGGTGCCGGTCATCTCCACGACCGCCTGGTGACAGGTGATCTCCGGGTCCGTACCGGGAAATTCGAACCCCGCGAGCTTGCGGACCGCGCTGCGGCCGCCGTCGCAGCCCACGAGCCAGCCGGCGCGTATCGCCCTGTCGCTCGTCCGCACGGTGACGGCCCCATCGTCCGCGTCGAAGCCGGTCAGCTCCACCCCCCGGCGCACGTCGACGCCGAGCTCGTCCGCCCGCCCGCCGAGCAGCCGCTCGATGTCCTGCTGCGCCACGAGAGCGATCTCGGCGGCGGGTCCGGCGTCGCCGAAGCCCGGCTCCGTACGGTCGACCAGGTCGGCGCGCAGCATGATTCCGGCGAAGTGCCCGACGAACCCGAGCCCTTGGCCCGCGGTCCCGCCTCCGTCCCCGCCGTTCCGCTCGCGCATGAACGCCTGGAAGCGGTCCATCGCCTGCCGCTGCACCTCGGCCAGCGCGGGCAGCATGCCCCGGCGGTAGAGCGCCTCGGCGCTGGGCGTGGTGATCGCCCCGCCCTTGATCGTCGGGTCCACTTCGGTGAGACGCTCCAGGACGGCCACCCGCGCGCCTCCGAGCCGGAGCTCGCAGGCCAGCATCAGTCCGACCGGGCCGCCTCCGGCCACCACTACGTCATAGTCCATGGCGCCCACTATGACCGAGGGCCAAAGAGGCCCTTTCACCGCCCTGACCAGCCACATCAGGCGCCGCGATGTCAAGGGACCGGCCCCGCGAGGATGGACGGGAAGCGGGCCGTCCGCGCTCTTGCTCGGCTACCTCACCCGCCGCCCGCCGGTGCACCGGCCGGTCCTCGATCGGCTCGATCAGGTGGTCAGGCGATCAGGCGGTCAGCGCCGCAAGCTCCGCGTCGGCGCGCTCGGTGACCCCGTCAACCGGGACAACCTGTCGGCCATCGACGGCTGGACCAGCATGAGCGAATGCGATGGTGGCTTACCTCAGCCTGGCGCGTAATCAGAAACTACAGCGAGTCGGTATGCCTGGCCCGTCGGCGAGTAAAGACTCCAGACCGCCCTTGTGCTCACGAGGTGGCGCACGGTTGCGGCCTTTTTCATGCGTGGCAGGCCATGCACCATCCGAGGTCACGGCCAGGTCAGAGCCCTACGCGAGCCGATGGCGGGGGTAGGTGCGACGCTGAGAGGGGGTGGAAGCCGGTATGGAGCGGGCGGTGTCATTCAGCCTCGGACGATTCCGGTCCAGTGCTCCGTCGGGCCCGGTTGCCGAACCAGCCAGAGAGCACTTGGCGGCCGGGGCTTTGAGGCGTCTTGTGAACGGTGGAAGGACAGTCCATGAAATACACATCGGGAAGCAGCGTGACCGAGGCCTCGTCCGTGTTGCTAGTGGCGGGTGCTTTGGTTGGATGCCTGCTGGCAGGTACCGGTTCCGGGGCAGCGGCAGATGGGGCCGCCCTCAGGCGGGCCCCGGTTGCCCCATGTACGAACACCCAACTCGTCGCGAGCAGCGCGCAGCGGATGGAGCCCAGCCAGGTACGGATCACCGTCATCAACCAGGGTCCGAAGCCGTGCGTGCTGAGCGGCTTTCCCACTGTGGCTCTCGCGGGTCAGGGCTCGCCGGACAGGAACAAACCCCTCAATGTCGTCCGGCAGGGCAAGATAGGGCCAGTGCAACTGGCGGTCGGCGGCCGGGCCTCTACGCAACTCTCCTTCACGCCGGTTCTTGGTGAGGCGGGCGGGTACTGCGTCTCCGGCGCCGCGCCTTCCGTCGCGCCCTCGATCGTGGTGGGTGTCGCGGGCGGAAGGCAGCAGCTGGCGCCGGATGACGGTGGCGACTTCGCGCTCTGCGGCAGCACTGTCCGTGCTACTGCCTTCCGCGCTGCCGGTTCCTGACGGTCGGAGGGTGTCGTATGCGTTACCGCGCTCGGTCCGGAGGTGCCCAGCGCTACTCCGGCAGACCAGTCTGTCGAGCGCGGCGTCGATCACCCGCCAGTCGTCACGGTCGGGTTCGGCCGCCACCATCTCGGCAAGCGCGACTTCCTGGTCGCCGTTGACGTCCCAGTGGCGCAGAAAGGCAGACCATTCCACTTCCACGATGCTGTCCACCAGTTCGCGGCAAGAGGCGCGGGCAGGCGCACCGTTGTACTCGTATCCGCTGCATTCCACACAGCGGCGTAAAGCCGCCCCGACCGCGATTCTCGCCCTGCCCCTCCTCCCGCCAGCGCCGGTGCGGCACGTGCGACGACCGGCGATCTCGTTCCCACTGTCGTGGAGAGTTGCTGCCACCGCGACTGGCAGGACAAATGGTTTACGGCTTCGCCGCCACCAGGCGGCGGTAGCAGATGAGGGTGCAGGCGAGGGCGGTGAAGGCCAGGAAGTGTTCGGCCTTGCGCTCGTAGCGGCGGTGGAGTCTGCGGCAGCCGCTGAGCCAGGCCATGGTGCGTTCGATGGTCCAGCGGTGCCGGCCCAGGGGCGTCGAGGACTCGATGCCCATGCGGGCGATGCGGGGTGTGATGTTCCGGCTGCGGAGCCATGTGCGCGCGTGGTCGTAGTCGTAGCCCTTGTCGGCGTGGAGTGCGGACGCGCGGAGTCGGATCGGCCGGCTACTTCGAGAGAGGCAAGCCTGCCCAGGCCCGCGTGGTCGTCAAGATGTAAACGCATTGCTCAAACACCGGGCCACAGTGCACGCTTGCTGCGCACGTCATCACCGTGGCCAGCGGCCACGTACCAAGGCTGTTGACATGGCCGAGCTCGCCGAACGGGTGGTCAGCGGAGGGTGGGATGCCGGGCTCGCTGTCGCCCTGAGTGGCCTCGGCCTGAGCCCGCTGCAGGACGTCCGATGCCGGCTCCTGCTGTCGTGCGGCTAGTTCTGACTACGGCCCTATTCCGCATTCCGCCCCCGGCGTTCACGACACTCCCTGAATCAGGAAGGAAAGCACACCGTGATCCGCACCATCGACCTCGCTGCCCTCAACACGGCGACCAAGTATCCGTCAATCCCGACCTACCATGTGCTCGATCCGAAGAACGGCGGCCTCATCGAGGAGGCGACCGCGTTCAACGGCGATGTGTACCTCACCGAGAAGGTCGACGGCACCAACGGCCGGATCGTCAGCTTCCCCGGCGGTGACTACGTCCTCGGAAGCCGAGAGGAACTCCTCTACGCCCGGGGCGATCTGATAGGGAACCCCGCCCTCGGTATTGCCGACGTACTGCGTCCCCTCGCCGAGCGCATCAACCCGCCCACCAGCGGCATCCGGGTCCTGTACCTGGAGGTGTACGGCGGCAAGGTCACCGCGGCCAGCCGCGAGTACACCAGTAACCGCTCCGTCGGCTACCGCATGTTCGATGCGGCCGACGTCCCGCTCGACGTCCTGGAGCGGCCGCGGGCCCAGATCTCCGGCTGGCGTGAGGACGGCGGGCAACGGTTCCTCTCCGAGTACGAACTGACCCAGGCTGCCAAGACCGAAGACATCGAGCTCGTCCCGCGGCTGGCCGTAGTGGACGCGAGCGACCTGCCGACTGGCATTGCTGAGATGCAGATGTTTCTCGCAGACCATCTGCCGACGACCCGCGTGGCCCTGGACGAGGGCGCGGGCGGCCATCCCGAGGGCATCGTGCTCCGCAGCGGCGACCGCTCGGTGATCGCCAAGGCCCGGTTCCAGGACTACCGGCGCACCCTCAATCGCCGCACCCAGAACACACGTAGTCGCTGACCTCCTTTCGCGGCCGGGCCCGCGACGCCGCGACCCGCTTCGCCCACGTGCGGCGGCCGGCATGCATGAGCCCGTGCAGACGGCGGCTGAAAAGTGGACCAGAAGCGGCATCGCGCGCTGTGGTGGGGATCCGGCGTGTCGGGAGCGCCGCTGGTATTGGGCGTCATACTTGCCGACACACAAGTGTCCCGTCGTGACTATGGCGATGTGGCCATGAGGGTGTTTCTGTCGCTGGGGGCCCGATGGGTACGGTTTTGTATCCGACTCCGGGCCGTTAGGCGGGAGCGGGGGTCTCTACCCCAAGAATGCCGCAGTGGTCGCCACGAACTGGTCGGCGTCGTCGAGCCAGGGGTAGTGGCCCGCTCCCGGCTGCACCACGAGTGTGGCATCGGGGAAGAGTGCCGCGAACTCGGCCGCCGACTGAGGGGGGCTGTTCAAGTCGAACTCTCCCGCAAGGAGCAGGACTGGTGCCTCGCAGCCGGCGAGCGCCGCACGAGTGGTCTCCGGGTCGAAGGCACCCTCAGCCGCGAAGAGAGCGACAGCTTCCTTGTTACTTGGCCGGCTGGCCGCATGGTGCTTCTGTGCCGCGGCGTCCCAACGGCCCCAGAAGAAGGGTGCGATGGCCTCCCAGTCGCTGCCCGTGCCCTCGGTGATCGCTTCCAGGGCGGCGAATGCCGCCGGGAACCACGGCTCATTCCTCCGAAGCTGCGCGTGCTTGCGTCGCATCTCTCCAGTGATCGCTATACCAACAGCTCGGGGACCAGGACCGATCAAGGCGAGCTTGCTGACGCTCTCCGGGTGCCGGGCGACGTATTGCGTCGCAACATTCGTGCCGGCGGAGTGGCCGAGCAGGTCCATCCGGGGGAGCCCGAGGTGCTCACGCAGCGCCTCGACATCGTCGACCAGGCGATCGCAGCGGTAGGAAGAGGTGTCTTCGGGAATCGCGGACCGGCCGGTGCCGCGGAGATCCAAAACGATCAGCTGACGGTGCGTGAACAGGCCGCCGAGGTCGCCGAGGTAGAGAGAGTCCGTGGGACCTCCCGGGACGCAGACGACTGGGTCGCCGTCTCCGATCACGCGGTAGGCGAGCTGGGTTCCGTCAGGTGCAGAGAAGGCTGGCATGACCTGGATCTTGTCAGCCATAACCCGGTTATACAACCTGGTTATGGCTGGCGGGGCACTCGGGTATATAACCGAGCTATGGCAGCCGAAGAGGACACGCACCAGAACCCCGAGGAACTGACGGAGGAACAGGCCGAGCGCATGCTTGCAGGCATGAACGAGGTCATCCGTGCGGGCGAGGAGATGCGGAAGCTGCGCGCTGAAATGATCAAGCTCTTCGCTGATTTCGGCTGGACCCAGGAGAGAATTGCCCAGCTCGCCGACATGAGTCAGCCCGCCGTGTCCAAGCAGGTGACGAAGTGCAAGGTGGGCGAGCCACCATCCCCAATGGGGCTCTCCCTCGACCAGCACGATGTCCCATGGCTCGAAGGGCGCCTTTGGGGTCTCGCCGAGGAAATCTCCGAGACCTTCGACACCGCCCGCTGCACCCGCTATGTCAACGCCATCGCCCGGGGGAAGAAGCGTTTCACTCCTCAGAACGTCGACGAGCTGCGGCGCCTCCTCGAAGAGGACCTGATGCTGCACCAGGCTGAAATGCCCGGCAGCTACCGGGACGCGTACGACGAGATCAGCCGTGGTCTCGACATTCCCGCGAAGGCCATCACCACCATCACCGCGTCAGCCTCCGTGCGTCGCACCCTCGCCTACCAGATCCAACTCGACCAGCTCAGGAACGACGCCTGAGCCTCTGCGGCCGAATGAGCGGGCTACATCAAAGCTCACCGCTGTTGAGCAAGGCCGCAGAGTCATAACGACTCCCTCAGGAACTGACACAGTAGGCGACGGGGAAGTGTGCGCCCAGGCAAGTGCATGGCCGGTGTCTCTTTCGCCGAGGTCACCGTTTCACTCTCGTTGCGACGGAGGTCACATCGCTGGAGCGGTAGTCGGGCAGTCGACGAACCACTGAGGGGCGACCGGGGGCTTGCTGGCGGCGGAGGTGCTCGATCTCCTGGTGCTGAGCTGCGAGTTGGGAGTCGGCAAGGGCTTGAAGGAGGACCACGGCACCTGCAGCATGTCCGTCCCCTCGGGGCAAGGAAGTCCGGGCACGTCCCCGGCATGGAGCTGCACGAGCGGAATCAGCGGCAGCGGCCCCGGCGGCATCAACTCGGACGCGTACCCGGCATGAATCCGGTCCACGACTTCCTGCTCCCGCCTGGTGAGCAGGTTTTCGCGGGGCCCCGGGGCATTGCCACGCCTGCGTGAGAACGGAGCGGAGCGTGCGGATGTCCGCAAGCGTGGTCAGCGGCCCGCAGGGCCGGTACCTCGGCGTGTACCTCGGTCAGGGCTCGTCCGCCGGCATTAAGCCCGATGCCGTATCCAAACACGGGGCACCGACAGCCTGCCCGGGAGGGCTGTCGAGCAGGAAAGCCCCGCCAGAGGTGGCCCAGCCAAGCTCGGTCGGGGCGCACCGGCTAGGTACTGCTCATGCTCCTGACATCGACTGGGGGCAAAATCAGCAGCTGCTCATCAACATGAGCAGCTGCTGTCGATACCTGTGTACAGAGCCAGCCGACGCGGCGGCGAACTGACCAAGTATCAGGTTCTGCCTCTGAAGTGAGAATCGCACCGGTTTGTCACTTTTCTGCGCCAGGTCGGGGATGCGTCGTGGATCCCGTGGGCGGTGCGGTTAGCGTCCTGCCCCATGAGTACCGCGCATCTCCCGCCCGCTGAGTACTATGCCTCCCTGCCCGAGCAGATCGCCGGTGCTGGAGCAATTTTCCACGACACAGCTGGTCGCATTCTTCTGGTTCAACCGTCCTACGGCGACGGCACCTGGGAGATCCCCGGCGGCGGACTGGACGGGGGAGAGGACCCGCGGCAGGCGGTCCGGCGCGAGGTCAAGGAGGAGCTCGGCATCGATCTCACGCCGGGTCGGCTGCTGGCCGTCGACTGGGTACCGGAGCAGGCCGACGGGCGCCCGCCGCTGGCCAACTACCTCTTCGACGGCGGGCTGATCACCGAACACGAGGCGCAGAAACGGATCCAGCTCGACCACGACGAGCTCACCGCTTGGCAGTTGGCCTCCTCCGACCAGTGGGGCACCCTCCTTGCCCCGCACATGGTCCGGCGCTTGCGCGCCTGCTCCGGTGCCCTGGCCCTGGGCACCGCTGTCTACCTGCACCACGGATTCGACCCCACCTGCCACCAGACCTGAAGCTCTGACGCCTTGCCACCCTTCCGGTCGACGTACGGCGACACCAACGTGAACACCCAAGCGATCCCCGTTGCCGCGCCGCGCCTGGACGTGACCGATGCCACCGCCGCCGTCCACGTCCTTGAATTCGACTACTTCGTCAGGGCCCCAAGGTTGCTGCGGCGGAGCCGGACACAGTGCCAGATCTGCAGCCCCGAGCCGGGGCTGGGGCCGCAGTAGGGGCGGCGTGCACGGGCCATCGCTGCGCAGACCCAACCCCCGGGAGAACTCCGCGCGCTGATCCTTCATCCATCTTTCGGCATCCAGCCGTGACGTGGCCGTGCCACCGTTGCTTCCGCTGCGCCAGTCTCCGAAGAGTCCGGGACCCATGTGGTAGAGGGCCGATTCCAGCAGCGCTCCGATGTGCGACAGCGTGGTGTCCTCCTTGCCGCACCAGCCCCGCATCGCCACGCTGCCGACCGCGGCGACCATCAGCTGGGGGGCGCACGTCGGAACCACCGGTGTGGATGCCTTCCCGTTCGGCGAGGACCTCGGCCAGCCGCGTCTCAAGACCAGCGGCGCGGCGCAGCAGTTCGGTGCTCAGGCTCGGCGTCCGGCCGATCAGCCGAAGCAGCGACGCATCGACACCGGATGCGCCGCCCTCCTGCAGAGTGCGGAGGACCGTTCCGAACGCCGCGCGCATCGCGCGCATGGGACTTTCTTCCTCCAGCCGTGACCGAAGCGCCGTGCCAGAGCGTCCCCGCTCGCGGTCAGCGGGGCCAGCACCAGATCCTCCGTGGCGGGGAAATGGCGGAAGACCGTGCGCTGGGAGACCTCCGCCGCGTCCGCGATCTGGTCGACGGTGGTCCGTTCGTACCCCTGGGCGAGAAAGAGCCTGGCCGCCGTGCGCGCCACGTCCTCACACGTACGCTGCATTTTGCGTGTCCGCAGATTCTGTCCGGGCACGGCGGTACTCCTCCTGGAACTCGGTGGGCTCAGTGCGTCGGGGCAGCCTGCGCCTTTGCTGCGGCGGCGTTCTCCTCCGCGAGCCGCTCCATGCCGCTCTGCGTCTTGAGCGGCTTCTCCTTGATGAACAGCACCGCGATCAGGGCGAGAAACGCGAAGGGGGCTCCGATCAAGAAGACATCCGCGGTCGCGACCCCGTACGCGTGCTCGACCACCTGCCGGGCCGGTTCGGGAAGAGTGGTGAGGTCGGGGACGCCGTGTCCGGCGCCCCCGTTGTCCGCCGCCCCGCCGAAGCCCTTCTCCATCTCGCTTGCCACCCGGTGGCTGAGCACGGCGCCCAGCGCGCTCGTGCCGATCGCCCCACCGAGGCTGCGGAAGAACGACAGCACCGAGGTCGCCGCGCCGAGCTCCGACGCGGGCACGTCGTTCTGAGCCGCCAGTACCAGGTTCTGCATCAGCATGCCGACGCCGACGCCGAGTACCACCATGTAGAGGCTGAGCAGCCCGAACGAGGAGTCCGCGCTGATCGTGGCCAGCAGGCCCATGCCCGCGGTCATGATGATGCCGCCCGCGATCAGGAAGCCCTTCCACTTGCCCCGGGCGGAGATGATCTGCCCGGCGATGGTCGTGGAAAGCATCAGACCGAGGATCATCGGCAGGCTCATCAGGCCCGCGATGGTCGGCGACTTGCCGAGCGAGATCTGGAAGTACTGGGAGAGGAACACCGTGCCGCCGAACATGGCCACGCCGACCAGCAGGCTCGCCACCGTCGTCAGCGTCACGGTGCGGTTGCGGAAGATGTCCAGCGGGATGATCGGTTCCTGAACCCTGGATTCGACCAGGACCGCGGCGACCAGCAGGACCACACCGGCGGTGACCAGGGCGACGGTCTGCCACGACGCCCAGTCGAACCGGTTGCCCGCGAGGGTCACCCACAGCAGCAGTGCGCTGACCCCGCTCATGATGAGGACGGCACCGAGATAGTCGATCTTCACCTCTCTGTGGACCGTGGGCAGCTTCAGGGTCAGCTGGAGCAGCACGATCGCGAGCAGGGCGAACGGCACACCGATGAAGAAGCACCAGCGCCACCCCAGCCAGGAGGTGTCCACGAGCACGCCGCCGATGAGCGGTCCCGCGACGGTGCCGACAGCGAAGACGGCGCCGAAGATGCCGGAGTAGCGGCCGAGTTCACGCGGGGGAATGATCGCAGCCATCACGACCTGGGCGAGCGCCGTGAGACCGCCCGCGCCGATGCCCTGCACGACACGGCTCACGATGAGCAGGCCGACACTGTGCGAGAAGCCGGCGACGAGCGAGCCGACGATGAACATCGAAAGAGAGAGCTGGATGAGCAGCTTCTTGTCGTAGAGGTCGGACAGCTTCCCCCAGATCGGGACGGTCGCCGTCATCGCCAGAAGCTCGGCGGTGACCACCCAGGTGTATGCGGACTGGCTGCCGTGCAGATCGGCAATGATCCTGGGAAGGGCGTTGGAGACCACGGTGGAGGCCAGGATGGCCACGAACATGCCGGCCATCAGGCCCGACATGGCCTGGAGTATGTGACGACGCGTCATGACTGGTGCGGCCCCCTCGGGCGCACCGGCGGTACCGGTTTCGGGTGTGACGGCAGCGGTCATCGGCTGACGTTCCTCATTCTCTGGTGAAAGGCCCCCGGTGGGGGCTTCGGATGTGCTTCAGCCGCTCAGACCGGCGGCCAGCGAGGCGAACGCCTCGCGATAGATGCTCTGGAACGTGCGAGTACGGCCGGAGGCCGCCCAGAGCTCGACGGCGGCGCGCACGGCAGCGATCGTCACGTGCGCGAGAAGCCGAGGGTAGAGATCGGACTCGGGATCCTGGCCGAGGCGCTCGGCCACGACAGCGACCAGTGCGCGTTCGTCCGCGCCCTGGGCGGCCAGGAATCCGGGCAGCAGCGAAGGACTCGTCCTGAGTACGGCCATCTGGAGCTCCCAGCGTTCGTGATCCTCCTCGATATGGGCGAGTTCCTGGCCGATCGCCTCGCGCAGAGCAATGAGTGCCGTGAGTTCCTTCGGTGCGTTGAGCACTGCCCGACGGGCCCGCTCTGCGCTGTCCTGGTCGGGACGGGTGATCGCGTCTTCCAAGCACGGAAAGTAGTTGAAGAAGGTGCGCACAGAGACGCCGACCACATCGGTGACCGCTTCCACGGTCATGTTCTCGAATCCTCGGTCCGCTGCCATGCGCAGCGCCACGTCCGCGAGGGCGTCACGCGTCGCACGCTTCTTACGCTCGCGCAGTCTGAGGGGCATGTCGTCGACACTCATGAAAGTGTATGATATGCAAGTTTGCGCGGTGCGCAAAATTCTGCCGATTGGCACGTGATCGTGGACCGCATCAGGAGCCGTCGAACAGTTTTTGCACCTCGGGTGGGAGCTCTGAGCCGGAGTAAGCGGCGAAGAACGTGGCTTCTTCAGGTGTGTCCCCGATGGCGATAGCCACCTTGGGAGAGATGCCGTCCACCTTGTAGGCAGCCTCCGTCGTGGCCGGCTCCTCGCCCTTCTCCCGGCCGCCGGTGTCGTCGCAGGGTGGTTTGGTGGCGGCGCCGAGCTTCTTCCCGACCGTGAAGTCTACGTTCGCTACGTCCCGATACGATCGGTCCCGGTAGGTGAACCGGTTGACGCAGGAAGCCGATTCTTCCCCACCGCTACTGCTGTCGGCCGTGCACGCGGCTGCTGACATCACCATGGTCGCCGCCAGCAGCACACCCGTGGATCGCCCGGTCCGGCTCATGGGTGTCCCTCTCGGTAGATGCCGCGATGAGCGAGGATGTCTCCCTTGCCGAGAGTCCTTGCCTTCGTTGTGCATGTAAACGAGATCGTGCACATGATGAGGCTCTCGTGTCCCGAACCGATCTGCTCCAGCCCGGAGGTGTGTCCGGCCTCGTGAGTGCTCGTGGTCGGCCGGCGCGGCCCCGGTGAGCGCCACATCCGGTCTGAGTAATCTCGGCGTCGCTTGAACTCTGATGTGGCGCATGCCTGATGGCCCTCACCTGCGCGTCGTCCGGCCCCTCGGAGACGGTTCGTACGAATCGTTTCCCCCGGACCCGAAGGTTCGCAGCCGACGTGCGAACCAGAGGTACCGCGGATCCGCGCATATCGAGGATCCGTCCGGGATTCCGGTCCGTGTTGTCGAATACGAAGTGACGAACCGTGAGGGAAAAGGAGAACTCTTCTGCCTCATCACCACCATCATGGATCCGGACGAAACCAGTGCCGCTGAACTCGCGGCTGCCTATGCCGAACGCTGGGAGTTCGAGTCCAGCCTCTGCGAGATCAAGACCCATCAACGCGGCCGCGGCGGTGTATTGGGCTCGAAAACACCGGACATGGTCGAGCAGGAGATCTGGGCACTGCTCCTGACCCACTACGCGGTCCTCTTGAGGAACTTCTCGTTGCACCGCACCAGCTTGACGTTGGGCGCCTTCGCGGCCTCCGCCTGGTCGAGGCCGGGCAGGTCGGTCAGGGGCACGGCTGCCGCGGCGGTGAGGGCGAGCTCGAGGCGCGCCCACACGCGCCGGCGGCGCGCAGGTTGATGTAACCGAGTGTTCACTAACTTCTCCCCCTGGGAACGCGGCGCCGCGGGTTGCGAGGTCAACTGGTCTGGTCGCGCCGCCTGTTGTCCACACTTGGGGTGAGCCGGTCGGGAGTTCCGGAGCTAATGCGGCATCTCCCCGTCAACTCGCCATCTTTTTCAGATCGTTACGGTCAGAACTCGTCGAACTCGCCGATCCAGGTGTCTTCCAGGTCGCCGGTGGGCCCTTCGGTGTGCCGGACGCGGAACACGGACAGTGCGCAGCCCTTGCGGAGTAGCGGGGTGACACGCTGGAGGGCGAGCCGCGTAAGACCTTCCCAGGAGAAGGACCCGGGGTCGGCGTCTAGTGCCGCATCAGGCAACGTTTGCCCTGTTGTGATGTGACGCGCCGTCCGGATGCTGTGGTGGACGGCGCGTGGGCGTCATTCTGTCCGGGTG
>NZ_JBVJWD010000072.1:0-16283 GCF_055602785.1 Streptomyces sp. NPDC037301
CTGATCAACAAGCTGAAGGCCTGGCGTGGCATCGCCACCCGATACGACAAGACCCCGGACAGCTACCTTGCCGGCCTCCACCTGCGCGCCTCGATAATCTGGATCAAAGACCTCACCCCGACCATCCGGTGATCACGACTCGATACACGCCCTAGTGCTGTGACCGCGAAGGTTCACCGAGTCCGGGCGGTCAGGGTGAGCTCCGAGTTGGGATGGTCTGGTCAGCAGTGTAGGGAGCCTGTCGTGCCCGCGGCTCTGCGACGATTGCTGAGTGAGCAAGCAAGAGTGGGACACATTGACCAAGTCTGAAGAAGCCTTCATGGTCAATTCCTATGAGATCGACATCCTGCCTGGTGTCTGGGGCGATCTCGACGAAGCCGACCAGTCTCGACCGGTCAACGAGCTGGCGGGAATCTTGCTCGCTCTCATCGATCGTGGGTGGACCGAGGTCCGTCGACTCGCGCCGTGGACATCCCCCGCCGGAGAGAACGGCTTCCAGCCCGGCGAACTGGTGCCTCGTGATCAGCTTCCGGCGATTCTCGAAGATGCGGCCAACTGGGAGTATCCCGAAGACGGGAACTGGATTGGCGCGTTGACCCTGGTCGAGACCGAAGCGGGAAAGAAGATCACTCGTCTTTCTCCCGAGGAGATGGCCGAGTAGGCCGTCGTGGCGGGAAGCCTCAGTCCGCGGCCAACGGTCGACCGCCCCAGCGGAGGCCCTTCTCGCTGCGGATGCGGGCTCGTTCGCGGCGTTGGGCGGCCAGGAGGTCGGGGTGGCGGGCGCTGGCATTGCGCCAGCGCAGATGGCGGTGCAGCCGCCGTCAGACTGCGGTCAAGGGGTGCCCCTGCACGCTGCTCCTTCGGATCAACGCCCCGGGCCGGGGCAGCGAAGGAGACGAGACGATGACGACCACCCACCCGAAGGCCGGGCAGCGACAACGCTCGGGCCGATCACACCGGAAGGCCGGCCTGTGGCGGGCAAGCCGAAGGGGGCTCCTTGGGTGCCCACTTCGGAGGGCACCCTGGTCAGGACGGGAATCGGCGCGAAAACTGCGCCGTCACAACCCTCTTCTCTCCTCCTGATGTCCGTATTGGAGGAGAGCATTGGGTTCCGGGGGGCCCGGACGCCCTCCCAGGCCGGGCGCGGCCAGCAGCGGCGGTCGGCCAGCGGCCGGTCGCGAGTGACGAGGGAGCAGAGATGATGGCGGGGAAGAGGAAGACGAACCCGGCGGGGTCGACGAACGGCTTCCGCGGGGATGTGCTGCGGGTGTTCGGAGTGCTGAAGGTGGCCACGGATGATCAGATCCAGCGGATCGGCGCTCCGCACCTGAGCTTCCGTCACACCGACACGGAGACCCCGTCCGAGCAGAAGACCGCTCGCACCGCCTCGCACATCGGCGCGCTCTCCGACATGCGCAAGCACGCTCCACTGGCTGCGCAAACTTCCCGACAGCCGGTTCACCACCCGTCTCTGACCAGGCACGCCGCCGCCCGAAGCGGGGCGCCGCAGGCGTAACCGGAGTGTCCCCGGCAGCCGTTGGACCTGTGTGACGAAAACCCAAGAACCCGCCGAGGACACCTGCCCCGCTTGCCTACCAGTGCCGTCTGCCGCTGTCCACAAGCACCGTCAACCACCTCGCCGATCTGCTGCGCCGTCACCTGAAGGCGATACGGTCCAGGTGGCGGGTCCTGCCGCCCAGGAGGATCGCGGTGATCGTCCTGGCCGTGCTGCGTTACGACCAGCGCCTGGCCGAGATGGCTGGCGGGAACAACGTGTCCGAGTCCACCGTCCGCCGCTGGCGCGACGAGCTGATCGCGCTGCTCGCCGCGCAGGCCCCTCGTCTGGACCGCGCCCTGAAGAAGATCGCCAAGCGGGGCGGGGAGGTGGTCCTGATCGACGGCACCCTCATCCCCGCCCAGCGCCGCACCGGAAGAGCCGACCGACGGAACTACTCCGGCAAACACCACCATCATGGCCTGCACTTTCTCGCCCTCACCGACGAGAGAGGCCGTCTGATCTGGATATCCGCCGCCCGGCCCGGCCGCACCCACGACATCACCGCCGCCCGCCACGATCACGTCCTGGCTCACCTGCGCGCCGCCGGCCTCGGGGCCCTCGCGGACCTCGGCTTCCGCGGCCTGGACAACGACGTACGTGACCCCGTGATCGTTACCGGCTTCACCGCGACCCGCGCCCACAAGCTCACCCCAGGCCAGAAGGACGCCAACCGCGTCCTTGCCACCGGACGCGCACCAGCCGAACACGGCTTCGCCCACCTCAAGAACTGGCGGACCCTCACCAAACTCCGCACCGACCCCGCTCGTGCCACCCACCTCCTGCGCGCTCTGCTGGTCCTGACGAACCTCGAAGTCAACCGCTGACGGTCTTCGATGGGTGGAGAGGTCTCCCTGCAGGAAGGGGAGTCAGCTCCACTGTCGATATGCGCTCTAGCTGGATTCCTCGCTGCTGCGCCGATCCGTAGGTTTCACGTCATGACGCTTTCAACCAGGCACTTACCGCTCGTCAACCGGCGACGTGGTCTGTTCATCTTCCTCGGTGTCGCTTACATCGGCATGTGGGCGGCCATGTCACCACTCCTGGCCAGCGGTTACCAGCGCGGTGACGCACGCGAGGAGACTGGTGCACTGGAGCAGGTGTGCATCGCGGCCGCGATGTTGGCGCCTGCCCTCGCCGCAATCCTCGTCGTCCGCTGGGTCGAACGCAGCGGCCGGGTGCGGGACACGCTCGCCCTGCGCTGGACGAAGCCCTGGGGGCGTGCTGCACGGGCGTGCCTGATGGCTTTCGTCGTCCCCGCCGGCCTCACCACGGCTGCTCTTGTCATCGGCACCTTCGCCGGCCGCTACCCGTTCGGTGGAGTGCACTGGAACGGGCTCGGCTCGTGGGCGGCCGCAGCGGTGCTGAACATGCTGGTGTCGCTTCCGCTGTTCTTCGGCGAGGAACTGGGCTGGCAGGGCTACCTTTTTCCGCGCCTCGCACGGGACGGTGACCGCCGGAGCCTGATACGGGCGTACGCAATCACCGGCGCGGCCTTCGCCCTGTGGCACCTGCCCACGCTGCTGATGGGCGGCCAGTACCCAGGTCGGCCCTGGTATGTGTCGGTGCCCGCCATGCTGGTGAGTTGCCTCCTCATCCTGCCAGTCTTCACATGGCTGCGTCTGCGCTCCGGCTCGGTCGTACCTGCCGTCATCGGCCATGCGTTCGTGAGTTCGGTGAGTGTCGCCATGGTCACGGAGTTCGCCGATTCCAAGGCAACACTGGATCCCCTGCACATGAGCATGGCCGGATGGCCCGGCTGGATCGCCACAGGCGCGTTCGTCGCCTTCCTGGCGCTGACCGGCCGACTCCAGCCATCCTTCTACACGGCCCGAACCGTCCCTCACCCCGCATCGATCCGCAGACTGTGAGTGCGTGTTCTGCGGGGCCGACCACGGGCCGAGCCACCGAGGCCTGGGCAAGGCGGTGCGGGCTGAGAGTCCACGGCCAGGTGCTCGACGTGAGGGCGAACGTTCCGGACCGACGTGAGGGCGAACGTGTACGCCTCCTGGACGCCCACGCGGGTGCCGCCGACACCTCGTCGAGCACGCCGCGGCCCTGGGTATCGACATGGAAATCACCCAACGCAAGCCCGGGACCAGGGGCTTCACCCCCATCCCGAAGCGGTGGGCCGTAGAGCGTACCTTGTGCGCCACGAGGCGCTCTGTTTGTATCCCCGGCTCAGCCGGGAGGAAATCGGAAGGAGGTTCCTGGGCCGGATGACTTACCTGGATCCGAAAGGTGAAGGGGACAACAGCATGTCAGAAAACCAGTGACCGGGCTCAGTTGTCAGAGACGGTGTGCTGGGCGGCCCGCGCGATATGGCGAAGACTGGATTGTTTGAAGCCCAATCTCCAGAAGATGCAAGTTCCCATCCGCCGGAAAGACGACTGAAACCGGCGCCGTGCTCTGCCCCGGATTCGAAGGTTGTCCGGGGCACTTCCGGAGCTCGGAGCGATGTCCAGCGAGGACATCCAAGGAGATGAGTGGGACGCCTAAGTCGCGCTAGAACGTACAGACAGGGACGAACGTGGGATCGCCTACGGGACGCGAGTCCTATGGCGACGGAGGCCCCGTAGTAGTCGCCGGAGTCACGACCGGCCAGGGAGGACGGGAAAGCCGTCCACATCGGGCGAGGGGGGCCAGGTGATTCGGTCACCACAGAGTCGGGAGGTATGCGAAATGCAGAGCGCCAAAACGGTGCTGGGTGTCCTGCGTGAACGCGGCAGGCGTGGCCTGCCGTGCGAGGAACTGTATCGGCAGCTGTTCAATCCGCAGTTGTATCTGCTGGCCTACGGGCGAATCTACGCCAATCCCGGCGCGATGACGCCCGGGGTCACGCCGGAAACCGTGGACGGCATGTCACAGCGGAAGATCGGCCAGATCACCGAGGCGATGCGCCACGAGCGCTACCGCTTCCGTCCGGTCCGGCGTGTTCATATCCCGAAGAAGAACGGGACGACGCGTCCGCTGGGGCTGCCGACCTGGTCGGACAAGCTCGTCGGTGAAGTGATTCGCCTGCTGTTGGAGGCGTATTACGAGCCGACGTTCTCCGACCGTTCCCATGGGTTTCGTCCCCGCCGTGGCTGCCATACCGCTTTGCGGGAGGTGGACCACACCTGGACCGGGACATCCTGGTTCATCGAAGGGGACATCGCCGACTGTTTCGGCAGCCTGGACCATCAGGTCCTGCTGTCGATCCTCGGCGAGAAGATCCATGACCAGCGGTTTCTGCGGCTGGTGCGCAACATGCTCGAGGCCGGATACCTGGAGGACTGGAAGTGGGGTGCCACGCTCTCAGGAGCACCGCAAGGCGGAGTGGCCTCCCCGGTTCTGTCCAACATCTACCTGCACAAGCTGGACGAGTTCGTCGATAAAGTCCTCGTTCCGGAGTACACCCGAGGGAAGCGCCGGGCCAGGAACCCGGCGTATATCTGGAGTTGCAGAATCTGCTGGCGAAAGCCCGCCGGCGCGGCGACCGGGTCCAGGCCCGTGCGTTGCGTCAGCGGATGGTCCGTCTGCCGAGTGCGGATCCGAACGATCCGGCATATCGCAGGCTGCGCTACATACGCTACGCGGACGATCACCTCCTTGGTTTCACCGGACCGAAAGCCGAGGCCGAACAGATCAAGCAACGCCTGGCCCAGTTCCTGCGTGACGAACTCAGGCTGGAACTGTCCCAGGAAAAGACGCTGATCACTCACGCCCGCACCGGGGCAGCGAGGTTTCTCGGCTATGAGATCACGACCCAGCACAACGACACGAAGAAGACCGGCCGTTACCGTCGGGTCAACGGCCAGATCGCTCTCCGTGTCCCACGGGACGTGATCAAAGCCAAATGCGCCCCCTATCTCGGCCGCGGAGAACCCGCGAAGAGGACGGCCCTGATCAACAGCAGCGATCACGCGATCGTGGCGACCTTCGGGACCGTCTACCGGGGCATCATTCAGTACTACCTGCTCGCCGGAGATGTCTTCCGGCTGCACCGGCTGCAATGGGTCATGGAAACCTCCATGCTCAAGACCCTTGCCGCCAAGCACCGTTCCTCGGTGTCGAAGATGGCCGCCAAGCACAAGGCCAGAATCGACACGCCCAACGGGCCCCGAGTCTGCTTCGAGGCCCATATTGAGCGGAAGAACAGGAAACCACTGGTGGCACGGTTCGGTGGGATTCCCCTTCAACGGCAGCGAGCGGCGGAGCTCGCCGACCGCGAGCCGGTCCGGGTGGACTATCCGCAAAAGGAACTCATCGCGAGACTCCTGGCGGACATCTGCGAAATCTGCGGAAGCAAGGGCAACGTGCAAGTGCACCACGTCCGAGCTCTCGCCGACCTCGCACATGCCGGATGGCAGCCTTCCGACTGGGCACGCGTCATGCTCCAACGGCGCCGCAAAACGGTCGTGGCCTGCGACGTCTGCCACGACCGCATCCATTCGGAACAGCCAGCCAGATCACTCACGCAGTAGTCACTGGAGAGCCGGATGACTGGGAAACCGTCATGTCCGGTTCGGCGGGAGGCCGCGCGGAACAAGACCTGCCACGGCAGACACCTCACCGCGCGGCCGACCCAACCGGATGGCTGATGTTTCACCGCCGCCTGGCCCGCGACTACGAAACCCTGCCCACCCGCTCCGAAGCCGTGATCCACCTCGCCATGACCGACCTCATGGCCCGCCGCCTCACCGGGGAAACCACCGTGTCCTGGCGCGACCCGACACCCCAGGACGAAACGCGATCCACGGGATGAAACACCGAGAGAAAACGACCTCTCAATCACGTGTGAACGTGGTCCACGGCCGACGGTGCAGGGTGGGCAGGGCGGCCCCCAGCGCCGGACAACCGATCAAGCGGGCGCCAGCCCCGGGCCGATTAGAGCACCCCCGCGTCCCGGGCCGTCCACATCGACGGAATCAGCGGGCGGTAGCCCAGTTCGTGACGGATGCGGGTGGTCGACATCACGCTGTGCCAGGGGTCCGGGGCATCCTTGTCGTACGCCTCCTGCGGCACCGGCAGGTTATGGAACTGGAAGAGGTCGATCGTGGTGACCGGGGCGTCGTCGGCGATGTTGTAGACGCCGTGCGCCCCGGGCGCGTACAGCAGCCGCTGCAGGCCCTGTGCCACATCCAGGTGGTGGCCCATGTGGAGGCGCTGCATGGCGGGCCAGTTCGGCGCCCACTCCATCGCGTTGACCAGATGCGGGTCCCCGTCGCCGTACACGAACGGCAGCCGTCCGATGCGCAGGTCGTCGAGGCCGTCCATCGCCCCGAGCGCACGCTCCGCCTCCCACTTGGACTCCGGGTAGGCGCCCCAGAGGTGACCGCCCGGCACCGTCTCGTCGCCCTCGACCAGCGCCCTGCCCCGCCCCGCGCCGTACACAAGTCCGGTGCTGACCTGCACGAACCGCCGCACGCCCGAGGCCACCGCCGCCCGGCCGAGCTCGACGGCCGCGTCCCGGTTGACCGCCCGCGCCTCCTCGTCCGCCACCCCGCGGAACGCGGCGGCGACGTTCACCACTGCATCCACGCCGGCCGTCGCCTTGCCCAGCACCTCCGCGTCGCGCAGATCGCCGACCACCACCCGGGCGCCGAGCCCGGCGTAGTGCTCGCCGCGCGCCGCGTCCCGCACCAGAACCCGCACCTCGTCGCCGGGCGCCGCGCTCTGCAGCAGCCGCGGCACGAACCGCCGCCCGACCTGGCCCGTCGCCCCTGTCACCAATGTCAGCATGGCTGCCTCCTCGTCGTCGTAGCCATGCCTGAAGCGTGCGGGAGCGGCGGCAGCGGCGGGAGAGACGCGGTTATCCAGGGACCGGCACTCCCTGGATACGCGTCGGGGTCCGGGGGATCCTGAAGGCGTGGACCGAACTGAACTCGCCGACTTCCTGCGCCGCGCCCGCACCCGCCTTGCCCCCTCCGACGTGGGCCTGAGCGCGGGTCCGCGGCGCCGCACCCCGGGCCTGCGCCGGGAGGAGGTGGCGCAGCTCGCCGGGATGTCCACGGACTACTACACGCGCCTGGAACAGCGCCGCGGCTCCCACCCGTCGCGGCAGATGCTCACCGCCCTCGCCCGCGCCCTGCGCCTCACGGATGTCGAGCGAGACCACCTGTTCCACCTGGCGGGCGAGGAGCCGCCCCGGCCCGGCGGCTCCTCAGGCCATGTCCGCCCGGGACTGCTGCTGATCCTGGACCGGCTGCACGACCTCCCGGCATCGGTGCTGAGCGACTGGGGCGAGATGCTCGCACAAAACACGATGTCGGTGGCCCTGGCCGGCGACCACACCGGGACGAACGTAGTCCGCCGCTGGTTCACGGCCTTGGACACACGGGCCCTGTTCCCGCCCGAGAACCACGAGCAGCATGCCCACGCCCACGTGGCGAGCCTGCGGGCGGTCACCGCGGCCCGCCCCGACGACCCGGGCCCAGCCGCCCTCGTCGCCGAACTCCGTGCCGAGTCAAAGGAGTTCGAGGAGCTCTGGGAGTCGCACGACGTCGTGGTGCGCCGCCCGTCGCCAAAGCGCTTCCTGCACCCCGTGGTCGGCGCTCTCGACCTCGACTGCGAGGTGCTGCTCAGCGACGGCCACAGCCAGCAGCTCGTCGTGCACTCGGCACGGCCTGGCACGCAGACGTACCAGCGGCTCGAACTACTACGGGTCGTCGGCCTCCAGGACCTGACACCCAGCCCGTAGGAGAGGCCAGTGCCGTATCAGGATCATCCGTAGCTACATCATCTAATGGGCACCGAAGCGGACGCAGCACCAAGGTCTTCCATCGTCCAAGGCCTCGAAGCCTTAGCCTCAATACCGGTAACTTAGGGGCATTCCGGTCGTTGTTGTTGGTATGCCAAGAGCGGGACGGGCCTTGACCCCTGATCTTGAACACGGGCTATGCGGCTTCGGCCAGCGTAGTTGATGTTGTTCGGAGTGCTCGCTCGTAGGCGATGGGGCTGCGATGTCCGAGGCGGGAGTGGCGTCGGACGGTGTTGTAGCGGTGCAGCCAACGGAAGAGGTCCAGGTGGGCCTCGCGCTCGGTGTCCCAGGCTCGGCGGCCTTGGAGGGTCTCCCGTTTACAGGTCGCGTTGAACGACTCGGCGAGTGCGTTGTCCGCGCTGGAGCCGACCGCGCTCATGGACTGGGTGACGCCGGCTTCGCGGCAGGCGTCGGCGAAAGCCCGGCTGCAGTACTGGGCCCCGTGATCGCTGTGGAAAATGGCGCCGGTCAGATTACCGCGGGTCCGTTCGGCCGCATGCAGGGCGTCGATGACGAGGTCGGCCCGCATGTGGTCGGCAATCGCCCACCCCGCCAGGCGCCGCGAGGCGAGGTCGATCACGGTCGCCAGGTAGCGGAACGTCCCGCCGCTCAGCGGCAAATAGGTGATGTCGCCGACGTACTTGGTGTTGACCTCGGTGGCGGCGAAGTCGCGGCCGATCAGGTCCGGGACCTTCGCGGCGGCGAGGTCGGGGACGGTGGTGCGGTGCCGGCGGCGCAGGCGGAGCCCGGCCAGGCCGATGGCTTTCATGACCCGGGCGACGCGTTTGTGGTTCACCAGCTCACCTTTGTCGCGAAGCTCGGCGGTGATCCTCGGGACACCGTAGGTGCCGTCCGAGGCTCGGTGGACGGTGCGTATCAGGGCGGCAAGCCGTGCGTCGGCCGCCTGCCGGGCTGCCCGCAGCGACGCCGTCCGGCGCCAGTAGTAGAAGGTCGACCGGGCCAGGCCCAGCACACGGCACAACCGCTTCACGCCGTATCGGCGCTGGTGGTCCTCAACGAACTGGCAGCGGTTCAGGAGCCGTCAGTAAATTACTGACGGTTTCGGTGCGGCTGCCGTACGTGCCGTGATACGTGGTCTGTTGTGGGGATTTCTGAGGAGGACCTGGCGGTCCTGGATGTGAAGTTCGCGGCGTTGTTGCCGCATCTGGATGAGCGGCAGCGTCGTTTGTATCTGGCGTCGGAGGCCGAGGCGCTGGGGCACGGCGGGATCGTGGCGGTGGCCCGGCTGGCGGAGGTCTCGGAGTCGACCGTCGCGCGGGGATGCGCCGAACTCGCCGGCGGGGCGGAGCCGTTGGGCCGGGTGCGCCGGCCAGGCGGTGGCCGCAGGTCGGCTGCTGAGCGGGACCCTGGTCTCCGGCCGGCGCTCGAGGCGTTGGTCGAGCCGCGGGAGGTGGGTGATCCGGTGTCTCCGTTGCGCTGGACGACGGCGTCGTTGCGGGACTTGGCCCGAGAGCTGGGCGATGCGGGGCATCCGGTCAGTGCTCCGGTGGTGGGCGGGCTGCTGCGGGAGATGGGGTTCAGTCTGCAGGGCATGGCCAAGACCCGGGCCGGCTCGCAGTCCCCGGACCGTGACGCCCAGTTCCGGCATATCAACGCGGCCGCCGAGCTCTTTCTGGCCCGCGGCCTGCCCGTGGTGAGCGTGGACGCGAAGCAGAAGGAACCGATCGGCGAGTTCGCCCGTCCTGGCCGCACCTACCGTCCCAAGGGCGATCCGATCACCGCTCCGGACCATGATTTCACCGGGCCGGACACCCCGATCGCCATCCCCTACGGCGTCTACGACCTGGGACGAGACACCGGCTGGGTGAACGTGGGCACCAACCGCAACACCGCCGCCTTCGCGGTGGAGTCGCTGCGCCGCTGGTGGAACGACCAGGGCAAGGCGGACTACCCCGGCGCTGGCAGGCTGCTGGTCACAGCGGACTCCGGCGGAGCGAACTCCGCCGACTCCCACCTGTTCAAGATGGACCTCGCCGCCTTCGCCGACGAGTCCGGACCCGCGCCGAACTGATCGCTGCGGGGGACCTGTGACAACCCGCCGCAGGAGCGGGCCATAGCCCGCCCAAGAACCCCGCTGCCCGTGCCTTCCCCGTCACGGGCAGCGGCCGGAAGCGGTGTTCCGGAACCCATCCCGTGATGGGTTCCGGGACACCGCTGCATTCCAGTTCTGGCTCAAGTTCTGTGGAATCAACCGTGATGACGCGGGGCGACCTGTGGACGGGCCGGAACATCGCAGGTCACGGGGTTCATCAGCAGCCGTGTGCGGGCCAGAGCCGGGCCGGGTGGACGGTTCACCGGTTCGGGTATTCGCCCGCCGGGACTGGCCGGGCTGGGGCAAGGTCGTGGGTGAGTCGGCCGGGCCCATGAACGAGGCGGCGCTGCAGCGCGCCCCCCGGCCAGCCTTTGAGGTGTCACCGGCGTTCTGGCCGGTGAGAGAGGGGCGGAGCATGTGGGAGACCGAGGAGTTCGGCAGTCAGCATGAGGGCCGGCCCGGCGTCCTGTCGGCCGACGGAACAGAGCCGGGCCCGGTGTACTTCGACGCGGGGAGCGGGCCGACGATGCACCAGAGCACTGAATGGTGGGTCTACGACGGCACGCTCGGCGCCCCGCTCGCCACCGAGCTGCGCGGTGCGTGCTCGTGTGGCTGGCGCGGCAGCACCCAGTACCCGCTCGACTGGGAAGCCGTCGACCGCCGGCGCCCGTACCTGGCCGACACCAGCGGACCGGAAGACGACTGGGACACCCACATCACCGAAGTACAGGCCCGCACCGTGCCCGTGCCCGCGGACCTCACCACCCTCCTCGACCAGGTCGAGACACACCTCACCGCCCTGGTCGCCGACGAACCACTGGCCGCCCTCCGCGCCCTCGCCGCCCTGGAACGCCTCACCGAACGGGTGGCAACCGACACCGCGTTCAGCATCGACACCGCAGACGGACCGCAGTGGAACACCATCGCCCAGGCGCTCGGGATCAGCGAACAAGCCGCCCGCTCCCGCCTCACCCGCTACGCCCTCCGCCGCTGACTCCTGGAGATCAGGCCGCCCGACCTCCAGGAGTCATGTGGGGGTGGCGGGGCGGCGGGTGTCCGCGTACACCCGTGCCCTGACCCACGGTTCTCCGGGATCTCGTCGCACGGGCCCGATCCCTGATGTTGCCCACTGCAGTTCGAGTGCGGCCGTGGCCGCGTGGGCGGTTGCTTCGTCTGCCGCGGTGATGTCGAGGACGACAAGACCGGGCTCGCTGATGTGCTGTGCGTGGATCGGTTCCATGCCCGTACCGACAAGCGGTCGCCCGTCGAGTTTCTTCCGGGGCGGTGGGTTTCGTCCCTACGGGTGACATCGCTCCGCGGCCGGACTGCATGGCAGGCCGGCCGCGTGGCTCTGTTCACCGTGTCCTGACAGCGAATGTTCATGGGTTTGGACTCAGCGCCGGTTGCCGGTGCTCAGTGGCGGTACGCGGCTGTCGCGATCTCGACGAAGGATCGGATCAACGGGTTGGTGTCACATTCGTTCCACACCGCGACCACTCGGCTCGGCGCCATGTCGATCAGCGGTACCACGGCCAGCTCTGCGGGCAGGTCGTGTCCGAGCGGGGCCAGGCCGGCCGTGCCGTTCCACAGCACGGCCTGCAGGCATTCCTGGACGGCGCGCACCACTGGGCCCTCGCGCGGCCTGCCGCCGTTCCAGTACGACTGCCAGATGGGGTCGGTGCCCTGCGGGAACTGGAACCAGCGGCGGTCGCTCAGCTCGGCCAGCCGCAGCCGGTCGCGGCGGGCCAGCGGATCGTCGGCGCGCAGGACCACGCCGACCGGATCGGTTCGCAGCGCACGCACCGTCAGGGCAGTCTCGTCGAACGGCGCCCGGGTCAGGGCGATGTCGACCAGCCCGGCGCGCAGCCCGCACGTCGGGTCGGTCAGGTCGGTGTCGCGGATGCGGATGTCGATGCCGGGGTGGCTTCGGCGGTAGGCGGCGGCCAGCCTGGACACTCCCGGGTCGGTGCCATCGCCCAGGATGCCGACAGTGATGGTCGCGACGCCGGCCGCCGCGCTCACGCGTACACGGACGCGGTCGGCGTGGTCGAGTAGGGCCCGCGCCTCGTCGAGCAGCACCGTGCCCACCGAAGTGAGCGTGACGCCGGTGGGCGAGCGGGCGAAGAGCAGGGCTCCGACATCGGCCTCCAACTGCTTGATCGCCCGGCTCAGCGGCGGCTGACTCATGTGCAGTCGGGTGGCGGCCCGGCCGAAGTGGAGTTCCTCGGCGACCGCCACGAAGTAGCGCAAGGTCCGTAGCTCCACGCTGCAACGATACCCACGGGGTATCGGCGCTGCGGGATGGGTCTTGGACACTGGCGGGGTCCCGGCGGTGCACTCGTGAGCATGACCGAAGAAGCGAAGACCAGCGAGCCGCAGGCCGACCCCGCCGTATCGGTGGTGGGTCCCGGCGACGGCGAGACGATCGTTCTGGGCACCACGCGCATGCGCGTTCTGGAGGACGGCAGCCACACTGGGCACCGCCTCGCGATCGCCGAGTCCGTCCTCGCCCCGCACACCCAGGGACCGCCGCAGCACCGCCACGCCCAACACGACGAGGGCTTCTACATCCTCTCCGGCACCGTGCGGTTCACCGTCGGGGGCGAGGACTGCGACGCCACCACGGGCACGCTCGTGATGGTTCCGCCCGGTACCCCTCACACCTTCGCCAACCCGACCGACCAGCCCGCCGTCATGCTCAGCACATTCACCCCCGACCTGTACGTGCAGTACTTCCGAGACCTCCAGGAGGTGCTCGTCGGCGGCCGGCCGCTGACGCGACAGGCCAACATCGACACGATGAGCCGCTACGCGACCGAGCCCGCCACCGACCTCGCCTGAAGTCGACGGATGGAACGGCCCGGCCGCCCTCCTTTTGACCGCGGGGCCGTGCCACTCCCGTCTTTCGGCGGGTCCGACCCCTCGGACGACGGACCAGGCCTTCTCCAGGGCTCTTCTGGCCATCGACGCAATCGAGGGCCCCGTGAACCGGTGGCCCATGAACGGGAACCATGAACATCGCCTATTGGATCGTCGCGGGACTGCTCGCCCTCTTCTACTTCTACGCTGGCACGCTGAAGGTGATCCGCGGCCGCGATCAACTCCGACCGATGATGGCCTGGGTCGACCGCATACCCTTGCCCGCCCTCAGGGCGCTGGGGACGGTCGAAATACTCGGCGCGACCGGCCTGGTCCTGCCACCGCTGACCGGCATCGCGCCCTCGCTGGCGCTGGCCGCAGCCATCGGCTTCGTCCTCCTGCAGACCGGTGCGATCGCCGTCCACCTGACCGGCGAAGACCGCCGGATCGCACTCAACGTCGGGCTCACCGCCACCGCGGCCATGACCATCTGGCTGGCCACCAGGCTGTGATCGAGCACAGTCCTCGACCGGAGGATGCGAATCCGGGGCCAGCCGCCCCACGGCCGCCAGGGCGGCGTCGTTCAGAGGATCTGTCCGGGTTGATACTGGTTCAGATAGCCGGTGTGGTTGTTGAGTTCGTCGACCGGGATCGAACGGAGGCAGTCCCGGCCTTCGGGTGATCACGAGGTGTCGAGTCCCTGATCACCGCGGCGGTACTGATGCCGCCGACTTTGTTCCCGATGTGCAGTTCCCTACAGGGACATGCCGCAGTACAGGCGTCGTCGCGGCCCGGCGTCGCGGGCGAGTTCGCCGAGGCGTTCCAGGAAGTCGGCCAAGAGCCCTGGGTCCTGCCCGCCACCGTCCTCGGTGTGGGTCCATGCGGTGGCGGTTTCCAGCAGGCGCTCCGGGGTGGCCGCCGCGAGGGCGTCACGGAGGGTGTCCGTGAGCGAGACGAGCCAGGGCCCTTCGTGCTCGGGGTCGTTGAGCAGTTCGCAGAAGCGGGGGTCAGCTTCCACTTGCTCCTCGGATACTCCTGTCAGGTGGGCTTCGACGGTTCCGAGGAGCAGGTAGGGGTCTGCCCCTTTGAGGCCGAGCGTGCCGAATGGGTCGTCCATGCTGTCGTCTTCGAACAGCGCGAGGGCTTGCCTGTCGTCGGTGGCCGCGTAGTAGTCGTAGATGTTTCCCATGGCTGGATCGTGTCAGCCCGGGGGCGGCGTCGTTCAGGGGATCTGTCGGATCGGATCAGGTGATGTCGAGGGTCGTCAGGGGTCGGGTGGCGTTGCGGCTGTGTGTGCGCAGGCCGGCGGCGATGTTGTCGTAGCCGGTGAGGCGGAGGGCGCCGATGGCCAGGTTGCGCAGCGTGGCCATGGCCCGGGGTGCGGTCCCGGTGCGCATGCGCGAGGCGTCCTCGGTGAAGGTGGTGTCGCGCACGTGGTGGATCTTGTTCTCGATGCCCCAGTGTTCGCGCACGTGGTGGGCGATCTCCGGAGCGTCGGCCTGGTGGGCGGCAAGGTCGGTGACCGCGTAGACGCGTTGCAGGGTGACCCTGTCGGTGGTGATGGTCCTGCGGCGGCGCACGATCTGCACGGCCTGGGCGGCGTGGGGGAAGTCCAGGCCGCGGGCGACGGTGGCGGTCTTGACTCGGCGGATCTCGTCGCGGCCGTGCGCGGTGGCGCGGGTCTTGTCCAGCAGCGGCACGTCCCGCCAGGGCATCTGCTTGAGCTGCCGGTGCAGCAGCGGCTGGTTTCCCTTGATCACGGCGATGCAGTGGGCTTTCTTGCGGCCATCTCCGCAAGGCCGGTAAACGCCTTCGCATCCGCCTACGCGGGCGCCCTGCGCGAGCGCGGAGCGATCCGCACCAGCACCGTGGAGCGGGCCTTCGCCACCGTCCCCCGGCATCTGTTCCTGCCTGGCGGCTACTACACCAGCGGCAGCTTCGTCCCCGTCCCCGCCGACCCCGGCGACGACCTGCTGGACCGCATCTACTCCGACACCGCCCTGATGACCCGCGTCCCCCAAGTCCACCGACGCGGCCGGACGCTACAGCTCCACCTCCCAGCCCCGCGTCATCGCCGCCATGCTGGAAGCCCTCCAGCTCGCCCCCGGCACGAAGGTCCTCGAGATCGGCGCCGGGACCGGCTACAACGCGTCCCTGATCGCCGCCATCACCGGCGCCGAGGTCGTCACCATCGACGTCTCCGAGGTCATCGTCACCGAGGCCGCACGCGCAACGGAGCGGGCCGGAGAGAAGAACGTCACCGCGCTGACGGCCGACGGCTACCTCGGCCACCCGGCCAAGGGACCGTACGACCGGATCGTGGTCATCTGCGGCGTCACCGGCATCTCCCCCCACTGGCTCGACCAGCTCAGCGACGACGGCCTGATCGTCGTCCCCGTCGCCCACGGCGGTTTCCACCCCACCCTCTCCGTCACCCGCGACAAGGGCCGCCTGGTGGGCCACGGGGTGATGTCCAGCGACTTCATGTCGGCGGCCGGCCCCCTCTACGCGTGGCCGGCCGGGCAGACCCCGGCCCTGACCGAACCCCTTCAGCCGCAGCCGCTGTCCACCCGTGAGAACGTCGGCCCGGCCCTGGACGGCGACGGCTACTACGACCTGTGGTTCCACCTGGGGACCCGGACCGGCCGCACCACCCGCGCGTACATCGACGGCCTCGAGGCTGCCCTGGGCATGGCCTGCCTGCACGAGCCTGGCCGGGGCACCGCCTGGATCCAGCGGACCGGCCACCTGCACCACACCGGGGACGAGGCCGTCGCCGACGACCTGACGGCCCTGGTCGAGAAGTGGGTGGAGCGGGGACAGCCGGGCATTGCCGACCACTATGCGATCCTCGAACGCGCCAGCGACGACGAAACGGTCTACTACCCGGTCGAGTGGCGCCTGCGCGAGGACGACCAGCAGCACTGACCGGCCGGTGATACGGCTTCTGGCTCGTGGCCGCCCCCCGGGGGGGGACGAGACCACTTCTTTTTTCCCCCCCCCTGGTGTCGCTTCCAATCCCCCCCCCAACGCGAACACCTTCCAAACCCCCCAAATCCCTCCCCCAACCACAA
>NZ_JBVJWD010000072.1:16293-25554 GCF_055602785.1 Streptomyces sp. NPDC037301
CAAGAACCTCTCTCCCCTCTCCTCCCCCCCCCCCCCCACCCACCCCCCCCCCCCCCCCCCCCCCCCCCTCCCCTCCCCCCCTCCCCCCCCCCCCCCCCCCCCCCCCCCCCCGAGCCCGTTGCTGTGTCACCTCAGCTGGGTGTAGTTCAGGATCCGCACCCAAGTGAGAACGCTTCAAGAATCCCGAAATTACGTCACGAGACCGCAGAGCGCCCGAGGAGGAACAACTTCCTGGCCACGGGCACAGGGGCTCACTCAGGGGGACTCAGGAGAACTCACGGGATGTCGCACAGCGTAGTCGGAGCAGTGGGTGGCCGGGGTGGTGTGGCCTGTGCCGGTCAGTTCCACCAGTGCTGTGGCGGACGCCGTGCACGTGAGCTGTCCGAGTGCGAGAGGGGTGAGTGTGGTCGGGTCGTAGGGGAGGGTGACGCGCAGCCGCCCGGGGGCGTTTGGGGTGGCGGTCACCTTGGCCAAGGCAGTTTCCAAGGTGCCGGTCAGGGGTGGTAGTGCGCTGGTCAGGCCCTGCTTGCGGTCTTCGGGTGAGGGGCTGGTGAGGAGGGCGCGGACGGCTTCGGTGGGTGATGTGATGCCGGCGGCGGAGCGCTCGACGGGGTGCAGCGCTCCGTCTTTGAGGAAATAGACGGCGGTGCCTGCCACGATTCCGGTGGCTGGCTCGCCGGCTCCCATGGGCTTGGACGCGTCGATCGCCGGACCGGTGCCGCAGCTTGTGAGGCCGAGTAGGAGCACAAGGAGAAAAGGGCGAAGGAGGCGGCTGCTTTGTGTCACGTACCGTCTCCTGCCGTGGGGGTGCGTGGGAATTCTGCGGTGAAGACTGCTCCGCCGTGCGGGCCGTTGGCTGCGGTCAGGGTGCCGCCGTGCAGGCGGGTGTTCTCCCAGGCGATGGCGAGGCCGAGGCCGCTGCCCTGGGAACGTGACCGGGCCTGGTCAGCTTTGTAGAAGCGGTCGAAGAGATGCGCGGCGGTCTCGGGAGACAGCCCGCCGCCGTGGTCGGTGACGTTGATCCGTATGCAATCCTCGTCGCCCTCGGATGCGGTCACCCGGACGGTCACGGGCGGCGCTCCGTGGCGCAGGGCGTTGCCGATGAGGTTGGCTATGACGACGTCGAGGCGGCGAGGGTCCAGGCGCGCGGTGACGGGGGGTTCGGGGAGGTCGGTGGAGACTTTGTCCTGCCAGCCGCGGGCGCGTAGGCAGGCACGTACGGCCTCGGCCACGTCGATGTCGTAGGCGATCAGGGTATTGGCGCCGGCGTCGAAGCGGGAGATTTCCATCAGGTCGTCGACGAGCCGTGCGAGGCGGTCGGCTTCGGTGGTGACCAGGCGGGCCGCCCGGCTTATATCCGGCTGGAGGGTGTCGGCGCTGTCGTCGAGGACGTCGCTGACGGCGACCATCGTGGCGACGGGCGTCCGCAGTTCGTGGGAGACGTCGGCGGCGAAGCGGCGGGCGGAGGCTTCCATTCTGCGGAGTTCACCGACCGTGGTCTCCAGTGCGGCGGTTGATTCGTTGAACGCCTTGGTAAGATCGGCCAGTTCGTCGTTTCCGGTGGCCTTGATACGGCTGGTGAGATCGCCGTCGGCCATGCGTCGGGCGCCGTGCTGGAGCCGGCGCACGGGGCGCAGTACGCCGCGGGCTGCGAGCAGTGCGGGCGGCACGGCGAGGACGAGCGCGGGGATCGCGCCGTACTGGGAGGCGACCCACACGGCGGCCTTCGCGTCGCTGAGGGAGCGCAGCGGGGTGGCTCCGTAGACCTCGATGCCGGACGGTTGTCTGCTGTCGGCGAAGGTGATCGGGGTGCCGGCTGTGAGCCAGGGGGTGCCGTCCTGGGTGACGCGCTGGAAGGTCAGTTCCCGGTTGGCGGTGACATCACGGCGGAGGGTTTCGGGGATTGCAGGGCCGCCCTGGGCCGAGGTCACGGATTGGGTGCCGTAGGTGACGGTGATGATCCGGAAGCCGCTGCCGGAGGCCAGTTTTCCGGCGAAGGAGGTGAGCTGGGCGCGGGTGGGCGGGTAGGGCAGGTCGTCGGCGAACGTGGTGGTCGTGTCCCGCAGGCTGTTGAGGAGGGTGTCCTGTCCGGTCCGGAGGATCGAGATGTGCGCCTGGTAGTAGGTGAATCCCGCCGTCGCCACTACGCTGATGGCCGCGACCAGCAGGTATCCGGCGATCAGGCGGCCCCGCAGCCCGAGCGTGAGGCGCTTGACCGGCGAGGGGCGCTTCACAGCGGCCCGAAGCGGTAGCCGAAGCCGCGCGCCGTCTGTATGTAGCGGGCGGATGCCGGATCATCCTCGATCTTCGTACGAAGCCGGGCGATACCGGAGTCCACCAGGCGTACGTCGGCCGACGGGTCGTGGCCCCATACCGTTTCGAGCAGTTCCTGCCGGGCGAACACGTGACCGGGGTCCGCCGACAGGTGCAGCAGCAGGCGTAGTTCCAGCGGGGTGAGGGCGACGGGGTGTCCGTTCTTGGTAATGCTGAGGCCGGAGCGGTCCACGGTGAGCTCCTCGTAGATCTCGGTGGCTGTGGTCGCGGGTGAGGGGTCCTGCCCGCGTAGGACTGCGCGGATACGGGCGTCGAGGACCCGGCCGCGTACGGGCTTGACGACGTAGTCGTCCGCGCCCGCGTCGAGGCCGCGCACGATGTCGGAGTCGTCGCCGCGGGCCGTGAGCATGATGACGGGTACCGGCCAGGAGGCGCGGATGCGGCGGCAGATTTCGAGACCGTCGGTGTCCGGCAGCATCAGGTCGAGGACGACCAGGTCGGTGCGCGTTGTCCGCAGCGCCGTGAGACCCGCGTGGCCGGACGCAGCGGCGTGGACCCGGTGGCCCTGGTGCTCCAGGGCCAGCTGAAGGCCGTCGCGCAGGGACTGGTCGTCCTCGATGAGCAGAATCTTGGGCATAAGGAAATTATGGCTACCTCTGCCAGCAGATCCGGGCAGCTCAGGCCCTCTCCGGAAGCATTGTTACGGTCCGTCCATACTCTGCCCACAGGCGGCGGACAAGGCGCAGAAACGCTGGCTGGGTGAGCGATCATCGCCGTCGCCGAGCTGCCGCCCGCCGGAACCCCTCCGGCCAGGAGCGGCCCCCCGTACCCTCCGCACCCACAGGAACCTCCATGAACCCTCC
Organism: Streptomyces sp. NPDC037301; assembly: GCF_055602785.1. Classification (NCBI taxonomy): domain Bacteria; kingdom Bacillati; phylum Actinomycetota; class Actinomycetes; order Kitasatosporales; family Streptomycetaceae; genus Streptomyces; species Streptomyces sp. NPDC037301. Next base: position 19,431 of record NZ_JBVJWD010000072.1, read on the forward strand.
CCCTCCCCCTCCCCCTGCCCCGGACGCCCCCGCACCGGCTGTACCTCGCACCTCCGCGCGCGGCTGCACACCCGCGCAGACAACAGCCGTAGTGCTACTGGTCTTCGGGGGGTTCCTGCTGCCCGTCGTCGGCTGGCTGATCGGCCTGGCCGTGTGGTTGCCGGCCCGCGGATGGAGCGGTCGCGCCAAAGTGGCGGGGGCACTGGTGTGGCCGCTGGCCGCTCTGGTGGTGATCCTCACCAGTTCCGTAGCGTACTGGCTGGTCCTGCCACTGGGCGACCCGGTCTCCTCCGTCGCCACCTCTCTGTTCCTCCTGGTGCCCGGCAGCTGGCTCGTCCTGCTGCTGCTGGCCGCCTGGGCCCTGCTCGGTGCCCGCCGCGCGGAGCAGGGCCGATGATCCGCCGCAGGACCGTCACCGCATGGCTGGGCAGCGGGCTGCTGCTCGCGGGCTGCGCACCCCTGGACGCAGTGGGGAGGCACGACCATGCAGTAGGCCCCCGCAGTACCCCCGATGCGCCCTCGATCACCCGGGCATCCGTCACCGGTAATGACCTGCCACGGGTGTCGCCGACCCCGCAGCAGATACGCCGTACCGGGCCCGATCTCTCGGTGCCGCGTCGGGTGGACCTGCTCACCGCACAGGGCACCGACGCCCGCTCCGTCGCTCTGGTGAAAGCGGCATTGCGCCGCGCGGGTGCCACCGACGTCCGTGTCTCTCCCCTCAGCGGTGCCTCGCGTCCCGCAGGGCCGATGGCCGTCGTCGTCGGAACCGTCTCGGCTCCGCACATGGCCGACAAGCTGGGACGCAGCAATGCCTTCACCTCCGGGACACTGCCGCCTGAGGGCTACCAGATCACCACCAGCAGCCTCGACGGCCACATCGAAGTGCTGCTCGCGGGCGCCGACGGCGACGGTGTCCTCTACGCCGCCCAGACCTTCACCCAGCTGACCGCCGGCGGCCGGATAGCAGGCGCCACGGTCGTCGACCACCCCGCCATGCCGCTGCGCGGGGTCGTCGAGGGGTTCTACGGCAAGCCCTGGACCCACGAGGAGCGCCTGGACCAGATCGCCTTCTACGGCTCCGTCAAACTGAACACCTACCTGTACGCGCCCAAGGACGACCCGTACGAACGTGACCGCTGGCGCGAGCGCTACCCGAGGAAACTGGAACGCGAGCTGGCCGAGCTGGCCCGGCGCGCTGCCGACCACCACGTGCGCTTCACCTATGTCCTGTCCCCGGGCAAGTCCATCACCTACAACGATGCGGGCGACCGCCAGGCCCTGACCGGCAAGCTCCAGTCCCTGTACAACCTGGGGATCCGGGACTTCGCCCTGGCCTTCGACGACATCCACCCGCTGCCCGTATGGAACGGTGCCGCGGACTTCGCCCGTTACGGGCCCGTCTCGGAGCAGTCCGCCGCCGCCGCTCAGGCCGACCTCACCAACCGCATGCAGCGCGAGTTTGTCGACCAGCACCGCGGCATGCGCCCGCTGCAGTTCGTGCCCACGCAGTACAGCGACCTCGCCGACACCCCGTACAAGAAGACCCTGCGCCGCGCCCTGGACGACCGCGTGCAGGTGTGGTGGACGGGCGCCGACGTGGTGCCCACCTCCATCACCACCGCACAGACCCGTCGAGCGGCCGACGTGTGGGGCCACGACGTGCTGCTCTGGGACAACTACCCCACCAACGACTACGACCACGCCGCCGGACGCCTGCTGCTCGCTCCCTACGCCAAGCGCACCCCCAGGCTCGGCGAGCACCTCAGCGGCGTCGCGCTCAACCCCATGAACCAGGCATCGGCCAGCAAGATCGCCGAATTCACCGGTGCCGACTACGCCTGGAACCCGCGCGCCTACCGGCCCACTGACTCCTGGCACAGCGCCGCGGCACACATGACCGCCCACGACCCGCAAGGCACCCACGCCCTGCTGACCTTCCTCGACACCCAGCACATGGCGCCCAGCTGGACCGGCACACCATGGCAGCCCGCAGCCCCCGCCCTCAAGGCCCGGCTGGACGCCATCGAACGATCCTGGCACACGGGCAGGAAACACCAAGCGGTCACGGCACTGCGCGCACAGACACGCTCACTCGCCGAAGCCCCCACCGAGATCCGCAGAACCGTCACCGACCCGGGTTTCGCCGCCGAGACCAAGCCCTGGCTGGACGCACTCACCCTGTGGGCCAAGGCCCTTGAGTACACCTGTGACGGGCTCGAACACCGCGCCAAGGGCGAGAAGGGCAAGGCCACCCGCTCGTTCACCGCAGCGGCCGAGCTCGCGCGGGAGGCGGCCGCGGTACGCACCATCCCCGGCGCCACCCGCCCGCACGGCAACGTCAAGGTCGCCGACGGCGTGCTCGACACCTTCATACACCGAGCCGCGAAAACCCTGTAGGACACCGAGCAAAGGCAGGTGTGCGGCATGCTGACCCGACCGAGAACCCCCAACGCCGCAGAAAGCGAAGGCCAGACCGAACGGACGATGACGTTCGCAGCGGGCTACCTCGTGGCCCCGCACCTGCTGTCCGTCCTCACCCGCGGCTTGACCGACCACCACCCCACCACCTCCAGGCTTCAGCCGAGCCGGTAGTCGATCCACCGCCTGCCGGCCTCCGCCGCCCGGCCCCGGTAAGCGCCCAGAGCGCCGCCGGGGCCATGTGCGTGATGCCATGCCCAGTAGCCGGTGATCGCCACCGCGAACAGGTTCACCGCCTCCGGATCCGCCGCGCGCCACGCCGTCACCCGGGCCCCGAGCTCCACTTCCGCTCCGGCTGGGCTGTGACCGGCGAGGATCAACTGCGGGACGAGGAAGGCCGCATCCACCCACGCCGCTCCACGCGCAGCCCAGGACCAGTCCAGGACCCGGACCTGTCCCGTGGCCGTGTCGGCGAGCATGTTGTCCGCCCGTAGATCGCAGTGCACCAGCGTGTCTCCGAGCGCTGCCTTCACGAGCCGGTCGGGGGCATCCAGCTCCGTCAGCTGAGCGCGCCGTGCCACGGTCCAGGCATCCGGGCCTTCCGGGGCGGCAGCGAGCCGGTCCCAATGGCCGACCAGCAGGGACAAGGCCTCCCCGACCGCCCCACTGCCGGCACCGGACACGGCGTCAGCTCCCGCTCCAGCGCACCGACCACATCCAGCACGGGGGACAGGTCAGCGGACCCAGGCCGCAGATCTGGTTCCCTTCCCCGGACCGCCTCGAAAGCGTTGACGATCCAGCCGCTCGCCTCCAAAGACCACATGAGCTGCGGCGCGACCGCAGCCGGGAGATGCTCGCCGACCACCGCCTCTGCCCGGTAGTGCGATGCCATCGCCGCAGCCAGATCCGCTGCCTTGAGGAACACCTCACTGCCGTCGGCGCACCTCACCCGCACGGCAAGACCCTGAGTAAAGCCACCCCCGGGATAGACGACCTCCACCACTGGCGACCCAAGCCGTGCTTGTACCAAGGCCCGCACCTCATGCGGTAAGTCCTCCCAGCGTGCCCGCACCGACGCTGCGTTCACAAGAATCTCCTTTACTTCTGACAGCAAGATCAACACCCTGCCGTTCGGATGGCGATGGGAAAACCGGTCATCAGGCCCGGTCGAGCCCGAGGGCGGCCAGCGCCCGAAGCTTCTCCGAGGTGAGCTTGCCGCGCCTGCTCTTACTGTTCGACAAAAACACCCCGAGCCTCACCTCGGTGCCGTCCTCCAGCCCGGTCGGCGGCGCTGTCACGCCCATTCGACGCCGAGCTCCCGCAGTGCGTCTGTCCAGGAGCGATCTTTCTGATCAGTAGTCGACTGTCTGGCCTGCACTGATCAGTTTGCGTTGCGTCTGCGGATGGGTGATTGCGGGGCGTCAGCAGCTGCGTTGACTACGGGGCGCCGGGCTGGGGTGGGCGTCTGAACTGCGGAATTGTCAGATAGTTGGTTAGGTGATCAGGTCGTGTCAATTGCGCTGCGCACGGTTCAGGTTCGGTGATCGTTGGTAGGCGAAGGCGCCGGGGCGAGCCGGCTGCGTGGATCTGCGCAGGACCCTGCGGACGCCGCGCTCCGGGTTTCTTCGTCACCTACCGCTGCACGGTGCGCTGCGAGGAGGAACTGCGGGCGGGCCTCTATGCCCGAGGGAACGGGCCGGGTGCGTAACGCGCGATCCAGCCCCAGCGCGATCTCTCCCGCCTCTGTGTCCCCTCGCCCGGTCTGACGCCGGTAGACCCGTCCAGGCGTCAGGTCTTTCAGGACCCCCGCTCCGGATCGCCGGTTTCGCTGTCTTCGGGGGGAGCCCGGCCGGCACGCGGTACAGGATCAGCGCGTGAGGGGTCCGGCCGCTTTCTGGTGCTGTGACTTGAGGGAACAGTGTGACGAGCGGGCCGGTGGGGGAAGTTGGGAAAAGATCTTGGTCTCCGGCATCCGGATCTGGCCTCCAGCGGCGTGTAAGCGGATGAAGGCCCTGGCCTTCGTCAACGAGTTCGTCACTACTGGAAGGCCTGGTCCGATGACTTGGTCGTACTGGGTAGGAGCGGGCGGGGCGTCTCTTCCCGTGTTGCTCTTGCTGTTCTATGCGATGCGCCGCGTCCGTGGCCTCGCGGAGATGCTCCTCAAGGCGCATCTGGTGACCCGGGTGGAGCGCGAGCAGCGCGCCACCATGGTTGCGACGGCGCGGTCTCTGCCCGCTGGCGGCGCCGCCGCCCGTTTCGAGCAGGGCCAGCCGGCCTGGCTGTTCCGCAAGGACACCGCCGACCCGGCCGGTGACCGCGCCAATATCACGCGGGAGGCTGCGTGAGTGAGGCCGCACCGGGAGTGGACTTCGAGTCCTTCGTCCTCGAGACCATCGAGGCGTTCTCCCGACTGGCCCGGGCCCAGGCGGGCGACCTGCACAGCGCTCAAGACGCTGTGCAGGACGTCTACCTGAACATGTACCGGCGGTGGGCGACGATTTCTGCACAGCAGGGATCGCTCACCGCCTACGGCCGCACCGCGGTGAAGCGGGCAGTCATCGACCAATTCCGCCGGAACAAGCGGACGGTCGCGGTACCGGTTCACGACGTGCCCGATTCAGAATCCGGCATCGGAATTCCCGAGGCCGCCTACGAAATGATTAAAGAGGGTGTCGACGAACTTGTCGCACGCCTTCCTGAACGGCAGCGCGAGGTAATCACCCTGTGTGTTCTGCAGGACCTCGGCACCGAAGAGGTTGCACAGCGCCTCCAGATCAAGGAGGAGTCGGTGAAGCGCTACATCAAAGCCGCCGCCAACAACCTGAAGAAGTCCATCAACGAGTCCAGCGAGGAGGTAACCGCATGAACTATCTGCCGACTTGGCCCCACCAGCCCAAGGAACACGGAACCATCCGGCTCCTCGCCCTGTGGGTCCTGCTCGAAGGTTCTGAGCAGGCAGTATCCAAGAGCTCTCGGATCGGCGAGGACTCTGCCAAGGTGGAGGGGGGCCAGCCCACGGGCTGGCCCCCGGCCCCCGCTCCCTGCCTGCGACATGTCACCGAAGGCAATCATCGAGTCGGAGCAATCAACGAACTCCGAATCCTTCTCAGGAAGGAACTAGATGACTGCGCCAGGCCACAAGAAACACGTCGTGTAGCAGAAATCCTTGAACTCATGGACTTGGATTCCGAAGCGCGAACGTGGTGGCAGAGAGCGGCAGCCAAGGGTGATGAGGATGCGCGAGACTATCTCGAAATCCTCGAATCTGAGCAGCAAAAACAACTACCGGCATGCGCGGAAGGAAACAGGAGGGGAACTGATATTGCTGGAACAATCGCGTCACTCTTGAGTGATAGTGATTTCGCATGCCGGGGCATCGATCCTCGCGAAGCGGCAGGCAAAGTTGAATCCGCTTTGGCAGAAGCCGGACGTGACCTGCCTCACGGAACACAAACCCTGATCCGTGAGATCGAAGACTTCCTGACGCACCTGGACCCCACAACAGGCGGCCCACGATGCTGACCCGACACCACGCCCCGAGCCCAGCTCGCACCGGAGAGGCCCTATAGACCAGAACACCTCCATGAGGCCCTAGCCTTGAGGGCCAGACGACTCGTTGAAGTGGGGGGGGGGGGGGGGGGGGGGGGGGGGGGGGGGGGGGGGGGGGAGGGGGGGGGGGGGAGGGGGGGGGGGGGGGAGGGCC
>NZ_JBVJWD010000072.1:25564-26209 GCF_055602785.1 Streptomyces sp. NPDC037301
ACACTCTCCGACCTCCCCCGCACTCCCCGCTGGCCCCCCCGCCCCCCCCCCCCCCCCCCCCCCCCCCCCCCCCCCCCCCCCCCCCCCCCCCCCCCCCCCCCCCCCCCCCCCCACTGCGTTCCCCCAAACCGCCGCCATCCGGCACCCCAGCCCCCTGAGTCACGCCTGAACCAGAGAGCGCCAGCCGCCGCACACAGGGCCGAACCCCGACTGGCGCGACAACCCCCAGTACGTACTGCTGACTTCTGGAAAACCAATGAGGACCGGGAGCAGGTATCCGATGAGAGCTCGAAGCACCGGGATACTGACGCCGGCCGCGGTCAGGCCAGCCGGGACAGCAGCCGCCACAGCACCACCACTGAGAAAATGACTCAAGGGAGCGCCAGCGCCTCGCCAACAGCGCTTGCAACGTCTCTGCCGGGTTCCGTAAGTCGACCTACGGAGCTCCACGTCGGTGAAGGCGATACCAAGGCCCTGGGCGCGTCGGCCTCCGGCATGCCGCGTCTCGGGCGGCGAACAGCTTCTGCGTGACCTTTCGCGGCAAATACTGAGCTTGACTCTGTCGGGGATCTTTGAGTTTCCCGGTGCGGCAGCGTGGTCAACGGGCATGCTCGGGTAGTTCCGCCGACCGATGCAGCTGTCGAG